>JBBRKQ010000024.1:0-46158 GCA_038231815.1 Phycisphaerales bacterium
ATCGAGGCCATCGGCAAGCGTGCCGCTGCAGAGGCCATCAACCGCGCCAAGGTTGAAGTGGCCGAGCAGGACCGCGAGGGTGCGGTGGGTGAGGCTGTGGCGGTGCGCGACCGGACGGTGCGAGTGGCTGCGGAGCAGGCAACGGCGGTGGAGGGCCAGAAGAACGCCGAGCAGCGGCAGCGTATTGCCGTGTCGAGTATGGAATCACAGGCCGTAACGGGCGAGGCGGAAGCGCGGCGGAACCAGGAGATTGTCGTCTCGCAGCGCAAGGCCGAGACGGTGGCCGCCCAGAAGATTGCCGAGCAGGAGCAGCGCATCAAGGTTGCCTCGGCCGAGGCTGCCGCGAACATTGGTGAGAACGAGAGCCGGGCAAAGATTGCCGAGAGCAACGCCAAGTTCGCCGAGATTAATGCCGAGAGCAAGAGGCGATCTGAGGTTGCTGCGGCACAGGCCTCGCGAGTGATTCTTGAGGCCCAGCGTGAGCAGGAGATTGCGCGGCTGGGCAAGGACATTCTGGCCGGGCAGGAGATTGAAAAGAAACGTATTGAGATCGCCGCGGGCGCTGAGGCTGAGAAGCAGCGGCTGGAAGCGGTGGGTAATGCATCCGCCATTTTGGCGAGATACGAGGCCGAGGCGGAGGGTGTGCGAAAGGTGCTGGAGGCGAAGGCCGATGGCTATCGCAAGCTGATGGAGGCCTGTGCGGCCAACCCGCAGGTTGCGCCGACGCTGCTGCTTATTGAAAAGTTGCCGGATTTGGTGCGTGAGCAGGTGAAGGCGATAAGCAACTTGAAGATTGACAAGATCACGGTGTGGGACAGCGGGCGGTCGGGCTCACAGGTTGAGGGCAAGGGTGGGAGCACGGCGAATTTTCTGTCGTCGCTGATTGGGTCTTTACCGCAGGTGCATGAGCTTGCACAGCAGGCGGGCATTGAGCTGCCGGGCGTGCTGGGGAAGGTAAAGGCGCCGGATGAACTGAAGGCGGGGGATGATCGGACGACGCACATCTAAACACTTTGCCGATCGACATCAGATGAGGCGACTGATGATGATCGATCCGATAATGCCGCCGAGTATCCAGCCGAGGATGACGCTGGTGGCCGCGACGCCGCAGTCGTGGTATTTCATTTCCATCGTTGTTAAACACAGGAATGAAATGATGGTCCAGGCCACGGAGATTGTGATAATGAACGAGGGGATGGGTATCAGGATGAGTGCAGCGGTCATGATCATGAGGATGCCGCTGATGCGCAGGAGCGAGTTGCCGATACCGTATGGCCAACCGGTTAGGTTCGCCGCGATGAGGGCGTAGCCGCTGAAGCCGCCGAGCGCGCTGAAACTGGTGCCGATGGCCCAGATCGCGGCGACCATGCCGCCGCCAAGTTTGGCGACGTAGCCGATGCAGATGACAGAACCGATGCCCAGCATGATGGTGGGTGTGACCCAGAGCTGGAGCTGTGCGCGAGTGGCTTTTTTCTTGTTGGCGTGACGCTTCAGGCGGACGGGGATGAATTCTTCGCCACACTCGGGGCAGATTGTGGTGGTGAGACCGGCGAGGTTGTAGCCGCACTTGGGGCAGTCAATCGTGACAACCTGTGGGGCTGGTTTGGATTTCTTTGTGGGCGATGGTGCATCGATGCGGGCATGGGTGCGCCGGTCAAAGCCGCAGCTGATGCACAGGACTGCGTCCGGCGGGAAGTTGGATTCGCAGGAAGGGCAGACTGCGGAGGCGAGCATGCGGGCTTCGCGATGTGCAGTGGATTGCTGGCGCGGAGCCGGCGCCGCATCATCGGCAAGAGGGATCGGGCTGTCATCATCGGGTGGTTTAGGGACGACGACTTCGCCAAAGCGCGGCGGGTATGGCTGGCCTGTGGTGGGCGGGATTGACCGCTTTGGGTTTGCTCGGCGAGGTGTTTCGTCGTTCATGTGCTGCTCCCCACTTTGGACTATTAAATTTCAGTGCAAGGCGATGTTGCTCATCGGGCGGCGGTCAGGAAATGCGACAGAAGGCAGAAGGCTGGGGAGTAAAGAGAAAGGTACCAACGTGAAGGGGAAGGTGTGGAAGCGGTGAACTGTGGGTTTCGACGGAGAAGGGTAGATCTGGAGGTTGCTCGTATCAGTCTGTTGATGCAACACGACGATGGGTGAAGCGGTTGCAGAGGGCTAGCGGTTGATCAGGAGGTAAACGGCGTACACGCTGGCGGCGACGCCTAGGAAGTTCCCGGCGATCATGCACATGACGACGAGTCCGGCATCTTTGGCATCGGTATCGAGAAAGTTGATAATGAAGAAGTAGAGTGCGACAATCGCGATGATCCAGATTATGGGCGTGAACCCACCGCCGGATGTGTTGACCCGAAAGGCCGTGAGCAGCAGCAGCACCGCGGTGATGCGGTAGAGCGCATGCGGTATGGTGTACGGCCAGCCGGTGAGCAGCACCGCTGCGGTGGCGTAGCCGGCCACCCCGCCCAGCAAGCTTGCCGTGAGTGAAATTGCCACGATCCGGGCCTCTGTTTGATCGAACATCCTCAGGAGCGGCAGTGCGCACAGTGGCAGTGCTGTGACCACCATCACGGATGGTGCAATCCAAATTCGCTTCTGATAGGTCTCGTTGGATTGGCGATTTCTAATTCTGCCGGATCCGCTGAGACTAAAACGCTCACCACACTCTGGGCAGATTTGGGTGGTGAGGCCAACAAGGCTGTACTGGCACTTGGGGCAAAGCAGGGGTGCGGCGCTGCGGGCGCGTTTGCGGGCCAGTGCACCGGCGCTCAAACCTTTGCGACGGTCATACGCACAAAAGGTGCAGATGATCGCACCGATCGGGAAGTGACGCTGGCAGTCGGGGCAGCAGGTATCGACCGGTTGGGCTGGGATTTGTGCCGGGATGCTCTGCGTGCCCGCAGCCGATTCTGGCGTTACAGGGATGGGTGCCTGATCGGGCTCGGCCGGGAGTGGCACCACCGGGATTGGCTTGTTTAGCCCAAGCTTTGGGCGAGATGGCGGTGGGCGGTCGCTCATGTGGCGTGGGGATGGAGGCGAAAGGCAAGATGGTCAAATTTCAAAATGGTCAAATTGTCAAATGAAAGCAGGGATGTGATGCGGTTTAATCGACGGTCTCGGTTTCAATTGGGTTAATAGTCTCGAGATCGGCTCCGATGGACTCATTGAGCCAGAGGACGACGGCGGATGCATCGATGGCGGTGGAGCAGGAGAGGAGCTTTGAGCCTTTGGCTCCGAGTTTATCCACCGGGCAGATGTCAAAGCGGACTTGTTTTTTGGTGCCGAATTGCGTCTCGATGCGATCGCTTGTGAAGTGCGTGATCTCGCTGAGGCTTACCGCGCGACGTTTGGACCTCCAGGATTTGGGGGTGATCAGGAGTTGGCGAGCGACGTCAATAACGATTTCGTGCTGGCAAGCGGAGAGCTGGCGATGGCGCCAGAGATAGCCGCACACACCGGCGAGGGTGGAGGCTGCGATGGTGGCAGGAACGAGCCAGGGCAAGTCTCCGGGGCCGGGGTTGATGCCGGGCGGAATGATTGTTCTGCTGTTCCAAGTGGGAACAAAGCCGTTAAGAAGAAGTAGCAACAGAATGCCGATGCCGCCGGTGATGGCGGCCCAGAGCAGGCCGACGGCGGAGGCGGGGAGTTGCAGCGTGACCAGCCGCGGCAGTGGGGTGGGATAGACGGTATAGGGACCGATGAAGCCTGCGCCATCAGGGGTGCGACGGAAGAAGGACATGCAAGCCGCAGCACCGCCGATGCACAGCGTGGGAAGCAAAATGAGTATGGCCGAGGCCATCGACCATCGGAAGCCGGTTTGGAGGTAGGCCTCGGCAGGGTCATCAGGGTTGACCGCGGCCTCGGTGGTGGTGCCCTCCGGGAAACGGGTCACGAGGATGACGGCGTCCGGGGAAGCGCCGAGGCGGATGGGTGAGATGCTGGAGCTGCTCAGCAGTTGGCCACCGGTGGTGTAGGTGTATGAGATTTCGGCAGTGAGGTTGCGCGATCCGCGGCGGCCGGGCCGGCTGATGACCTGCGAGGTGGTAACGGTGGCCACATCGCGAGGCCAATTGTCAGCCGCGAGGGCGGTGGTGACATCGAGCAGCAGGTACGCGGCGTAGACGGCAACACCCAGGAGCCAGAGGGCGGTGAACCAACTCCAGAAGGCCTTGTTGGGAATGGTGGTGCGAAGCTGCATGGAGGTATTGAAGGGGGGTAGGAGTGGTGGAGCGAGTGGGCGGTGAGCTTGGGCCGAAAATAATGCTCTACGGCAAAAGCCGAACTGTTTGTAGTGGGGTTGGAGCTGGGTTACGAGTTGCGGTTTTGGTGCAACGCGGCCGCATTATTTGGCGGTGCTGGGCTGGCAAATTGGCCCTGCGGCCTACCCTATCGACCCATGCTTGCTTCCGCTCGTTTTATCAATCGTTTTGTCCGCCCGGGTGACCTTTCTGCCGCGGAGATTCAGCGTGCACTGACGTTTGCTGGATTTCCGATTGAGTCGGCCGAGGAGCTGACCGGGGCGATGACGGGTGACATGCGGCTGGATGTTGAGCTGACGAGCAATCGGGGTGATTGCTTCAGCCATGTGGGGCTGGCGCGTGAGGTTGCGGCGGTAACGCACCGAACGTTTGTGCCGCCAGCGCCGGCGGCGCCTGTGGCGGTGGGTACGGACATTCATCAGCATGTGACGCTGGAGAACACCGACACGGCGGCCTGCCCACTGTTTAGTCTGGTGCTGATCTCGGGCGTGAAGGTGGGCCCCAGTCCGGAGTGGCTGCGGCTGGCGCTGGAGGCGTGCGGGCAGCGGTCCATCAACAACGTGGTTGATGCGACGAACTACGTGCTGCTGGAACTTGGACATCCGAGTCATGCTTTTGACATGGCCAAGCTGGCGGGGATATCGGCAAGTGATGGGCGGAAGGCGATTGTGGTGCGTGCGGCCAAGGCGGGCGAGAAGTTGATGCTACTGGATGGCAAAACTGTTGAACTGAAGCCGAGTGACATGGTGGTGGCGGACAGCGCTGGGCCCAAGTCATTGGCTGGTGTGATGGGTGGTGCGGAGTCGGGCGTATCTGCCGGGACGACGGATGTGCTGCTGGAGGTGGCGACGTGGGACCCGGTGAAGGTGCGTACAGCATCGCGGCGGCTGAACTTGCGGACGGATGCCAACTACAGGTATGAGCGTTGGGTACCGCCGGAGACATCTGCGTTTGCGCGCGATCGACTGGTGGAGATTATTGTGCAGGTTGCTGGTGGTGCGGTACACCCTGGGGCGCTGGTCAGCGGGCGGGTGCTGGCGGAGGCCTGCCGCATTAACCTGCGACTTTCGCGGCTGGCATCAATCTCGGGCACGGTGTTTACGGCCAATCAGGCGACGGGTGCGCTGCGTGCCCAGGGCTTTGAGGTGAGCGCGATGAATGCGGATGCACTGGCCGTGGTTGTGCCGCACGCGCGGCATGATGTGCGGCTGGAGATTGACCTAGTTGAAGAGGTGATACGGACGGTGGGGCTGGAGAAGATACCGCAGCTTGACCGACTGCCGATTGCCACCAAGCCGGTACAGGGTGATGAAGCGGCGATGGCGGAGTTGTGCCGTGTACTCACGGGCTGCGGCATGTTTGAGGCGGTGTCGTTTTCGTTCACATCGGCCAAGAAGGCCAAGCCGTTTACGCACGGCAGCGTGGCAACGGCGCAGGTGAGTGAGGACCGGCGGGGCAATGAAAATGTGCTGAGGCCCAGCGCGCTGGTGGGACTGCTGGACGTGCGGAGGGTGAATCAGGATGCAAAGGTGCGCCCAAGCGGTGGGGTGCGGCTGTTTGAGCTCGCATCAGCATTTTCACAGTCAAAGACCGCGGATGCGGCCACGGGCCTGCCGCCGAGCCTTGAAGCGCCCAAGCTGGTGCTGCTGATTGATCTGCCGGAGCGGAGCCCGACCGGGGGAACGAGCGTGCTGGAGCGGCGGCAGGCGGGCGTGTCTCTGCTGCGGGGGATTATTGAGCAGGCGGTGATGGCAACGCTGGGACCGGCTGCGCTGGTGCGATGCGTTCCGCAGGTGACGCCGGGAATTGCGGCGCTGGATGCGAGCGCATCTGCGGAGATTCATGTAAACGGCAAGGTGGCGGGGCAGTTGGGCATTATCACTACAGAGGTGCAGAAGCTGTTTGAGCTGGAAGCGCCGGTGGTGATTGCGGAGCTTAATGTGCTGCCGCTGCTGAGCAACTGGCCACCGAAGGCAATGGCCAGCGAGCTGCCGACCTTCCCGGCGACGGACCGCGATGTGTCACTGATTGTGGGCGAGACGGTGCTTTGGGATGACATCGCAGACACGATCGAGCACGCCAGACCGGCGCAGTTGGAGACGTTCCGCTTTGTGACGACGTACCGCGGCAAGCCGCTGGATGCGGGTAAAAAGTCGGTGACGTTTCGGATGACATTCCGCGATGCCAGTAAGACGCTGACCGATGATGTGGTGAACCCGCAAGTGGATGCGCTGGTGGGGGTGTTGGTGGGGAAGTTGGGGGCGGTGGTGCGGGCGGGGTGAGAAATGCGAAATGGTCAGATGGACAAATGGTCAAATAAAGCTGGGAAGGCGGCCCGCTGAAAGCATGGACTTATCCGGCCTTGCCGATCCAAGTGCTGAGTTTTTGCGAGAGTTCTGCGGTGCTGACGCCGCCGGCCGCGGGTGCGAAGGAGCGTTGTTCGATGGCTTTGATTTCGATGAGGAGTGCGTTCTGATCGGCCGTACTGAGCACGGTGCCGTTTAGGGCTTGGATTTGCCGGAGCACGGCCAGGGTGGTCACGGGGCTGATTTGTTCGGGCATGGCAAAGCGTGGGCCGGCTGGCTTCGGGCGTTTGGCGGCAGCGCGTTTGAGCAGCAGCCAAGCAGCGCCGCTGGCGATGCCAATGGTTGCCACAACCGCCAAGGCCACGAGGGCGAGGCGGGCGAAGCGCCCTTCAACGGCAGCAAGAGTGACGGTGTCGCCGGGTTTGATGGTGACGATGTCGGCATCGGCATAGCGCTTTGTCTCGAGCTTTGCAGCTGCAAACTGACCGGCCAGCACCGGGAATTTGAAGCTTGCCTCACCAATGGCGCCGCCGACTGCGGTGCCGATTTCGCCGGTGCCGGTTTGCTTCATGCGCACGGTCCAGGTGCGCTCGCTGATGGGGATAACGCGGCCGAGCTTTTGCTGCAGCTCGCTGATGGTGATGCCGTGATCATCGGAGCGTACAACTTCCATGCCGGTGACGGACTTCAGGTCGAGCAGCTTGTCGATTCCGGGCAGCAGGCCCTCGCCCTTGGCTTTGACTTCAAGCAGCAGCTCACCGGGCTTTAGGGCTTCTTTGGCGTCCTTGGCGTTTGGGGTGCCTTTGGCAAAGGCGCGATCATCGAGGACGATTTCCACGGTGGCGTTCTGCACGCGACGGTCCGGGACCACGTTCGTGCGAGCATCAACGAGCATTGGTGTGGAGGTGATGGGCAGCAGCACGGTGCTGGTGGTGTCGCGGAAGTCCATCTCCATGGCCACGGGCGGGAGTTTGTCTGCCGCGCTGTCTTTGGCTTTAAGCACCAAATACGCCAGCACGGTTTGCTCCCAGCCTTCGCGGCCACCGTCGGCGATGGGCATGGGCTTGACATCGGGCTTGCTGAAGGTGACCGAGAGGACCTCGAAGCGGTCGCCCATGGACTCGCGGAGTTTCTTTTCGAGTGCTTCGCGACGATCAACCTGTTCGCCGGTTTGGGGGCTCCAATCCTGCGGGTTTAGGTATTTGCCGAAGCCGCCGGATTCGCGGCTGACGCTGACGGAGCTCCAAACCGTCAGGACGGCGCCGAAGGGCTCGCGGCCGATGTCGCTGGAACCATCGACCAATAGATTGAGCTGGACTTCTTTGGTGAGGTCATCGTAATAGGAAAGAATGTTCTTGATTTCACGGGCCTGGGGCACATCGCCCAAGAGTGCGACGGCCTGACGGGCGTAGCGGTGCTTGAGTTCGGGGTTCAGTTCCGAAAGGGCTTTGGTGCAGGCGGCAGCGAAAAGTTCGGTGTGCTGTTTGCGCACGTCTGCCGGTAGGCTGGCGAGTGCGGATTTGACGAGATCAAGCTGGCCGGAGTCCGGAGCATCCTGGCGGGTCATGTAACCGAGGTCGCTGGCGCCAAGGGAGCTGTTGAACCACTGGCTAAAGGGCTTGGCGGAGGGCTGGAGTTTTCCGGCGGCCATCTGCTGGGTGTACATGTCTGCGGCGGTGCGGTAGAGGCCGAAGGCTTTTTCGCGGAGTTCGGTGTAGACGGCGGCATCAACCTTGCGGCCGTAGAGGTATTCGGCCTTGTCAAAGTACAAGTCGGCCTTGGATTGCACACCCTGCCAACTGTTGCGCTGCTCTTCGGGGGTTTTGGCCGCGTCGGGGTCAGGAGCCACTTTCATGGCCAGTTCGTAGCCACGGGTGACTTCTTTGGCTATTTCCTGCTCGCTGCGTTTGGTGCCGGCCTGCTGCTGGACCTGCTGCGATCGCCACATTCCGGCGAGGCGTTTACGCATGCCGTCGGCAAGTTTGACGCGCATGTCAAAGTTCAGACGCTCGACATCGCCAAAGACAGCCATGATGTCGTCGGAGGTGTACACCTCCGCTGTTGAGTGGCAGGCGGCGAAGGCATCGACCAGTGGGCCTGCTGGAAGTGGACCGACTTTCATGAGCTCGAGCTCGGAGATGACGTCGCGCAGCTTGGCGAGATGGCGTGTCTGCTGGGCCCGGGTGAGCGGGATGCCGCCGCCCTGGTCATAGCCGCCGTACCCACCATAAAAGCCGCCGAACCGGCTGAAGCGCATTGACCGGCCGTAGTAGCTGCTGGGGTCGTTCTCGCCGCCGCCGCGCTTGGTGTAGGCGGGCCATGATTTCAGCAGTGCCTCGGCGAGTTTTAAGGCGCGGGTTTTGTCTTTCTCAGCGATGGGGCGGATGAGTTCAAGCACGCTGCCGACATCGCCAGCGCTGCCCTGGGTTTGGGCGACGAGCAGTTCAAGCTTGGCGGCCAGGCCGGGATCGATGGAGAGGAGCCAGCGATCATCGGGCAGGAGGCGGTTTAGCTCTTCGCTGGGGATGGGCTGGAGGCGATTGCCGCGCCCGCCGTCGTTGTAGTCCTCATCTCCGTAGCCGCCGTATGGGTTGTAGCCGCCATAGGGGTTGCCTTGGGGCTTTCCTGCGGAGCTTCGGGAGACTTCCGCTTCATCAAGGATGGCCTGCGTGAGCATGTTCAGGCCGCTTTGCCAGGGAGTGGTTTCATCGGTGCCGATGGTTTTGCCAGCGAGCACGGCTTGGCCTAGGCGCTGGACAAACTGAAGCTGTTTGGTGCGGATCTCCGGCGGGGCGCTCATTTGTTTGAGCTTGGCAGCGCGACCTTTGGCTTTTTGCAGCGTGCTCCAGGCGGCATCCACCTCGGGGCCGTTGCTAGTGGTGTAGAGGGATTTGAGGAAATCATCACCAACGGATTTATCGACAATGCCGATGAGCTTGACAGCGCCGGCGAGTGCGGCGGTGCGCTGGGCGATGGTGGCCTGCGGGAGCTTTAGGACTTCCATGGCCACGTCCCAGCCCTGGAGTTGGACGGCGCGCTTCTCGGCACCTTCTTTCTTTTTGGCAAGCGCATCGAAGTAGGTGATGTAGAGGTTGAGTAGCTCGGCGTCTTTGTCGGCCTTGGCTTTTTCGAGTGGCGCGAGGTAGGGCTGGGCTTCGACCGTCAGGCCAGCGGCCATCATGAGCGTGGCGGCGTTTTTGCGCTTCTGTGCGCGCAGTTCAACTTCGGTGCTGTCTCCGCCGTCGGGGCCGCCAAAGTGGGTGGTGCCTTCACGTATACGGGCGGCAACCGCGGCTGGGTCGCCACCACGGGCGGCGGTGTTGCGAAGCAGCCCGCCGAGTAGCTTTATTTGACGCTCGCTGAGTTTGGGTTGCAGTGCGCTTGAGGAAATGGAGGTCGCCGTGGAGGTGACGGCCAGATAGGATTTGCCAGCGGCAACGGCGGCGGCGGTTTTGGCATCTGCATCGGCGACTTTGCCCAGGAGGTCCAAGCCAAGCTTCATCATGGCTGGGTCGGGCTTGCCATCGCCAGGAATAGCGATAAGCGCTGGGTTGACTTCGGCTGCTGGCTCGGCGGCGGCGTCGCCCATGGGTGGGGCATCATCATCCACTGGTGTGGTGTTTGCTGACTTGGCAGCGCTTGGAGAGCTTGGAGTGCTTGGCGTGCTGGAGCGACCACCGGGTGGCGGGGCGATTTCGGAAAGGGCAACGACATCGCCCGGGACGGCGGCTTGGTCGATGGTGCTTAGGAGTGTCAGGACGTGGGTGTAGATGTTCTCGGCATCATCGCCGCCGAACTCGCTGATGAAGTTGCCCACGGCGGGCCAGTCACCGGCGGTGACCATGACTGCGAAATCGGCCGCGCGGGCTTTGGCGAGTTTCAGAGCGGCAGCTTTGGCGGCTTTGGCGTCCTTCGCGGCTTCGGCGGCTTTGCCAGCGGCATTCGCTGGTCCGGCTGCGGCGGTGGGGGCGGCGTCCGTGGCATCTGCGGTCGGATCAGCGGCTCCGCTGGCGGCGCCGGAGGCGGCTGCGGCGGCCATCATTTTCATCATCATGGCCGGGTCCATGCCGGATGGGTCGGACTCGCCATCGCCGCCCATCATGCCGGACATTCCCATCATGGCTTCGGCGTCTATGCCGTCGGAGCCGCCCTTGGCACCGTCGGCGGGCGGGGCGGGCGGACCTTCAAGCGTGAGGAATGTGCGCCACTGCTGGGCGAGCTTGGTGCGGGCCGCCAGAACGCTGGCGGGTGTGCGCTGGAGTTGGAGCTTTTGGATTTCTTTGCCGAGGTCGGTCTTGAAGATGAGGGGGACGCCATCCTCACTGGAGCGGCGGCCACCCATCCGGCCACCCATGTCACCGTCGCCGTCGCCGCCGGCATCGTCGATGGCGTCCCAATCAAAGTCTGCGGGGAAGCGGGAGCGCTGGCCGCCCTGCGGATACGCGTTGTTCATCATGTACATCTGGCCAAAGGCGCTGCCTGCCAGAGCGAGAACAACACCTGGTGCGATGAATCGAGTCGTGCGTTGCATAGAAGAATCCAAGAGAGCTGTTGAGGTTTGTTGAGCGTGCTTCTGGTCTGAACTGTCAGCGTTTCGAGAACTGTACTAAGACGGAGGTGGGGGACTGCTTACGAGCCTTTGCCGCCGCGTTGGGCGGCGCTGGCGGCATCACTCTTGATCTTTTCGCGGGCATCGGTTTCACCTTGACCTTTGCCTTTGGAGTATTTTTGCTTACCTTTTTTGCCCATTTTCTTGCCGTTGCCGTTTCCGGGTTGATCCTCATCCTGCATCTCATCACCGGTGAGACGTTGAAAGCGGATGACGGTTTCGAGATCGCGCTTGTAGTCTTCAAGTTTTTCGCCACCGGTGACCTCGGCTAAGTGGCGGAACTGCTGGCGGGCGATGTCGGACTCGGGCCGCCAGTCTTCCTCGGGCGCACCTTCTTTTCGCATGGCAAAGGAGATGTAGTAGCTGATGCGGCCGAGGTCATTGCGTATGTCGTCGATGCGGGCGGCGTTGCGGCCGGAGGCCTCGTACTCGCCGAGTAAGCCTTGGAGCACGGCCTGGGATTCGAGCCACTCGCCCGCATCAATGCGGTGCTGGGTTTCGAGCAGGCGCAGGTCCAGCTTCAGGGTGGTGTCCGCATCGGGCAAGGCGGCCCGGGCGGCGGCGAACTTGCCCGCGGCATCTGCGTGCATCTTGGCTTTGGCTTCCTGGCGGCCTTTGCGGTCTAGCACGCTGCCGGTGGCGGGGTCCACGGTGGTGTCGCGGGTGAGGATCGCTTCGGCCGCGCGGACGAGTTCACCTGCATCGTCGCGCTGGATGTGGGGTTCACCGGCTCCGACGTGATAGGCCAAGCCGGCGAGGGGCAGCATTAGCCATGCGGACCAGATGGCTGGTTTGATCCAGCGGCGGCGAGGGTGGGGCACAGCCGCCGGGGTGAGCACGACAGTTGGGGTGAGCACGTCGGCTGGGGCCGAAGTGGCAGACGCCAGTGTGGACTTTGGTGGAGTAATGACATCCTGCCCGACAAGCATTTGTGCGCTCATGCCGAAGCTCCTGCCTGCGTGGTTGAGATTGCGGATTTCATTGTTGCGGTTTGGGCGGCCCACTGGTTTGTTTCTGCGTCGTCAACCACGGCCACGGCCCGGGCGGCTTTGCGAACAGTGCGTGGCATGCCGTACCACGCCAGCATGGGCCAGAGACCAGCAAGGAGAATGCCGCCGAAGCCGACGGCCAGCAGGCCGAGCGTTCGCTGGCCGACGCCACCGGGTGGTTCCTGGCTGAGCATTGCTAAGTCGCCGAGGATGCCGCTGGGTAGGTGGCTGACGTTGCCGTCAAAGTATGTGCCCCTTAGGCGGGCTGCGAGTTGTTTAAGGGATGCGGTGTCCTGGCGGCTGGCGGTGTCAGCCACGGGGCTGGCGCGATAAGGGTCGCCCACGCCCAAGACCATGACATCGGCGATGGCGGGGGGCAAGGCTTCCAGCTCGCTGTCGGGGAGGGTATCACCATCAGAGATGACGATGAGTGTTGTAGAGCCCGCGGCGAAGGGCTTGGCGAGTTTGATGGCTTCACGCACGCCGGAGTACATGTTGGTTTTTGCGGGAATGAAGGCGTGCGACATCGGCAGATCTGCCAAGATGTTTTGGACCACGTTCATATCGGCGGTGTCGATGACGACGGTTTTGGCCGAGGAATAGAAGGCGACGATGCTCACTCGCACGCGATTGGTGTCGAGCCGGTTCAGCACCGAGCGCATCACGTCACTAGCGCGGGTGTTGCGTGGTGCCTTGCCGTCGGGGCCAGCATCTTTGATCTGCATGGAGGGGGAGACATCCAGCGCGATAATGAGGTGCTGGTCCGGATCTTTTTGGGTGAGTCCGGCGTCAGCACCTTTGCGGCCATCAACCGTAATCAGGGTTGCAATGCCAAAGGCAAGCAGCCCGCAGGCTGCGATACGAAGCAGTGGGGCGGCCGTGACCCAGGCCGCGGGCCTGCCGCCCCTGCCAAAGAGCATGTAGCGAACCGGCCACACTCGGCGGAGGTGGAGCCACTCCGCTGCGGCGGTAAGCAGGGAGACCAAGATTCCGATGAGCACGGGGTTCATGGGGCGGAGGAAGTACCAAGGGAAGGCGGAAAAGGCGAATGTGCTTACCACGGGGTGATGCGGAGGCCGAAGAGGCAGAGGCCGTGGACCGCGAGCAGGGCGGCGGCGGTGTAGGCGAAGGGCCAGAAGCAGTCTACAGGTTCGGGCTGTTTGGCGGTCATGCGTACGGGGGCCATGCCATTGATCGCATCGAAGATACCGGCGAAGCTGGAAGGGTCTACGGCGGAGAAAACGCGACCGCCGGTGGGTGAGACAACCTCGGTAAGTTGGCCGGGTGGCTGGCCCTCACCAACGTGAATGGCGTGGACGAGAATGCCCGCCTGCAGGAGTTCGTTGCCGATGGTGGTCGCAGCGCCGCCGTCAAGGTCGTAGCTGAAGCCGTCGGTGATGAGCACGATGAGCCGGTCGCCGTTTTTGTCGGGTGCCGCGGGGTTGGAAGTGGCGGGGTTGCGCGTGGCGGATTCGCCAGCGGCTTTGGCATCGTCCTCGTGGGTAATGAGTTTGTCCTGATCTTCGCGGCCCACGTTGGAAAGCACTTTGAGCGCGTAGCGCAGGGCGAAGCCGACGCGGGTGCCGCCCAGGACGCTGGGCATTTTTGAGGGATCAAGAAATGGCATGGAAGAGGCGATGGCGCGATGGTCTTTGGTGAGCGGGACCCACTTGGCCACTTCATCTCCAAAGATGGTCAGGCCGAAGGCATCACCCTGGCGTTTGTCGAGAAAATATTTGATTGCATCAAGCGAGGCGGTGTTGCGGGTTGCGCCGCCGCCGCCGAGGGGAGACATCATCGAGCCCGAGACATCGAGCAGGAACTCTATATTGGTGAGAACTTTTTCCTGCTGCGGGGGACCGAGCTTTTTGGGTCCGGCCAAAATGAGCACGACGACTGCGAGCACCAACACCGGCACGATGATGCTTGCTGTGAGCATGGCCCGCAGGATGGTGGCCTTGGCTTTGCGAGTGATGGAGCCAAGGGTGGCCGGCGGCTTTTTGGGAGTGGTGCCGTCGGCTGTCTCGGTTGCTCGTCGTGAAGTCGGGCCGAGGCGGTCAACCGGCAGGGCAACCTTGACGCCAATGCCGAACCAGACACGAAGGACTTCAAGTATCAGCAGCGCTGCTGGAACAAGCAGCAAGAAGAGTACCCAGGTGTGGGCGAAGGTGATTCCGAAGTTCACGCGGCACCTCCTGTTACGCCGGCGGCTGCGAGTTCGGGTTCGTTTGGAGCGGGCGTGCTGGCTGCGGCCTGCGGCTTGGAGTAGGGCTCAAGCATTTTGGCCACATCAATCTGACGACCGTGGCCAGGGGCGCGGTGAAGCCAGCTGTCAAGCTCGCGGAGCAGTTCGCCGGCTTGGGGGTGGCTGCGGAGTGTGGCCAAAGCTTCGGGCAGGGGCTTTCCAATCAGATTCAGCCGGCCGCGCCAGAAGCGAACGAGCATGGCCTCGAGTCTGGCTTTGTTCTCGGTGCTGTCCCGTCCGGCCATGATGGCTTCAATGAGGGCTCGCATCTGTTGTGCAAGTGTTGGTGCGGCTGCGAGTGCGGCGAGTGCACGCTGGCGCTGGCTACGGGCGGCCCGCTGCTTACTAAGAAACCCAACCAGCAGCCAGACCAGTGCGAGGACCAGCGGCGCCGCCCATAGTCCCAGCAAAAGCACCATGCGCTTGGCATAGCCACCGATGCGGGTGGCGACACTGAGTTTTTCAGCATCGGTAAGCTCGGCGGTAAAGGTGGCATCGGTGAAGTAGCCGGTGATCTCAACAAACCCGTGGGGCAGGTTGCGGCGAGGACCGAGGTCGATACGCTCAAGCGATGTTCGCAGGTCGTGCAGGCCTTCGACCTCACCGATGAAACGCAGGTCGTAGATTCGCGCGTTGCCGTCTTCTTTTACCCCGGCAATACGAACGCGGATTGGGGGCATGAGAGCGGCGGGGTCACTGCCAGCAGCGCCCGGCACTACTGATGTGCCGAACTTTCCGGCGGTGCTGTTGTTTGCAGCCAGCGGTCGCACGCGGATGCCGGGGGCAACCGCGGGGCCATCGGTGTTGTCGCCAATGGGGTCAATGCGGTACTCGATGCGACCTTCGATGCCAATCGGCCGCTTTCCTTGAAGCGTTTGCCCCTCGGGCACGCGCTTGCGCCAGCGGCCATCGCTGGGGCCCGCGGTGGTGGCGGATGCACCAGCGAGCAGCATCGCGGCGGCAAGGCAGAATCCGAGTTTGCTTTGTTGAATTGTCACGGGGTAAGGACAATGGCGGAATTGTTCATCGGGCGACTGTCGCGGAATGCGGAAGGAATAGAGAAACGTGGAGGGAGGCAGGTGAAAGCGGGTCAGAAAAGAGAAAGTACCAAGATGAGCAGGAAGGCAGGGAACTGGAGTTACGATTTTAGATTTTGAAGTTTGAGAGGGCGGGGTTTCGAGTCGGTGAATATGGAGGTAGCTGGTGTCTGGAGTTGCTGATCGGATTCAGTACTTTCGAGCGATTGGTCGTTGAGCAATCTTGCTAGCGGGCTCCTCGGGCGGCGCTGCGGGCGTTGAAGAGTTTTCGCAGGCCGGGCATGACTTCGCGACCGCCAAAGGCCGTTGAGATCACCGCGTGTCGCACTCCCGCGGCGGGCAGGGTTGTCAGTTCGCCCTCTGCCGGGGCGCAGGCGAAGGCGCCAGTAATAACTTCACCATCATCATGCTCAGCGCCGCGGGCCATCATCAGGCCGGCGCGAATGGGGCGTGTCTCGATAGGGTCTTGGAGTTGGATTGCCGTGACATCGTGCCGCTGGGCCAAGCGTTTGAGTTGATGGGCTACTCCCGCTTCGTGCAGATCGCTGATCACGCACACGCTGGAGACGTTGTGCAGGGTGGCCTCGATGCGTTTGAGTTTTTCAATGATGACAGTGCCCTCGCCGCCGCGTTCGCCCTCGGCGGGCTGGCGGAGGGCATCAATTTGGGCCCAAACCTTGCCGCGGGAGAGGCTGGGAATGGGCGGCAGGGCCGACCGGCTACCACCGGCGAAGACCGAGACGGGTGACCGGCGTTTGAGGCCGACCATGGCAAGGGTGCCGGCGATCCACATCGCCACATCGTGTTTGCTGAGCGGTTCGCTGGAGACGGCCATAGAAGCGGAGGTGTCAACGACGAGAACCACGCCGCTGCGTTTGGTGGAGTCAAAGTCTTTGACGTGGACCTTGCCGCTGCGAGCGGTGACGCGCCAGTCAATGGAGCGCACGGCATCGCCCCGCTGGTAGAGACGGGATTGGGCGTAGTCGGTGCCGGCGCCAAAGAAGCGGGATGGGTCGATGCCGTAGGTCAGGTCATCGGCCATACGCCGCAGGACCATGGCAAACTGCTCGGCCGCGAGGGCTTCGGGCACGGGCAGGGTGGGATGGTCGATTGCGGGGGGCATGAGGAGGGGAAGGGGGCAGCTGTACAAAGTGCCAAGTGGCCAAAGAGACGACGGAGGTATGAGGGGTCGAGGCGCGTTCAGCGCGATCGGGCTTTACATTTTTTCCATGAGTTCGCGGAGAACGGTGGGGCCGGTGCGGCCGCGGGCGAGGGCGTCGTAGCTGAGGCGCATGCGGTGGAGCAGGACATCCTCGGCCAGGGCAAAGAGGTCATCGGGCACGGCATAGTCGCGGCCCTTGATCCACGCCCGTGCCCGCGCTGCTGAGAGCAGAGCGATTCCAGCACGGGGGGAGCAGCCCAATTCGATATCGCTGTGCTGGCGGGTTTTGGTCACCAGTTCGATGACGTGCTGGACGAGCACATCGCTGACGTGGACCTGCTGCACCTTGCCCATCGCGGTGGTAAGGTCATCAACACTGATGGCTTGGTCATCGTTTTCGATTGCATCGAAGGCGCTCTTGGGCACCGCGCCGCCATCGGCCTGACGCATCAGGCCGTACCCGAGGCTGCGGCGCAGCACCTCGGTTTCCTGAGATTTGGTCGGGTAGTTCAGCCGGTGGCACATCATGAACCGGTCAAGCTGGGCTTCGGGCAACTCAAATGTGCCGGCCTGCTCAACCGGGTTTTGCGTGGCGATGACTAGGAACGGCGTGGGCAAGCGGTGCCCGACCGATCCGATGGTGACCTTGCGTTCCTGCATGGCCTCCAGCAGAGCGGACTGCACTTTGGGCGTGGCGCGATTGATCTCGTCGGCCAGCAGCAGATTGGTGAACACCGGGCCTTGGTGAACCACGAACCGCTTACGGCCATCGTCGCCTTCTTCGAGAATCTCGGCACCGAGAATGTCGGCGGGCAAGAGGTCAATCGTAAACTGAACGCGGCTGAACTTGAGCGACACGCTCTTGGCCAGAGCACTGACCAAAAGGGTTTTGGCCAGGCCGGGAACACCCTGCAGCAAGAGGTGGCCGCCGGTGAGCAGGGCGATGAGGATTCGCTCGACGACGACGTCCTGCCCCACCACGGCGCGGCCGACCGAGAGGCGGATTCTTTTGGCAAGCTGGGCCTCCCCCTCAAGCTCTGAATTGACCATTCCGGCAAGACTCGCTGCTTCAACAAGCGTCGACATATTCAGTTCCTATGTGTTCTTTGCGTTTGTATCTTCGGTGCCTCGTGGCGTGGCTGCTCTTTGCTTGGCCGCTTTGCTACCTTGCTTCGCTATTGCCCGGACGATGTCGATGGCGGCTGCATCCTGTCTGGCAAACTCTTCGTCTAATTGTCATGCCGCAGCGGGCGCTTTATTTCAATCGCCGATCAAGCCTGACCGTCAGCCGTTTGAGTCGGCGGCACGGTACCGTTCGCGCTGCATCAACGGGGGCATACGCCTGCACAAGCAAGCAGAATTCCTCGTTTGCCGTCTCTCCGAAGTACGCTATTGTCTGGGGTCGAATTTCCTACACGAATATACCACGCCGCGGCGAATCCGTTTGCTCAAAACCGTGATTTTCAAGATAACCGCGAGAGAACTTTTTCGCTCCCCGCCATGAAGCGGGCCTGACTGACAACATTCCGATTCGCCCACCGAGAACCCGGGGCTTTCCCGAGGTCGTCCCCAACAATTCGGTGGCCGAATTTGGCCTGCAACAGCTGGCTGTGGCGACCGTGTTTGCCTGTTCCTGTCAGGTGTGGTTTGCCACTGTGCCGTTTCCCGTACGTTTTTGACCCATCATTGTTTAGAGAGATTGAACATGCTTCGATACGCCCTAGTCTTCCTTGTTGTTGCCTTGATCGCCGCGTTCCTTGGCTTTGGCGCTCTGGCCGGTACGGCCATGGAGATTGCTCGAATTCTGTTCTACATCTTTATCGTCGTCTTTCTCGTGTCGGTGATCATGGGATTGATCAACCGGAAGTAAACAGGTGCTTGATTTAACCGGAAAAGGCTCCGCGAGTATGGCTGATGCTCTCGTTTGATCGGTCACGGGGTGGCGCACGCCACGGAGGCGGCCGCGACGGAGCCGCCGCAAGAAATGGCTGGTGACGCTGGTGGGCGCTCTGGTGCGATAGGAACTATCCTGCGGCCCATGCGCCACATCACCCTCATTACCACCGGCGGCACGATTGAAAAAACTTACGATGAGCAGACGGGCAAGCTGGAAAATCGGCGGTCGATTGTCGGGCGCATGCTGCGCCGGCTCAGGCTTGAGGACACGGTGGTTTCCTCGATTGAGCTGCTCAGCAAAGACTCGCTGGACATGACCGATGCTGATCGCTCGCGGATTGTGGAGGTGACGCGCGCTGCGATTGGCGACATGAGCGGTCCTGCAGCCCCGACAGGGGTGGTCATCCTGCACGGCACCGACACGCTGTGCACCACCGGCGACTTGTTGTTCGCGCAGATGCCCAAACCGAGGGTGCCGGTGGTACTGACTGGGGCGATGCGCCCGTTTGAGATGGTGCGGTCTGATGCGCTGCAGAACCTGACGGAGGCCATCTTTGCGGCGGGGCTGCTGGCGCCGGGTGTGTATGTGTCTGCCCACGGTCGCTCGCTGGCGTTTCCTGGGATTCGCAAGGATCGGGAGCGGGGCACCTTTGTAAGGGAGTAATCGTCGCGGTTGCAGTCTACTCGCGGGTGAGGTCAGCTTAATTTACGGCTGCTTTTTCGGCGGGTTTGAGCCTTTCGGCGGGTTGGCATCTTTGGGTGCGCTCCACGCATCCTTCAGGGTCACGGTGCGATTGAAAACCGGCTTGCCGGGGGCGCTGTCCGGATCCACTGTGAAATAGCCGAGACGCTCGAACTGGTACGTGGTACCAGGTGGTGTGTCGGTCAGGATCGGGTCGATCAGCGCCGTGACGGATTCAAGTGAGGTTGGGTTTAGATCATCGGTCTGGTTGCCGGTGGTCTGCCCTGGGGCTTCAGCGCTAAAGAGACGATCCAGCAGGTTTACTTGCGCGTGCATGGCGTGTGCCGCACTGACCCAGTGAATAGTGCCCTTGACCTTGCGAACGGGCAGACCATCCGGCCCGACAGGTGCATCGCCTCCTCGGGTGGCGGGGTCGTATGTGCAGCGCACGGCGGTGATGTTGCCCGCGGCATCTTTGTCAACCCCGATGCAGGTGATGAAATAGCCCCAGCGAAGGCGTACCTCCGCACCGGGCGCAAGCCGGAAGAACTTTTTGGCAGGGACTTCCATGAAATCTTCCTGCTCAATAAACAGCGTGCCAGAGAAGGGGATCTTGCGGGTACCGGCAGTTGGGTCCTCGGGGTTGATGACAAAGTCGAGGTGGTCAACCGTGCCAGTGGGCCAGTTTTCGATGATTACCTTCAGCGGACGGAGAACGGCCATCGCCCGGGGTGCGTTTTTGTTGAGCACATCGCGTACCGCGTTTTCAAGCCTGCCCACATCGATCATTGAGTTTTGCTTGGTCACGCCGATATCGTCACAAAAGGCGCGGATGGCCGATGCCGGATAGCCGCGGCGGCGCAAACCGGCGAGCGTGGGCATGCGCGGGTCATCCCAGCCTGAAACCAGCTTGTCCTGCACGAGTTTGAGCAGGAATCGCTTGCTCATGACTGTGTATGTGAGGTTGAGCCGGGCGAACTCGATTTGCTGCGGGTGGTGGATGGTCTTGCCGAAGGGGCCGGTGCCGTCGGGCGTGCGGCCCTTGTTGATGCTGGCGATGAACCAGTCGTACAGCGGGCGATGGTCCTCAAACTCCAGCGTACAAATGGAGTGGGTGATCCCCTCGGCGGAGTCCTCGATGCCGTGGGCCCAGTCGTACATCGGGTAAATGAACCACTGGCGGCCGGTGTGCGGGTGCTCCTCGTGCAGGATGCGGTACATGACCGGGTCGCGAAGGTTGAAGTTTGGTGAGGCCAAATCAATTCGAGCGCGAAGCGTGTACTTGCCGTTTGGATGCTTGCCCTCTTTCATCTCAGTAAAGAGGCGGAGCGACTCTTCGCTGGTGCGATCGCGGAAGGGGCTGGTGGCCGGTACGCCCGGCTTGCCGCGCCGGGCGGAGACTTCCTCGCCACTGAGTTCGCACGCATACGCCTTGCCCTTCTTGATCAGCTCGCAGGCAAAGTCGTACATTTTCCCAAAGACTTCGGACGCATAGAACAAGCCGCCGCCGGAGCGGACGGGGTCATCAAAGTGAGCGCCGAGCCATTTGACATCGTGCTTGATGGACTCGATGTACTCGACTTCCTCTTTGGTAGGATTGGTGTCGTCAAACCGGAGGTTGAACGCGCCGTGGTACCGAGCCGCCAGGCCGTAGTTCAGGCAGATGCTCTTGGCGTGGCCGATGTGCAGGTAGCCGTTGGGCTCTGGCGGGAAACGGGTGACGACTTTGGGCTGGCCAGTGGCAGACTTGCCCCAACGCCCGGAAGCGTTGTCGGCATCGATGATCTCGGTGATGAAGTTTGATGCCGCAGGAGCGGGCAGGGCGGCAGCAGTTGATGGCGTGGAGTCGGACATGGGCCATGAGGGTACGGCGGTGCAACCCCGGCAGCCGCCACCTTGGGGCTTGCCTTGTCCACGCCCGTTTTATCTGTCTCTATTTGACCCTTTGACCATTTTGCGATCGGACCATTGTTCGGAATGCGGGCGACAGGACTTGAACCTGCACAGCCTTGCGGCCACGGGAACCTAAATCCCGTGCGTCTGCCAATTTCGCCACGCCCGCAGCGAGGAAGCGAGGATCATTGCCGCGGGTTTGGTCGGAGGCGAAGAATTTGGAACAGATTTTCCGACCTCGTGGCTTCGATTCCGGGTTGCAAACAAGCTACTGTTCGTTATGGCAACTACCACGCTCCAGCCGCGTTCAAAGAGGGCACCAACCGGATTGACACTTCAGCAGAAGCTGATGGCTGTGGGATTGGGCACCGTGATCGTGCTGCTGCTTGCGTGGTCTTTGTACCTAGTTTTCGGCTCTTCGGGCGATGTGAATCTGAGCTTTGATAAAAAGGCCGAACAGGTGCAATTTGATGTTGCCAAGGCCGTAATGACTGAACAAAACAAGATGAAGTTTCAGGGATTGCAGATCCTGCCAAGCACGGACGGCACAAAGATCGAGATCAAGGGTTCGGTTGATAAGAAGGAAGACCTTGACGAGCTGAACCAAATCGTTGACAGCGCCAAGGGTGGCTTCCCGGCCGCGATTGATGTGAAGATTGTGCCGCGGAAGCGCGGATTTTAATACAATCGCTTCAAACGATTAATCTATTTGGATCACACCTTGCAGGGGTGAAGTGCCGATGGAAGCCCAGACTGCCGCGATGAGACGATAATGCATATGCACTGCATGTGTTTTTTCTTTAGGATTTCCACCAGTTCGTGTCGATTAGCTTGTCGAAGTGGAACTTATGTGGTACCTTTCTGAGTAGATTCACTCGAGACTTCATTTCGCGCGATCTTGGGCGCGCGGTGTGATGGTGACAGATTAAGGAAACGACTATGCAAAGCACCCGTAGGGTTGTTCGAAGCGGATTCACGCTCATTGAACTGCTGGTTGTCATCGCGATCATCGCGCTGCTTGTCGGGATTTTGCTCCCGGCACTGGGCAAGGCCCGTGAAGCCGCGCGAGGCAGTGTGGAGCAGGCAGGTGCCCAGCAGCTTGGTTTAGCTCTGCAGGCCTACGCGCAAGAGGGTAAGGAGAAGCTGTTGCCCGCTGGTAATGCGTGGGCATGGGTTCACCCCGGCAGCACGCCGATCAACAAAGTCATGCGGCCAGTTGATCCATTCCCCAGCACCGGTCAGTTCATGGAAGGATCGGTTGCGAAAACGTGGACTCACGTGCTGCGTACGTGGTCAAACATGCCACTGAACGGCTTGATGATTGATCGCAACACTTTTGACAACTTTTTCCAGCGGCCAAAGAATGGTGGACCCGGCGAGTTGCCCAATTGGTTCACATACGCCGACACCACTGCCCAAACCGCGTTTGGATATCACCCTTCCTTCGGGATGAACGGTGTGTATGTCGGCGGCTCGTTCCAGCATGGCGGACACTCCATTAATGGTGGCATCGGCCAAGGATCTCCTTGGGGCACGGTCAACCGCAACGGTGCCGCTGGCGCGGGTAATTTTTTCGTGACAAGGATCGGCGATATCCGCAATTCAAGCCGTCTGCTCATGCTCGCCGGCTCCCGCGGTGGTGATGTTGCAGGCACCGGCTATTGGGGTTATGGCGCCACCAAGCCCAATACAGGCATCATTCGTCCGGGCTATTGGCTGGTCACCGCACCTCTGCCGTTCCCCGCAGGCATGGGTGCTACAACCGTTTCCGCAACCGGGAACGGTGCTGGTTGGACCGCATCTGACACTTTCAACAGGCTGAAGCCGCCGGGCGATTGGGGCAACATGGATGCCCGCTACGGAGGCAAAGTGACTACCGCGATGTGCGATGGCCACGTCGAGAGCCTGGGCATCGGCGATTTGCGTGACATGACTCGGTGGAGCAACTACGCCGATACCAAGACTTGGACATGGCGGGCCCAGTAAGTCTGATGGTTTCCGCTCCGCCTGACTTGAAGCCGAGTTGATTGGTTCAGTGAAATCGAAATGCAAAGGCCCCGCATCGTGCGGGGCCTTTTTTTATGCCTCGGCTGCCCGGTTTCACCAATTACGCTGCCGTGTCGGTACTGTCAGGGAACAGGTCAATCGTTCACCAAGGCAGAATCGTGCCGTCGGTGTTCAGATATGCTCCGGTACTGGCCGGGGTGAGGCTGGCGATGGTTGTGAGCATGGTTTGCACCGCTGCAGTGGGGGTGAGCGGGGCCTGTTTGCCGCCCATGTCGGTCTGCACCCAGCCGGGGTGCAGGGCGATGACGCACGATGCCGGGTGCGACTTGGCAAGTTCGGCAGCCAGCTTTTGTGTGAGCATGTTGAGCGCGGCCTTGCTAGCGCAGTAGCCGTAGCTAAAGCCGGTGTGGTGAAGCCCCATTGAGCCCAAAACGCTGGTGATGTTGATGATTCGTTTGCCCGTGCCAGCGCTGATATTGGGCAGCAGCGCCTTGGTGAGCAGGATCGGGGCGAAGGTGTTGGTGGTGAACACTTCCTGCAGCTTGGTCAAGTTGCACGAGGCAAGGTCGGGTGTGTGGTTGCTGATGCCAGCGTTGTTGATGAGCACATCAATCGGGCGGCCGGTCAGGCCTTTGGCGAAGCTCTCGATGGATGCCTCGCTGGCGACATCGAGCATCAGCACCGTGACGCCTTTGAGTGCGCCAAGCTCTGTGGCTTTGGCCGGATCGCGGGCAGTGGCCAAAATCGTGTCGCCGGTTGAGGCGGCGCGGCCGGAGAGCTGACGGGCGAACTCGAGGCCGATGCCGCGGGATGCACCAGTAACAAGGTAGGTTTGTGGCATGGGTGCAGCGTAGGACCCGGGCCAAACCGCCAACTGGTCAAATTACCGTAGAAAAGCGGAAGCGCCGGCGGGTGTTTGTGTTTGCTGACCGAGATTGTGGTCGCAGGCTTTGTTTTCGCTCCGACGGGGCAACAATACAAGATGATCTTTTCGCGACTTTCTGCTGCTGTGCTTGTCTGTGCGTGTGGGGTGGTGGGCTTCGGGCAGGTGCCTGGCGGTGGTACTGCCTCGCCCCAACCTACGGCGCGGGAAAAGATGGATCCGAGCCTCATCCAGCCTGCTGGGCTGCCGGCGGGCTGGACTCCGGGAACGGTGTCGGGCAATCCAAGTTCACAGCCAAAGGTGGCGATAGACGCTGCGGCCTCCGGCGGTGCGCCGGTGTTGGCCCGCGAGTTTCGCGGCGTCTGGGTGGCCACAGTCACGAACATTGACTGGCCCAGCAAACGCGAACTCTCGGTCGCGCAGCAGCAGGCCGAGATCACGACAATCCTCGACAACGCTGCCAAATGCAATCTGAACGCCATCATCCTGCAGGTGCGCCCCACTTGCGATGCAATCTATCCCAGTGCGCTGGAACCGTGGTCAGAATTTGTAACGGGAATCCAAGGGCGGCCGCCCTCACCAATGTACGACCCTCTGGCATTGTGGATTGAAGGAGCCCACCAGCGCGGCATGGAGCTGCACGCATGGTTTAACCCGTTTCGGGCAAGGCACATCAAAACCGTTGGCCCGGATGCCTCATCACACGTGGTCAATGCCAAGCCAAGCCTTGTGCGCAAGCACAATGGCTATATGTGGATGGACCCAGGTGAGCAGGGTTCGCAGGATCATTCCATGGCCGTGATCATGGATGTGGTCAAACGCTACGACATCGATGGCGTGCACTTTGATGATTATTTTTATCCGTATCCCAAAGACGGGGAGCCCTTCCCCGATGGACCGGTCTATGCCAATTACCAGCACACCGGAGGCAAGCTTGACCTCGCCTCGTGGCGGCGTGAAAACATTGATCGGTTCATGAAGCGCGTGCATGATGAGGTCAAGGCGGCCAAGCCGTTTGTAAAGATCGGGATCAGCCCGTTTGGCATCTGGCGGCCAGAGAACCCGCCGGGCATCAAGGGCTTTGATGCGTTTGACAAGCTCCACGCCGACAGCCGCAAGTGGCTGGCCGAGGGCTGGTGTGATTACATGTCGCCCCAGCTGTATTGGCGCCGTGATGCCAAGGAACAGGCCTTCGAGCCGCTGCTGCGTTGGTGGCTCGCACAGAACACCAGAAACAAGCAAATCTGGCCGGGAATTTACACCAGCCGCCTAGGCCAAAAACCCGCCGCCGCGAGCACCGCCAACGGCGGGGCTGGTGGAAGCAGGTCGTTTGATGCAGCAGAAATCATCGGCCAGGTTGAACTGACGCGGACAGTGATTGATGGAATGAGCGCGGGCGGCGTTGGCGTTGTACACGGGGCAAGTTCGGTCCTGCGGCCGGGAGTCATTCACTTCTCGGCCATAGCGCTGCTTGAAAATCGTGAAGGAATAGCCGACAAACTGCGGGCCGGGCCGTACGCCAAGCCGGCTCTGGTGCCGCAAACCGCGCCGGTGGGCACGGCTGCGCCCGGAGCGCCGCAGGCAACAATTGTGTCCACCATCGCAAGCGCCGCAAGTACCACGGTGCGATGGGTCGCCGCGCCAGCGGGGCCAGGGCAAGTGAGTTCCAACGGCCCTACGACCGTGCAAGTGCGCACAAAGGATGGTGTGTGGACAACGTATATTGCCCCGGCAGCTGCTCGCTCCTTGACAGTGGACGGCGCCCGCGAGGGGATCGAGTCAGTTGTGGTACAGACCAGCACAAGGGATGGAGTGCTGAGCCGACCTGCGGTGGTGAAATGACCGAGGTTGCCTACAACTGGCGCTACGTTACCGAGCGGCATCGGTAGCGGCCAGTGGAGGCCATGTCGTTTGCTTGGAACAGAGAATGGGCCTAGCAACTGGCTCGCGGCATCGGCCCGACTTACCATGCACACATGACCAGCTCGGCCTTGAGTTTCAAAACGCTCGGTTTTGGTTGCGGTGCGGCCACTTTGGCAAAGCGCTTGGTATTGACCGCAGGTGGTGTCATGGCCGTTGTGCTGGTTGCGGGCTGCAGCTCGGACCTAAACACGCAGCAGGCGGCCAAGACGGAGTCGCTCTTTGGGCTCTTTTCGCCGCCAAAGCCAGCTGAGGCCGCGGCGTGGTCACAGGACCCTTTTGACCCTGACAAGCGGTATCGTGGCACGAACCTTCTGGCCAATGCTCCGTTTGGTGGTGAAGAGGTTTATGTGCGCATGTTTGCAAGCAAGCTGGGCGCGCCCCCGGCGACGGAACCGGACCCTGATCCGGGCGTACGTGGCATTGCTGCCCGGGCCCTTGGCATGCACGGAGACCCGGCCAGCGCCGAGCTGATCACGCCCCTGCTTAAGGAAAGTGATAAAAATGTGAGGTTGGAAGCCGCCCGAGCGCTGCAGCGACTGCACAACCCCAAGGCGGTGGAGTTTATGTTGCCGCTCATACAGCAGAAAAACGAGACTGATGCGGATGTGCGCAGCGAGATAGCCACCGGGCTTGGCCAGTATGCCGAGCGACGCGTGGTGCAGGGTCTGATCGGTGCGCTCGATGATGATTCGTTCCTAGTCACCAGCACATCACGGCGGTCACTTGACATTCTGACGGGCGAGGATTTCGCGGAAGATCAGCGGGCTTGGCTGGTGTGGTTGGGGAAGACGGAAAATCCGTTTGCAGGTCGCAAGCCGTTTCTGTATCCGGCGTTTAACCGCGACAAGTTCTGGTACGAGCATTTGCCGTTCATTCCGCCGCCGCCCAATGAGATCAGCAGTAACCCAGTTGGCATGCGCAGCGATGGAACAACCGATCTGACGGCGACGCGAGTGCCATCAAGCGTGCGTGTTGCAGGTGGCGGTGATAGCGGGGCGGTTTCTGGTGCGGTGCCCACAAGCGTACCAGTACCCCGCGCGCCCGCGGCAAACGCTGGCGCAACGGCCACTACTCAAGCGCCAGAGGTGTTCCCCCCGACGGCGTTTGCCACGGCCCCGGCGACTGTGCCGAGCCCATCCCAGCCCAAGCCGGCCGTCGCGGCTACGGCACCGGTGGTGGATTTGATTCCAAACGAGCAGGTTCAACCGCCAAAGGCGGCAGGCCCGATGGTGCTGCAATCGCCCCCGGTGATAATCCGGCCAGCCGATGAAAAGTTGCCCGATGAGAAGGGCCTCACTCAGAAGGCTGCACCTGCCCCCGCGCCAGTCCCAGCGCCAGTCCCAGCGCCAGTCCCAGCGCCAGTCCCAGCGCCAGTCCCAGCCCCGGTCCCAGCTCCGGTTCCAGCTCCGGTCCCAGCCCCCGTGTCTCCACCGGTACCGACACCGGTTCCTCCGGCCCCAACCCCTTCAACTGTTCCCGCACCCGTTCCTGCACCCGCGGCTCCTGCTCCAGAGGTAAAACCTGCGGAAGCAAATCCGTTCCGCAAGGGAACGCCCATCAAACCGGGCGGAAAGTAAGTTTGTGCTGGTCGGTCCGCTCTCGGTTTAGATGGTCATAAGCACTTTGATCTGTCCGGTCTTTGCTATTTCCAGTGCGGCTAGGCCATTCTCCAGCTTGGTCCGGTGCGTGATCAGTGGTTCCACGCTCACGAGGTTCTTTTCCAGCATGGTCACGGCTTCAGGAATCGGCCCGCAGCGTGAGCCGATCAGTTCGATCTCGTTGATGACGATGGGCGCCAGATTCACGGGTTCCCGCCAGGCAGGATGGTCGGCTCCGGGAATGGGTGCGCCAGCGGGGATGGGTAGCGGTGAAATGGTTGATTTTAAGATGATCTTGCCGCGCGGTCGTACAAGCTGCATCGCTAGGGCCAAGCCCGAGGCTGAGCCCGTGCAGTCCACCACCACGTCCTGATCGGCCAGCCGGCCCACTTCATTGACGTGGCGATGCTTGATCCCCCAGCGGTCGCACAGGCCGTACTTGGCCGGGTGCTTGCCCAGCAGTCGCACCGATGCGTTCAGACGGGCCATCACCTGAGCCGTCAGCAGTCCCAGTTTTCCGTCGCCAAGTACAGTGATGTACGGCTTGCCTTCAACCTTCATCATCGCCGCGGCGTGAATGGCTGAGGCCAGCGGTTCAACAAAGGTTGCCCGCTCATCGTCCACGCTGTCTGGCACTGGGTAAAGGTTGTTCAGTGGCAGGGCAAAGCGGTCGGCAAAGCAGCCGTCACGTCCGGCCATGCCAAGCACGGTGCGATGGCGACAATGGCTGGACAATCCGGCCCGGCACATGTCGCACTTGCCGCAAACGATGTTGATGGACCCCACCACACGTTTTCCCTTGAGGCGATTGGCACGCTCGATCAATGCCGGTGCGCTGTTGGGAGCCAGATTCACTTCCTCAACAACGCCGACAAACTCGTGGCCGAGGGTGCCGACGAAGTTCGAACCGCCGCGGCAGATCTCAAGGTCGCTGGAACACACCCCGACACAGGTGGGGCGAATCAGGGCATCGCCAGCGGCCATGACTGGCTCGCGGGCATCCTGAACGAAAATGGGCTGCTTTCCATCAAATCGAAGCGCTCGCATTGCCGGTGAAACTCCAAAGGCCCGTGCCTGCCTGCGGGTCTGTACCTGTGGTGATTATCGGCTGTCGGGCTGGTCGGCTTCATGGCACATCTGGGTCAGGAACGGCATGGTCAGATAATCAGGAAGTTTGCGTGCAAGCAGTGGGGCCGTGTTCCCATAGATTCAGTGGTTCGGGAGAGGTATTGCGGTTGTTTCTGCGCGAATGCTGTGCTTTGCCAGATGTTTGCAACGCGTTTTTTGTACCTTGCATGGCTTGGTCGGATAACGTGCCGGGTCGGATTGAAGGATTCTGCCGGAAGCCTGGAATCGTCAGGCCTCATTTCTTTGGAGCTTCGCCTTGGTTAAGTGGATTGTGGTCCTTGTACTCGCGGTGGTTTTGGTGTCAATCGGCACGCTGGGCGTGGTGTTTGCCACCTCGGCCGGTGCCCGCGACGCGATAGCCAAGCGGTTCTTTCCGGAGCCGCGGACATCGGTTCGATATGCCTCGGTGACGAAGGGTGATCTTGTGCGCACGATCAACGCGCCTGGTTCAATTGAGCCCAAGACAAAGGTCCAGATTTCCGCTCAGGTGGCTGCCCGAATTATTGAGCTCCCGTTCCGTGAGGGGGAGATGGTCAAAAAAGGTGATGTGGTGGTGCGGCTCGATGCCCGCGACTTGGCCGCGGCGGTTGAATCGTCTCAGGCCAACCTAGCGGGTGAGCAGGCGCGACTGCGCGGCAACGAGGCCCAATTGGTGCAGGCTACCAACGAACTGGAGCGGGCCAAGAAGCTGTTTGCCAGCAAAGATGTGGCCCGCAACACGTTGGATGATGCCGAGGCAAATACCCTCCGGGCACAATCTGGAGTGGATGCGACCAAGCAGTCAATCGCTGCAGCACGTGCTGGGATTGTGCGGGCCCAGAAAGACCTTGAAAATACGGTAATTTCAGCCACCTTTGACGGAACGATTGTTAAGCTTAACGCAGAAGTGGGGGAGTTGGTGCTGGTGGGCACGCTCAACAACGCGGCATCGGTGATTATGGAGATCGCGGATTTGGGGACGATGCTGATGAAGGCGCGTGTGGATGAGGCGAACATCGCGCCGGTGCGGGCCGGGCAAGGCTGCCGCGTGTACATTAATGCATACCGCGATCGCAACTTTGAGGCAACGGTGGAGCGTGTGGGCCTGAAGCGACTAATTGACCGTGACGGCACGGGGTACTTTGAAGTTGAGATTCTGGTCAGCAAGCCGCGCGATATTGTGCTGGCCTCGGGTTTGACGGCAAACGTTGACATCAAGGTGGAGACCTTCCCGGGAGTATTGAAGCTGCCGACGCAGGCGATTGTGGACCGCAGGTTTGATGCGCTGCCGCAGGAGGTGCGAGACTCAAGCTTAGTTGATAAGGCCAAGGCCTTTACACGGGTGGTGTTTGTTGATGAGGGCGGCAAGGTGCGTGCTAAACCGGTGGTCAGCGGAGCCAGTGATTTGACTGACACTGTTGTGCTGGCTGGGCTAAGCGAAGGTGACAAGGTCATCGCCGGACCGTTTAAGGCGCTGGTGGACCTCAATGACGGGAAGCTGGTGGTGGATGAAGCCATTGCCGCCAAAGAGAAGGAAGCTGCGGAGCGAGCCAGACTGGATGCAGCTGGCGGTAAGGAGAACGGCAAAGTTAAGGACGGCAAAGAAGCTGGTGCCGCTACGGGAACCAAGCCTGCTCCGGGGAAGGGCACATGAGCGTGCCCAGTGCGTTGGAGCAATCTGGTCAGTCGGTCAATGGGGCAGCTTTGGGCCGCGATGCCACTGCGCCATCGGCTTCGGATCGCAAAGTGAGCATTGCCATCAAGGGTCTGACGAAGGTGTACACGATGGGCGATGAGAAGGTACACGCCCTGCGCGGGGTGGATCTGACGATCCTTCGAAACGAGTTCGTTGCCATCATGGGTCCATCGGGCTCCGGCAAGAGCACGATGATGAATGTTCTTGGCTGCCTAGACCAGCCGAGCGCGGGCACGTTTTGGCTGGAGGGTGAGCGGGTTGACACGCTTGGTGCGACCGCGCTGGCACGGGTGCGCAATGAGCACATTGGCTTTGTGTTTCAAAGCTTTGAACTGCTGAATCGGGCTACGGCCCTGCAGAACGTGATGCTGCCGCTGCTGTACTCACGCAAGCACTGGCTGGGCGCGAGAAAGCTGGCCAAGGCCGCTCTTGGCCGCGTGGGGCTGGCGAATCGCATGGAGCACAAGCCCAATGAAATGTCGGGCGGGCAGCGCCAGCGCGTGGCCATTGCCCGGGCGCTGGTGAACCAGCCCAGCCTGCTGCTGGCCGATGAGCCGACGGGCAATCTTGATAGCAAGACCAGCGAAGAGATCATCGCCCTGTTTCAGGAGCTGCACGATCAGGGGCAAACGATTGTGATCGTGACGCACGAGGAGGATGTGGCCAGCAATGCCCAGCGCATCGTGCGCTTGCGAGATGGGCATATCTTCAGCGACTTCCCGACCAAGGAAGACCCGGTGCACGGTGATTTCTTAAAGATGATGATGCGGCAAGCCGTGGCGGCCGCTTCCGGCAATGATGAGAACGCCAGCGTGGCGGCTGGGGCGACTGCTGCTGCTGCCGCCGCATCAGCGGATGCAACGGCCGGAGGTGCCGCGTGATCATCGCCCGCCTTTTCCTGCAAACTGTTGTGCTGGCCTTGGGCCAGCTCTGGGCCAACCGCACGCGCGCGTTGCTCACGGCTCTTGGCATTGTCATTGGTGTGGCCAGCACCATCGGCACCGTCGCGGCGACTAGCGGGCTAAAGGGCTATGTGCTTAAGGAGTTCGCGGCGGTGGGGGCTTCGCGCGTCTGGGTGTTTCCGCGTCGGCCCCGTGAGGCTCCGAACCGTTTTTCGCAGAACCAGATTCGCATGCGATTGGCCGAGGCGGACGGCATGATGGCCGCCTGCCCGAGCCTTGCGCTGCTGACACCAATCAAGCAATTCTCAGCCCCGGTCCAGTTTGGTGACCGGGTCATGAACAACGTCTCGGTGCAAGGGGTGCGTCCGGCATGGCATGAAATCGAGCAGCGGTTTGTGACCGATGGGCGGCAGTTTCTGGAGGTTGATGACAAGGAACGACGCAACGTCTGCTACGTCAATGACAAGGCCGTTGAAGAGTTGAATCTGCCCGCAAGCGCCAGCGGCACCACAATATTGGTTGAGGGGCGACGGTTCTTGATTGTTGGTGTGGTCGAAACCAAGGCCGTGAGCCCCGCCTTCGGCGGCGGTGAAGCACGCACCGAGATCTTTGTTCCTTACGGCACCGCCGACAGCATGAAGCCAGAGCCGGTGTTTGGTCTGTACGTCGCGGCGACGACGAAGCGGCCGGAGCTTTTTGACGATGCCAAAGCGGAGATCAAGTTTTACATGCGCAACAAGCGAGGGCTGACCGGTGATGATCCGGACACGTTCGGTGTCGAGGCAATCGAACAGTTCATCAGCCAATTTAAGAATATCGCAGCAGGAATTACGGCGCTTGCCGCTGGATTGGTGGTCATTTCGCTGCTGGTTGGCGGCATCGGCATTATGAACATCATGCTGGCATCGGTGTCGGAACGCACGCGAGAGATTGGCCTGCGCAAGGCGGTGGGCGCGCCACCAGCGGTCATTCTCATGCAGTTCTTAGTCGAGGCCGTGGTGCTGTGCCTCATGGGCGCCGCCATCGGTCTTGCCATCGGCTACACGCTGGCGTTCGGCATGATCAAAATCCCCGGCTCGCCACTGAGTCAGGCAGAGGTGCCGCTGTGGTCGGTACTGCTTTCAGTCGGGTTCTCCGCCGGAACGGGAGTGATATTTGGGCTATTCCCCGCAATCAAGGCTGCGAGGCTTGACCCAATTGAGGCGCTGCGGCACGAGTAGGTGCATGAGTCGCGCCACGGTCTGTCACGGCTTGCGCGGTCCAACGGTGCTGAGATCTGGCAGTTTCAACCCGAGCGATGCGGCCTGCGATTTGGGCCCAAAGCTTGGCCGCGTCGGCGTCTGCAGATTCAAGTCCGGGTCCGCCTCCAATGACCCAGCTTCAAAGCCCGCTGCTTGCCACTGGGCGAAGGTCTTGTTACCGGGGAACATGATCGGCTTGCCATCCGTCCGCCAGTGCAGGTTGCCTTGAGCTTTAAGATTGCCCGACCAATCGCCCGCAAGCCACTGATCGCCCGCCCCGGTGACCAGGTTCTTTTCAAAGGTAAATGAGTTGTGCTCCTCACGGCGCGTTCGCCAAAGCTGCGCATCGCGCCCATCTACAAACATATTGCCGCGGACGATGTTGTCTTTACCGTAGTGCTGGTGGAACCCTCCGTGCGTCGTCCGCAGCACAATGTTGTCCTCGGCAACAATTCCGGTGGAACCTTCATCAAAGTAGATTCCCCATGCAATTGTGTAGCCCGCGATGTCGTGAAAATAGTTCCGCCGAATGATGGTGCCCGTCTGGGTGCCAAGGGTGTATATTCCGGCCATGTCGCCCAGTGGTGGCAGAGTGTTGCCGGGGCGAACGCCCAGATTTCGCACCTCGTTGTCCTCGACAATATTGCCGCCGGCAGCGCTCGGCCCGTATCCCCAGGTCCAACCGATGGAGATCCCGCTGTAGTCAAACTCAGCGATGAGGTTGTGCGAGAGCGTGTTGCCGGAGCTCTGGCCGATCCACACCCCGATTGCCTGATGGTGGATGTGCCCGCCGTCGGATATGGTGCAGTCACTTACCGTGTTTCGCATCGTCTGGTCGTTTGCATCGGGGCGAATCGTTGGCTCGCCGATTTTCACACCACCCGCGCCCAGATCAGTGATCAGGCAGCGGCTCAGTACGCAGTCGCTGCAGCCGCGGCCAAGCTCGATGCCATACGCCTCAACGCCCCGGATGGTGCATTCGGAAAAGCTGACATGCCGGCAACCCTCGCCGAAGACTGCCCCCGGAGCGCCGAAGGCGGCCTGAATGAATCCGACAGCCTTGGGCGGCTTGCCATCTGTCGGTGTGTTGGCTGCGGGCTCGGGCGTAAACCACCAGCGGGCGTGAGCAAAGGTAAGCCCTTCGAAGGTGACATGTTCGATGAACGCACCCTTGGCCGGTTCTCCGGCAAGTCGCACCAGTTCGCGAAGGTGCGGCACGAATGATGGGGCATCGGGCTTGTCGCCGGGGAGCGGGATTGTGTAGATTGTTCGTGTGGACTGATCGCACCACCACTCACCCGGTTCATCAAGGAGCGCTGCAGCGCCAGAGATAAAGTAATAGTTGCCGGGATCAAGTGCGATCATGTTGGGGGTGGCAAATCGGGCGAGCCGCTTATCAAGCTCTATGGCCGTGATCCGCTGGTGCGAATCAACCCAGCGGGCAAAGGTGGTGACCTCAACCCCCTTACCGGCACTCTCCCACGCCGCGGCATCGGCCGGGGCAAAGGCGAAGGACATGGGCCCGATCATCCAGTCGCCAGCGGGCCGCTCCGGGATGGATTCGATACGTGCTAGGCCGCCATTGTTTGGATATCGTGCCCACGTTCGCGGTTTGCTACCGATGTACAAAGTACGAAACGCCGGGGACCCGTCGGCCGGGAGTTCGACGCCATCGGGCAGCTTGGCTGACCATACAGCGCGGCCGTTCAGCTCGGTTGGCTTCCAGTCCGGCAGTTTGATGCCGCCTGAAATGATCACGGTGCCCGGTATCGCGGCGGAGTACGTGATCGGACCGTCGCTAGTGCCCGAGTCCTGCGGCGTGAGTGTGAAGGTTGTGCTGAGTGTGTACAGCCCGGGTGCAAGCTCGATGCGAATTGGCTGGCGTGCCTTGCCCGGCTGCTTGCTGCGGGCTGCTTCCTGCGTGCGTACCAAGTTTCTCGCGGCAGTGAGCGTCGCCAGAGCCCGCAGCGGTGAGTCGCCCGCTGCGGCATCGTTGCCCGTAGGAGAGAGATAAATCGTTCGCGACGGTTCCGCAGTGATGTTGAGCAGACAGACCGACAGCAGTGTGACAATCATGGGAGAAGGATACTCGGTGGCGTACGAGTGCGTTGATGCAGTTGTGCTTCTGCTTGAATGCTTCAGCTAATGTTCTGGCGTGAAGGTCGTATACCAACCCAAACCGAATGCATCACACGAGCATCCAGCGTTGCTTCGGCGTGCTGTCCAGTTGGCTGTTTGGTTGCGAAATCAAAGCTGGATCGGGGTGGCTGCGTTTCTGGTCTCGCTCGTATCGCTCAAGTTTTTGACTTCTTGGCGGGTTACGGCCTTGAGCGCGGAGAATATCAATACCCCGAGCGGTATTGCTTTGGTGTTTTGGATGATGGTGGCGCCGGCCGCAGTTTGCTTCGGTTTTTTTGCTTTCTTCATAGCGCAAGCGATCCGATGGGCCGTGGCGCGCCGGAAGGCAAGAGCCTTTGGCTGGATGTGCTGTCCTTGCTGCCAGTATGAACTGGCCATCAACCCTGATTCCAATGATCTCGATCACTCGATGCTTCTTACATGCCCCGAATGCGGCTTCCGAGGCGCCGCTGAGCAGATTCGCAGGCATTGGAAGGCAGATAAGGCAGCGAAGCAGCGCGGCAAACGGGTGAGCCTACTCCAATATCAACTTTCACGTGTCTGCGTTTCTGACCGCGGTGCCACCCGTTCAATGCAATCCGCCGCTGTAACCGCACCGTTTTCGGCGGCCATCTGCTGTCCAATTTGCTTTGCCCGCTGGCGGAGCACGCCGCTGGTGACCACGCCCAGCACTGCGCTTAGGGCTCGGTCACTGAGTTTGCTGGCCCGCAGGCCCGCGCCGCACCGGAGGCGGCTGATGCGGGCGGCATTGTCAAATTCATCGTTTGCAAATGGGACTACCAGCTGCGGAACACCGGCTTTGAGGCAAGCGTGCACGGTGCCGATACCGCCGTGGTGCACCACCGCGCTGCAGCGGTGGAGCAGCCGGGAGTACGGCACGTATCCAGCTGCGAAAATGGCCCCGTTGCTGGCCGCACAAATTTGTTCGGCGGCGCTGGCATCGCCCGGCCCGGTGACGAAGACCCCGCGGAGTTTGTTGGTGGCTAGGGCCGCCGCGGCGTGGCGGTAAAACTCCGGCGCGTGGTGGGCTACGGAGGTGCCAAGCGTAAAACACACCGGCGCTGCAGCTGTGCGCACAAACGCGTCCAACTCGGCCGGAAGGTCGCCTCTTCTACCCTCATTACCCGCATTAGCCTCATCGCCGTCATCGTGCACCGCTGCGCCGCAGATGATGCCGCCGGCGGGGTCACCCTCGACCGGGCCACGGAGCGCGGGTGACCAGAGCCCGAGCGAGATGCCGGTGCCGCGGGAGTTGCGGCTGAACATGTCACGCTGAGGCGGGAGCCCAAGTTCACGACGAATGACATTGCACGGACGATCAATCACCCAACGGCCACCCAAGGTGCGAATGGCAAGGCTTATGCGGGCCAGCGGCTTGGGTAGGACAAACGGGACCATGCCAAACACGGAGGGGCTGCGCCAGTTGATCCAGAAAATCGGAGCGAGTGTGCATGGAATATCGAGCATCCGCTCTTTCTCTGCTGCCCAGCCCGCGCCAAAGCAGATGTGATGGCGCACGATCGCATCGGCGTCCATCTGCCGGGCCACGCGACGGACGGCGGTGTACATCTCCTGGGCAGGGCCAAAGACCAAGTGTTGCAGCACGTGCGCCGGGCCGCGACTGGGATGAACCAAATCGGCATGGGTGATGGCTTCGAGATATTCGGCCTCGGTACCCAAGCCAACGAACGGGAGCCCGCCAGCAAGCACGGCCGCCTCAAAGTGCGGGTTGGTCATGAGTTTGACAGTGTGCCCCCGGCGGACGAGTTCGCGGCCGATTGCAATAAACGGGTAAACATCACCACCGGAGCCAAGAGTCGTCAGCAGAATATTCATTGTGTGGGCCGCGAAAACTCACTTGGTGTGTTACTTGGGTTGCAGCTTGACTTTGGCGTCCCACTCGGCTGCGGAGGTATCGTGACCCTTGCCGGCTTCGGCGGCGTTCCAAGCAGTGTACAGCGCGGCGAGGTACCGCTGGGCCTTTGCGATGTCTTTGTGGCCGGCCGGTCGCAGTTCAACCAGTAAGGCGTGGTTTTTACTCAGCAGCGGCTGGGCTTCAGCGAAGTTGCCAAGCAAACTCAGGCATCGGCCAAGTTCAAGTCCTGCGTTCGCGGTCTTGACATGCTTCTCGCCGCGGGCGGAAGTGAGTAACTCCACCGCTTCGCGCAGCATCGGCTCTGCTGCGGCGGTGTCGCCACGCTCGAGCATGATAAAGCTGACGCGGGCTTTGCCATCGGCAGTGGAGGCATGCTTTTCACCGAGTGCGGCGGTGTTGAGTGCGATGGCGAGGGTGTACTCGTTACTGGCGTCCTCGAGGCGACGCAAAACGATAAGCGTTTCAGCGTAGCTGGTGTGCGCTGTGGCCAGGTTGGGGTGCTTTGGCCCGAAAACGCGGGTGAAGCGTTCGATTGTGTCGCGGTGGAGCGCTTCGGCCTCTTCCAGTTTGCCGGTTTCGCGCAGGATGCCGGTCAGGTTGCTCTGGGTGATGACCGTGTCGGCCGAGTCCGGGCCGCTGGTCCGTCTTCCGGCCTCAAGAGCCTTGCGAACGAGTGGTTCGGCATCGGCATAGCGGTCTTGGCGCATGAGCAGGACGGCGTAGCTGTTGGTTGCCACGATCGTGGTGCGATGGTCCTCGCCAAGGACGCGTGGGCAGACGCTGAGCAGGTCGACGAAGATCGCTTCGGCCTCGGCCTTGCGGTCCGCCGCGACAAAAGTGTTGGCCTGCACCATCCTGGCGTTCAGTGTCTGCGGGTCTTCGGCCCCGCAAACGGCGGTGTACACCGCGACAGACTCTTGTTCCATCGCCACGGCACGCGGATGCTCACCCAAGCGGCTGAGTGACTGGGCGAGCTGCTGCTTGGACAGGGCAACCCCTCGCGTGTGCTCACCCTCGGCCCGGCGGCGGATGTTTAAGCTTTCTTCATAAAGAGACATCGCCTCTTTGAATTTTCCCGTGGTGTCGTAGAGACTGGCCAGGTTCGTTGCCGCGATCGCGGTGGTGGTGTGCGAATCACCAAACACCTTGCGGACCAATGCGTATGACTCGGCCATCATCGGTTCAGCTTCGGCCAATTTGCGGCGAGCCTGCAGCATGCTGGCCAGATTCATCCGGGTCGTCAGCGTATCGGGGTGCTCCGGACCATCCAACCTCGCGCTGATGTCCACCGCCTCGCGGTAGAGCGCCTCAGCCTCATTAAGCTTGCCGAGATGGTGGAGCGACACCGCCAGACTGTTGACCATGATCCGGCCCTCTCGCGATTCGCGTGCGCCGGCTTTGGTTGTCAGGTCCAAAATCTCTGTGAGCACATCAACTGATTCTTGGGCCTTGCCGATTAGCGGCAAGGAGTTGGCATACTGGCCGCGTGCGCTCAGCGTCTTGGGGTTGGTTGGGCCAAGGATTTTAGCATAAATCTTCGCTGCTCGATCGGCCGCATCCGCTGCCGCTGCCTGATCTCCGCGTTGAAGCTTGAGCTTCGACAGATCCAGCAGTGTTCTGGCATATTCGGCCGATTCTGTTCCGTGCAGCTTGCCGCTCAGCTCCATTGCTGCAAGCACCTGGGGCTCGGCCGCATCGGGCATGCCGATGGACAAGAACGTTGATCCCAGAATTCGCCGCACCGACGCCTGCACTTCGGGCTGATCGTTGAGCGTCGTACCCGCCTTGTCCGCAGCCTTGCCGAGCGCTTCAGACACCTTCACATCACGGCCCATCTCGCGAAGGTCTGCCGAGCCGAGCATCTCCAGCAAAAACGTATTAATCGCTTCGGCTTTCTGCTCGTTGTTCTCGGCAAGCTTTCGCTGCCGGGCCTCGGAGGCGGCCAGCGTTGCCGCGGCTTGACGGGCCTGGGTTTCAGCCTCCTTTGCCGCTATGGCCTCATCACGTTCTTTGCGCACATTGCTGGCTTGCCACAGTGTGCCAGCGAGGCCGATGATCAGCGCAGTGCTGACCAGACCTGCGGCGGCGACAGGGCCCCTATGTCGATTGACAAACTTGCGAACGCGGTACGCGGCACCGGGCGGGGCGGCCACGATCGCCTCGCCACCAAGGTACCGCTCCACATCGGCAGCCAATCCCTGCGCTGTGGCGTACCGGCGCTGGCGGTTTTTCTCAAGCGATTTCATCACAATCCAGTCAAGTTCACCGCGGATGATCGAGCCGAGCTTCCGCGGCTCAGAATGGCGAGCCGCGGCCACGCCGATCAGCGTGGAGCTGGACTGTGAAAGGCGTGTCGACGGATTCGGCGGATCCTCCTCGCGGATGATTCTTTGAATTTCGCCGTACGCGGCCGACCGCAGTTTCTTTGCATCAAACGGGGTGCTTCCGGTCAGCAGCTCGTAAAGCAGCACCCCAAGTGAGTACACATCGGTCCGGGTGTCGATGTCAAGTGAACCCTCCGCCTGCTCGGGGCTCATGTATTCGGGCGTGCCAATAAGCTGGCGATGCTCGGTGAACAGTGTCTTTTCTGTGAGTTTGCTTGCTGTGGCTTTGGCAATGCCAAAGTCAATCACCTTAGCATGGGCCCTGTCGTCTTGCGTGCTCACCAAAATGTTGGAGGGCTTGATATCCCGGTGGATCAGCCCTTTTTGGTGCGCGTGCTGCACGGCAAGGCACACCTGCACAAACAGGGCCAGCCTCTCGCGGATTGGCAGACTGTGCTTGTCGCAGTAGTCGGTGATGGAATCGCCCTTGCACAGTTCCATCACAAAGTACGGACGGCCTGTATCGGTCGCTCCTGCATCGAGAACTTTGGCGATGTTGGGATGGTCCATCATCGCGAGCGCCTGGCGTTCCTGCTCAAAGCGAGCGACGACTTGCCCCGTGTCCATGCCCAGCTTGATGATCTTCAGCGCGACCCGTCGCTGCACGGGCTTTTCTTGTTCTGCCATGAACACCGCGCCAAAGCCACCCTCACCGATCTGCTCCAGCAGCTTGTACGATCCGATGCGGGTCCCCGGCCGCTCATGAACGATGGCAACATCCCGCTGGGCGCCTGGCCTAGTGATCAGCGTTTCATCAGCATTGCCGCCACCGGTGGAGGGCAAGACAAAGCGTGTTGCATCTTGGAGCGAACGCAGCAGGAGCTTCACCTCGGTTCGGAGGCCAAGATCATCGCCGCAGGCTGTGTGGAGAAAGGCCTCCAAATCGGCACGGGCGACACCACAGGCTTGCTCGGCGATGCGCTGAACGCGTGTGGGATCTGAATGGTTTGCCATGGTGGGGCCTTGCCAAATCGGTCGGAGCGTGCCTAGGGCGAAACTTGCCAGAGTGGCAGTACCTGCAAAGGTGGGTTTGGAGCACGGCCGATTCCTCCCGCAATTGTACGGACCGTTCCTGTGCGAAGCGGGCTTGCGTGTCGGCCAAAATCGCGTTTCCGCCGTCGCAATGGTGATCGACAATTGAGCAGCTCCTCCACCAGCGCCGAGTTCCAGCGTTCGCTCCGCGTTGAGTGCTGCATTCCTGCCCGTTCGGTGATCGTGTGTGGGGGCCTCTCGTTTCTATCGATTCACTTTCACCCGTTTCACACGTGATGAGTGTTATCATCACAACTCGTGGCCAAACGCGACAAACTCCACATCCCGGTTCTGCTCAATCATGTCCTCACGGCCCTGAACCCGCAGCCCGGCCAGACCATTGTTGATTGCACCCTCGGTCTAGGCGGCCACTCCGCGGCCATTCTCGAGCGTATCAAGCCCGATGGCCGCCTCATTGGCATCGACTTTGACCCGATGAACATCGATGCTGCCATTCCAAGGCTTGAGAAAGTCCGCGGCCGCTTTGACCTATTTCACAACAACTTCGCTGCCCTGCCCATCGTCATTGCACAGGCCGAGGTTGAGGGCGGCCGGGTTGATGCCGTCCTCGCCGATATCGGTGTGGCCAGCACCCAGATTGATGACCCCGCTCGAGGTTTCTCGTATCGCCGCCCCGGCCCGCTTGACATGCGCATGGACCCGACGCGAGGCCAGCCCGCCTCTGCACTGCTCAGCCGGCTGACAGAAAAAGAACTGGCCGCGGCAATACTGGAATACGGCGATGAGGAGGATGCCCCGCAAATTGCCCGGCTGATTGTTGAGCGCCGGGCCGTCAGCCCGATTGAGACGACCCAAGACCTGATGGCCATCGTGTGTGCGGCCCGGGATTTCACCATTGAGCGAGCGGCGGGCGCAAAGCTGCACCCAGCGGCCCGCACGTTTCAGGCGCTGCGTATTCTGGTAAACCGCGAAATGGCCAATCTTGACCGACTCCTGACGGTGCTGCCCAGCGTGCTCAAGCCAAGCGGTGTCGGAGCGATTATCAGTTTTCACAGCGGAGAGGATCGACGTGTCAAAACGGCCTTTCGCCTTGGTGAGCGCGATGGGGTCTATGCTGAAATCAGCGAGGAACCCATGATCGCCAGCCCCGATGAGGTTGGCCGCAATCCTCGCTCACGCTCCGCGAAACTGCGATGGGCACGTGTGCCGGGTTGATTTTCCTCTACAGGTCAGGCGGGTTTCCTCAGTCGGTTTTATCGTTTTACCTTGGTCGCAAGATGCGGCAGCACCCGCGCCAGCTCATCAGAAATCAGCCGCATTGCCGACTTCGCTTTTTTGCCCAACTTCAGAGATTTCTGAATCAGTGATGGATGCCGGAGCATGTCTTTAAGCACCCGGCCGTAGTCCGTCTGCCCGTTGGGCAGCGTCCACCGCAGCACCGCCGGCGGCAGTATCTCATCGCGATCGTCCGAAACTGCCCGTATCACCGCCCAAGGCACATCGTTGTCAGCGCACTTCTGGGCAAACCAGTATGATTCGGTGTCCACAAAGTCCGCATCATTCTCGCCGCTGAGTTCCCTTTTCTGTTCCGGCAGGCACAAGGCCTGTTCTACGCTTGAAATGCGAACTGCCGGCCACGTACACGCCACCAAAGATTTCGCGCGGCCTCGAACCTTTGCGTTCTTAGGCCCGAAGATCATGGTTCCCCAGCCGCAGGGCGGGAGGGGCCCCGCGGGCTTCAAGCCACCGGCCAAACCAGCCAGAATAATTAACTTCGGTGCCCCCTCCGGGTCTGCGAGTTGGGCCTGCACGCACGCCGTCACCGCTGCGGGGCCGGGCCCGCTGATAATCGGCGAGAGGCCGTACGGCCGGAGAACCGCTGCGAGTTTGGTGGCCTCATGGGCAAGCGGCGTGATGATAGTGACATTGGGCACGGTGCAGGTTATCGTGCCAAATGGCTCCTGTCCGGGCGGCTGCTCCGCCCGGGCGGCGGTGGCTGCCTGCGCCATCGCCGTCCGGTCGCGATACCATTCGCCGTATGAACGCTCGCAACAACTGCCGGTTTCTCCTGCCCCGCATGGCATTTCTTGTCGCGCTCACCGGGGTTGTGCTCTGCCAGCTTGGCTGTGAGACTCGAGTTGTCGGAGCCAGGGGCCCCGGAGCAGGCTTTTACAAGGTTCAGCAGTCCGACCTGCGGGACAACAACGACAGCGTGTATGGTGACAGCGGCGTGACCAAGAAGTGACTCAGTCGGGCTACCAGCCTGCCATACCTCCGTTTCTTACACCGGTTGATGGCGGCGTTCGCATCGCCGTCAAGGCGGTGCCCGGTGCAAGCCAAGATGCCATCGCCGGCGTGCTGGGTGATCGGCTGAAGGTGAGGGTCGCTGCCCCGCCTGAAGATGGCAAGGCCAACCGAGCCATATGCAAGTTGCTCGCCAAGGTCCTTGGCCTGCCGGTGCGGCAGGTACAAGTTGACAGCGGCCACACCCGACCGGAAAAATCGCTGGTCGTCCAAGGCGCAACGCTGGAATTTGCCGCCGCCAAGTTGCATCGTGCCAGCCCATAAAAAAACCCCGGCACCAGCCGGGGCTTGTTCAAACTCAATTTCTACAACCCAAGTGTCGGAAAAAGTCACCACGATTTCAGGTAATCGTGATGTTGTTGATTGAAATCAGGCTGTTGCGGCCAAGGTTGTCGATGCTGCGCGTCAGCAGCTTGCCATCGCCGCTGAGGCTGCCGGGGATGATGGAGCCGTTAAACACAAACTGCCAGGTGGTGCTGGTTCCCACGCGTATTCCCACTCCAAGCAGGCGGTCGGCGCTGGTAATCGCACCGTCGTCGTTGGCATCCAACCAGAACTCAACGCGGGCGATTGAACCGTTGTCCGTCACGCCGCTGGCGACCAGCGTGTTGGCCGTGCCTGTGCGGCTGATTGACCCCAGGCCCGTCGCAGCGGTTCCGTTGACCGTGACGCTGCCCACCACCGGAGCTGGGTTGAACGTGAAGGTTGTGGCAATCGCCGCCGAACGCACGTTGTTGTTGTCACGCACCACCGCCAGAACCTGGTGGGTCACACCAGAAACGAACGGGTCACCCGCCACCGCGTTTGGGCTAAACAGCAGGCTCCAGCCGCCCACGGCGTTGTTGTCAGAGCCTAGCAGAATATCGGTGCCTGTATCAACAACGCCGTTGTTGTTGGTGTCGTAGTAGAAGAACGCTTCCTCGACAACGCCGTCAACATCCGTCGGCCCGGTGATCGTCAGCGTGAGTGGTGAGGCTGGGTCGGCGACCACGCCCGCGGTGCCCACCACTGCAAACCGCCCTGCAACCGGGGCAACATCACTGACCGAAAGCACGGTGGATGTGGTCGCCCCTACGCCGCCACGGTTGTCAAAGGCGCGAACCAAGATGGTGTTATCAAAGCTCGTGCCCGTGAACGGATCAACCGCGGCTCCCGCCAAGAAGCCGGCAGTGGAGAACGTGATGCGATAGGTGCCGTCGGCCTGACGGACGCCGTTGCCCAGGAACTGGTCCTGCGAGGCGGTGCCGATGACCCCGTTGCGGTCGCTGTCGCGCCAGAACTCAACGCGGCCGATGCTGCCGCCAGTATCAGGGTCGGCCACTCCCGTGGCGGTTGCGGTAATGCTTGAACGTCGGATGGCTGTAGTTGACGACAGCACGATCCCGCCAACAGTCGGCGGTTGATTGACCGTCACGATCCTCATCGGGCTGATCGCCGTAGCACCGTCCGCATCGGTGGCGATGGCAAAGTACTGGGTGGAGATGCCGGTGACACCCGCAGTGGATGCGTTCGTCCAAGTCCAGCCGCCCTGGGCAGATGTATCGGTGCCCAGCAGTGTGTCAACACCGTCTGTAAAAGCGCCGTCGTTGTCAGTATCGCGATAGAACCGCACGCTCGCCACACTGCCGTCAGCATCGGCTACACCGGTCGCCGTCAGGCTGATCGTCGTAATACCTGCTGTGACGATAATAGTTGGTGTGACCGTTACACCCGTGATGGCCGGGCCGGTGTTGGTCACCGCGAGGGTCGCGCTGGAGGCAAGGCTTCGGCCACCACGATTATCAATCGCCTGACTCAGAATCGTGTTGTCACCAGTGGCAAACCCGGATGTGCTAAAGCTCAGGCGGTACGTGCCATCGGTCTGCCGCACGCCCACGCCAAGCAGTTGATCACCGGAATCAATCTCGCCAGCCACGCCACCCGCCCGGTCACGCCAGAACTCAACCCGGCTGACCGTTCCATCCGAATCGGCGGCGGGCTGGCTGGTGGCGATGACAGTGTCCCGGCGAACAACCGTCGAGGCGTTTAGGGCAAGCGAACCAATCGTTGGCCGGGTGTTGACGTTGATCGTCGCAGTGGCCACGGCCGCGGCCACAACGTTGTCGGTATCGGTCACGACGGCAAAGTACCGCGCCGTCGAACCGGTTACGGTGCTGGTGGGAGCTGACACCGTCCAGCCACCTGCCGAAGAGGTATCGGTGCCAACCAGCAGGTCATCGGCGATGTTGAATGCGCCGTCATCGTTGCTGTCAAAGTAGAACTGGACGCGGCCAATCGCACCCAGCGTCGCCGCGGGGAACGTGGCGGTGAGCGTCAGGTTGTCAACTCCCGGCGTCGCCAAGACGCTGCCGGCGATGGCCAGTGAGCCCACGATGGGTGTTGCATTTGAGACCGCAAGTGTGGTGTTCACCGGCAGGCCTAGGCCGCCGTTGTTGTCAACAGCGCGGGCCATGATGGTGTTGGCACCCGTCGCAAAGCCTGCACTGCTGCCGGAATAGGTGTAATCAACCCGGCTGCCAGGACCAAGTGACCGTACGCCGTTGCCCAGACGCTGGTCGGTCGTATCGATCAACCCGTTGCCGTTTAGATCGCGCCAGAACTCTACCCGCGTCACCGTACCGCCGGTGTCACCGGGGGCATCGGTCACGCCGCGGGCCACAACTGTAAAGTTGGTACCGCGGGCGACCGGGCCCGTGGCCGGACTTATAACAACAACCCCGTTACCCGTTGCTGTCGAGATCACCGGCAGCGGGTTCACACGAAAGAACACAATTCCATTGGTACTGCTTGCCTCGCCATCAGTGACCACACAGAAGACGCGGAAGATGCCGGAGGTGGATGGTGTCGCAGCAGTGACCGTCCAGCCGCCCGAAGCGCTGAGGTCCTCACCGAGCAGTGTGTCGGCCCCGGGTTGGAACTGCCCATCGCCGTCGTCTAGGAAGAACGCGACGTTGGAAATCACGCCATCGGGGTCCGAGACATTGGTTGCCGTAAAGCGAATAGTTCCGATGCCGGGCTGGCTGCTGCTCGATGGGGTTGCGGTCACCGTCGGAGCGCGTGGTGCGGCATTGCTAATCACGGCCGTGCCACTCACAACCGCTCCCGTGACGTTGTCGCTGTCAACAGCTCTTGCCAGGAATCCGTTTTCACCGGACGTGTACCCCGTTGTCGGAATCACCAGCCGGTACGTGACGGCGCCGGTGATGGTGCTCCGCGTGCCGTTGCCCAGGAACACATCTACGCCGGGGGTCAGCAGGCCGTCGCCATCCACATCGCGGAAAAACTCCACGCGGCGGATGGTCGCGGTCGTTGATGGATTGTTGTCAATTTGCTGATCATCAAGCACCTGCAAGGCCTGCAGCGTCAGCATCCCGCCGCGCGTCACTGTCGATACACCACCCACAGCCGCGATCGTCGGGGCCGCGTTGAGTCGGACGATCACAGTTCCCTGCGCTGGCGTGCTGCCGATTGCAGGAGCAGGCACCGATTCGCCACCGTTGTTATCGGTAGCAACCGCAAAGAAACGGTAGCTGCCAGTCAGGAGGCCGCCACTGGTTAGTGCAATGCTCCAGCCACCAGTGGCCGAATCATCCACGCCAACGGCAATGTCCGTTCCTGGCGTAAACACGCCGTCGTTGTTGTTGTCGGAGTAAAACGTGACCCTCGAAATGCTACCGTCACGGTCTGACACAGTGGCGGTGAGCCGGAAATCCGAGCCGAGAATGGTGATCACCGGTAGCGATGAAACAACTGAGTTCACCTTTGGCAGGTTGTTGGCCACAACAACCGTGGTGTTGGCGTAATCAACCGTGGTGCTATTCGTCAGCGTGGCCCGAGCCATCACCACAAACGAACCGGTGTTGGCCGATCCCAGCGCAAGTGCTGATGCCGTGACGGTGATGCGGTAGATCCCGCCAGCCACCGTGCCGCTGCCAAGCAGCGTGTCGCCAGCGGAGATGATGCCGTCGCCGTTTCGATCTACGTAAAACGCCACGCTGCGTGTTGGTGCGGCCGTCCCGCTGATGGG
>JBBRKQ010000025.1:0-44701 GCA_038231815.1 Phycisphaerales bacterium
ACAGACCGGCCGTACCGGGCCGCGCGGTCGATTGGTGATGCCATCACCGAGATTCGAAAGTTTGACGGGTGCCAGTTCGAACACGCCGCCATTGAGGCGGCGGCCGGGGTGAGTGAGGGCCGTTGGGCGGCGTAGGTGTGGGTCTGCTGGCTTGGCTTGGTTTGGTGTGTTAGCGGTTCTTCCAAGCCATTCCAAGGAAGGCGACTGCGCAGAGTACTGCTAGGCCGCCGCCGGCGACGAAGGAAACACCCTTGGCGGTGCTCTGGGGAATGCGGTTGTATTCGAGAATGGCCACGCTGCTGAGGTTGACGCCGGGGAACTCTTCTCGGAGCAGGCGTTTTTGGTCGCTGCTAAGCGAGTCGATGGAGTTGATGATCACGCCGTTGTAGCGGTTTAGGCCAGCGACACGCTCGACATCGACGTCGTCTTTGATATCCGGAAGTTTTAAGATGCAGCAGAACTCCTTGGGCATCTCGGGGTCTTTGTCCTCGTTGGCCTTGACGGAGTAGAACTTGTCAAGGTACTTCATGTAGTCGCTTTCCAGCGAGATCATGGGGATGAAGGCTGAGAGCTTTGTTGTTGATGCTTGGAACCGACGCGAGCTGGTTGTTTCGGTGCAGGACACCCAGCATTTGAGCGTGGCGGCCTTGGTCAGTTCAATATTGGCGTTGTTGCCCCAGCCCTGCTGCTGAAGCTCCATCCCTGTGAGCACCTGGGGTGTGGCTTGGCAAGCGCTGGCCAATGTCCAGTGCTTGACCCCGAACGTAATGGCCCCGATACCGGCGACCAACAACGCTAAAAGCATTCGCGATATGCCGAACATGCCAACTCCTTTACCTGCTACTTGCTATTTGCACAACCACCCCGGCACCACAGCGATGCCGGCTGCAAACAGGATACCTCAAATTCACCCGGCTGCCAGTGCTTCGTTTAAAAAAATAAATTAAGCCTGCTGTACCCCGGGAAACCCCCAGTCGGGGAGTCGAATGAGCGACGTACAAATCAGACAAATGGTCAATTCAGGGCGGGAAAGGGAGGCCCGCTCGGCGGCTGATCGGATTCGTTTCCCGGTTAGCCCAGCTTGCCAAAGACTCTTACGAAGTTGGCTGAGACAAACTTGCCGACGGCATCATCGTTCCACCCGCGGCTACGGAGAGCATCGCACAGTTTGTGGTAGTCGCTTGGCGCGTCAATCCCATCAGGAAGCCGGGCGGCTGAAAAGCCGCCGTCGGCATCGGTGCCTAGGCCAACATGGTCGTGCGAACCGGTGAGTTGGCAGATGTGCTCGATGTGGGTCAGTGCAGTGGCAATGCTGGTTCGCCCACCTTTGTCGCACGCAGGATCAAGAAACCGCGAGTAGAGGTTCAGGCCGATGACGCCGCCCCGGCTGGCGATGGCCTTGATCTGCGGATCGGTCAGGTGGCGCTGGTTGGCGGGATCACCCAGCAGTGAGCGACAGTTTGAGTGGGAAGCCATGACCAGCTTGCTTGTTGTCTCGAACAAATCTGCGAACGCTCGATCGCTGAGGTGTGAGGCATCGTTGACCAGCCCGAGTCGGTCCATCTCCGCAACAAGTGAGCGGCCGAGTGGTGTGATTCCGGTTCGCGGGTCATCTGGCGGTGTGCCGTTGCCACCGGCGTAGCGAGAGGCTGTCCACCAGGCCAGGCCCACGGCCACCACGCCATACCCGGCCCACCATGACAGCTCCGATGGTTCGCGGATGATGTCGGCGCCTTCGATGAGAATGCCTATTCGCAGTGGGGGTGTGGCACGGGAGGTAGGGGCCTGGGCTGCCGCGGGAGAGGTGGCTGTGGGCAGCGTGCACCAACCGGCATCGGCCCACTGGCGGTAGATCTGGAGCTGGCGGGTACCAACGGTGAAGGCGGCGTGCGCATCGCCATGCGGGTAGGCGATTCGACGGTCGCTGCCGCCGGCCTCGGTAAAGATTGTTCCGAGACATGTGCGCACAGATGCGGCTGCGAGCGAGGGCAGTGTGATGGAGGCTGGCAGGTCGGGTCCGCCTGCATCGGCCGGTTGTGCTGTCATGTCGCGGCCGAGGGCGGCCATCATGGCCAGATCGAGGTGAGCATCAAACCAGTTGGTTGCGGGGGTGGGCATGGGTGGGTAGGGTACCGGGGTGGAGCAGAGATGGGGTGGGAAGGCTGGGATGGCCGAATTGTAAAGTGGAGACATGGACAAACAGTCAAACAGCCAAATGGCCCAATGGCCAAAGAAAGGCAGGTTACTTTGGAGGGGCTGTCGGCTGGAGGATGGGTTGTGCGCATTGCTGCCCCTGCTGCCGGGGCTTGATCGCGTACGCTTTGGCTGGTGATTTATGCACAATCTTTCTGCGGATCCGATCAATATTCTCATCAAGCACAACCACTGGGCCACAGCGCAGGTTCTTGCGGCGTGCGCGGGGCTGACATCCGAGCAGTTGCACCAGCGCTTTGAGATCGGCCCTGGCTCGCTGCACGATGCGCTAGCGCACACGATTGGCGCGATGCTTCGCTGGGCGGACCGCATCGCGGAGCGGCCCATAAAGCCCTCGATCGAAGCAACTTGGCCAGCGGAGCACTTTCCGGGCCAGAGCATTGAAATGCTTCACGGCAAGCCCAGCTACACCCCGGCCCAGTTGGGCACACTGCTTCGCCACGCGACTGATTCACTGCAGAGAGTGGCCGATGAAGTTCGCGCCGCGACAGCACCGACCAACCGTGCCGGGCTGGGCACCGGGTTTACCACAACCTTTGCGGATGGTTCGCTGCACCGGCTGAGCAAGGCTGGCGCGCTGGTGCATGTCACGACGCACGGGATGCACCATCGGGCTCAGTGTCTGAACATGCTTCGCCACTGTGGTGATGCATCGCTGGCCGAGAAGCTGCCGCCATCATCGGTCACGGAGTGGCAAGAGGCGGGCGAGCCGGGCTGGCATTGAGTGGGAGGTGGGGGGGCAAAGGGTTGTGTGCGGGAAAGAACGCCCCGCCAAGCAGCCGCGGCGTGCATTCAATAGTTGATGCGAGCAGCATTTGTGATTCTGGCGGCGGTGAGCATGATAAGCCCCGGGTGCGCCACGCACATCACGCCGCCGGCGGCGGTTGTGGACCCTTCAACGGTGTACTTGGTTGACTATGGGTACCACGCGGCCCTGATTTTAAGGGGTGCAGAATCGAGTGCGGGGGGTGGCGATGAACTCGTGGAGTTCGCCTTTGGGCAGTACGACTGGTACGCGCGAAACTTGGACGATTGGTGGAGGGCGCCGCTTGTGATGCTGATTCCCGGCCAAGGCTGCTTGGGCCGGCGCGATCTCACCAGCGCCGTCGCGAGCGGGGCGGCACCAACAGCAAGGCTGCTTGGCGCACAGGAGCTGCACGCCATCACGGTGGAACGTGCCTGCATGCAGAAACTGCTGGGGCGGCTGGAGGCCCGGTGGGCAACCGGAAGCGCTGATGCGATGGAGAATCCGAATGTGGGAATGACATTCGTGAGCGATGCGGATGACTACTGGTTGTTTCACAACTGCAATGCTGCGGTGGCAGATTGGCTGCGTGAGACGGGCTGTGAAGTTGGCGGGCTGGTGGTGGGATCGGATTGGAAGGTTGCGAGGTGAGCGAGGTCAGGGAGTGCCCGGCACTCATATGTTGCGCACCGACCGGCAATCAGCGGCGGCAGAAAGGAGGCGGGTGCTACTGGTTTATTTTCTCGTCTTATTCCGCTCGCGAGATTGGCCAAACGATGCCGATTCACACGCGAGCGAGTGGGATGCGCGGTCTAGCATCTCCATCGAATCTCATACTTGTCGCCGTTCTTGGCGTTATGCTTGTTTCCATGCGATGCTCAAACCCTCCCCGTACCTCTGTGTCCTAGCCACTGGGCTGCTGCTGTTGCCGGAAGCAACCATCGCCGCAAGCGCTGCGCAGCCGACAGGCCAAACCGCCTCGCTGGATCGCCTGTATCAGCCGGATGGTGAACCGTGGTTTGTGGTTATACCGCAGGGTTGGATTCGTGCGGATGGTTCGCTGGTGACTGATCTGAACGCTGCCGCCCGGGCCCGGTATGGCGAGCGGGCACCGCAGTACACCGCCGCGTTTGTGAGTGATCCTGAGGATGGTTCGTACGCTCTGCTGCAGATTCAGCCCGGAATGCCGCCGGGTGCTTCGTATGCGGACATACGCACCGGCTTTGATGTGGCACCGGCCAATATGCAAGGTGACATGACGGATCAGTCCATCGCGCAAGTTCTTAAGACCATGAAGTTTGGTGAGTCAACGCTTGACACGGCCCGAAACCGAGTTGTGCGCGGGCTTGAAGTGACCCAGCCGGATGGCAAGAAGCTGAATGCCACCACCGTGAGCTATTTGGGTGCATCCAAGGTTGTGAGCTTGCACTGCTACGCCCCGGCCGATGCGTTTACTGCCAAGCAGCCCGCGTTTCAGGAACTGTTTGATGGTTTTCAGTTCAAACCCGGCGAGTCGTTCGTGCCTGGGGTAGGGTTGGGCACCGGTTTCTCGTACGCGCGAATCATGCTTGGTGGTATCGTGGGCCTGGTTGGTGGCGTGGCCGCGGCGGCGGTGATGATCAGTATGAAAAAACGAAAGAGGGAGGGAGCGGGAGCGGGTGGTGGCTGAATGCGGAGGAGGTGGATGAACGAGGAAGGTGCCAAGATAACAGGGAAGGCTGGGCAGGCGGGGAGGGCGGGAGAAAGGCCGCGGTGGCGGGTTGGCTGGTGTTTTGCCCCTCAATTGCAAATTTCGCCGTTTCTCCTGTAATTTGGGGTGCATATCGTTCCGTGAACAGCTCGGGGCGCGGCATTGTATATGCCGCTGAGATGTACCCGTTGAACCTGATCCGGCTCGTACCGGCGTAGGGAAAGCACAGATGACCTCGATGCACGGCCTCTTGGCCACAACCTCAATCTATCGCCTTCGTGGCCGCCCCGTAGGCTGATTTTTTACTGCCACCTCGCCGCAGCCCTTTGTAGCGGGGCCTGCACCGTTCTACCTGCCCTGATTCGTTCCACCCTTCATGTCCGAGAACTCCATGACCACCTCCACCAACGGCTCTCATACCAACGGCTCTCACACAAACGGCCACACGAATAGCACTCCTCCTGCTGTTTCATCCCGTCCCACCATCAAATACAACATCCCGCTCGTTGGTGCAGCCAACCCCGGGTCCGATGTCAACGTCACCACGCCAGGCTCCTTCGCCCTTAAGGCCGACATCGGCGGCCCGCGCATGTTCGCTAGCCCGGATGCTCCTGGCATGCCCGGCGTGTCTGACAAAACAGCTTGGGATTTTTTACCCGAAGGTTGGTCTTGCGTCAGGCTCGCGCCGGTTGCTGTGCCCGCTGGCCCGGGCTTTGAGCTGGTCACCAATCCGTTTGACTCCGCAATGAACACCGCCTTTAACGGTGGCACACTGGCTGAGGCCGGCGCGTTTACACCATTCCTGCCAGCGTGCGTGACTGCGGATTGGTCCGGCCACGTCCGTTCCAGCCATCCGCAGGTGCCCGGCACCATCACCTCAACCAACAGCGGCGGCTGCCCGAATTGCCTCGGTACTTCGCAAGAATATGTTGAGTTCACCACCGCCCGTGGTGAGCGGCTTCGCGTTATCTATCCCAAGAACTTCTCGCCCATCACTCAGCTTGAGCATGCCCGCCTGGGCATCATCACCCCGCAGATGCAGCGCATCGCCCAGCGTGAGAGCCACCTCTCTCCGGTGCAGGTGCGTGATGAAATCGCCGCGGGGCGGCTGGTGATTCCGGCCAACATTCACCATCTTGCGCACAAGTTAGATGCCATGGCCATTGGCCGCGGCACCAAGACCAAGGTCAACGCCAACATGGGTGCATCGCCCATCTCCAGCGGCACGCATGAAGAAGTTGAGAAGCTTCGCTGGGCAGAGAAGTGGGGGGCCGACACGATTATGGATCTCTCCACCGGCGGCAACCTTGATGAGTGCCGCGCCGCCCTGATCGAGCATGCCCGCGTGCCCATCGGCACGGTGCCGATTTATTCGATGATTATCGGCAAGAAGATTGAGGACTTGGACTGGGCGATTATCGAGGCGTCGCTGCGCCATCAGGCGGCCCAAGGCGTTGACTACTTCACGATTCACGCCGGAGTGCGGCGGGCACACCTGAAGTATGTGAAGAACCGGCTGATCGGTATTGTCAGCCGCGGCGGATCACTGCTCGCCAAGTGGATGCTGGTCCACGGGCAAGAGAACATTATGTACACCCGCTGGGATGACATTTGCGATATTTTGCGCACAAGTGATGTCACGTTCTCGATTGGTGACGGCCTCCGCCCCGGTGGTATGGCCGATGCGACAGATGATGCGCAGCTCAGCGAGCTTGAGAGCCTGGGTGAGCTGACTGAGCGAGCCTGGCGGCGCGGCGTGCAGGTGATGATTGAAGGCCCCGGCCACGTACCGTTTGACCAGATTGAGTACAACGCCAAGATCCAGCGCAAGTTGTGTCACGGCGCGCCGTTTTACGTGCTCGGCCCGCTGGTGACGGACATGTTCCCCGGCTATGACCACATCACAAGCTGCATCGGTGCAACGGCAATGGCCTACCACGGCGCCGCGATGTTGTGCTACGTGACGCCCAAGGAGCACCTTGGCCTGCCCAAGAAGGATGACGTGAAGCAAGGCTGCATCGCGTACAAGATCGCCGCACACGCGGCGGATGTGGCGCTTGGCATCCCCGGCTCGCGTGATCGTGATGATGCGCTGACCAAGGCCCGCGCAGCGCTGAACTGGCAGGAGCACTTTAACCTGAGCTTTGACCCAGACACCGCCCGTGCGTACCACGATGAGGACATGGATGTGGACACCGACTTCTGCGCCATGTGCGGGCACGATTGGTGCAGCGTGCGCATCAGCAAAGAGATCCAGGAATTCGCCAGCGGCAAGGCCGATGGCTACGAGCGCATCGGCTTTGGTGGCAAGCCGGGAGCACCAATTCGCAGCGAAGCACTAAGCCCCGAACAGCAAGAGATTCTCAGCAAGCGCGGCGTGCTGAGCCCCGATGAGATTCACAAACTGGCCAGCAAGACCAAGAAAGCGGTTGGGGTTGATGATTTGGCCAAGGGTGAGAAGGCCAGTTGTCATAGCGATTACGTTGACCCTGAAACCGCCAAGCACATGCAGCTGGAGAAAGGGGCGGTGGTGGTGCAGATTGATGTGCGGCCGGCGCTTGGGATTGGCAAAGAAGATCGGCTAGTTTAAGGGAGGATCGACTGGTTTAAACGGAGTCGTAAGTGAGCGGCGCGGCTGGCACTGGTTGGTACCGGCCTTGGTGTGACCGTGGCAGCCGTCTCTGCGTTGGTGTGGATTGCCAGTGCAGTGTGGACCAGTTTTTTTATGGCTCAATTTGGTGATTCTGTCGCCCTTTAATCGGGCGGTTTCTCGTATCTGTGGACTTTGGAGGCGAAGCGGCTGTCCTTGAATGCCGCCTCAGGTATGTCTCTGCAACCGCAGTGGGAGTGGCATTGCTCGCCGCGGCAAACGCCGATGGAGTGTTGGCAGGGTCTCTATCACTCCACTCCGGGCCGAGGCCAACTCTGGATCCCGTTCTGGCCATTTTCCATCGCCGGCGGAGCGGTTACTGCCCTTTGCTGGCGGCAGCGTCGGCGGCTTACGCGAGCGGGCTGCTGTGGCTAGTGCGGGTATCTTCTGGCGGGGCTGCGAGCTGGCGGAGCGTGCCCTGAGTGTGGGGAAGCGATTTCTGCAGTGATTGACCGCATTCCGCTGACGGGCAGATGATGAACAAGGATAACTTGTTGCAGCAGGCGGCCATCCGGGCATTGGCTTTTGTTCCGCTCCGCTCCGCTGCTTAACTCTGGCGCTGCTGCTCCTTCTCCCGCGAGCATGGCGGGCACGCTCGATCCAGTTTAAGGTCGCGTTCTCTTCCACAACGGATATGGATGGCTGGGGTGTGTCGTGATAGTTGGGATATTCCTGAAGTTGTCCTACGCTCGACAACCCCATGTCCCTCCGTCTCTCCCAAATCACCCTCACCGTTCGCGACTATGACGAAGCCCTTGCGTTTTATATCGGCAAGCTCGGCTTCGAACTGCTTGAAGACACCAACCGCGGCGGCGGCAAGCGGTGGGTTCGCATCGCTCCGCTAGGCTTAGGGTCTCACGGCACTGGAGTGTTGCTGGCCAAGGCCGTCACGCCACAACAGCTTGCGAGCGTGGGCAACCAAACTGGCGGGCGCGTGTTCTTGTTTCTTGAGACTGACGATTTCTGGGGTGACTACAACGCCATGGTGGCCAAGGGCGTGCGATTCATTCGGCCGCCGAGTGTTGAGTCGTACGGTACCGTCGCTGTGTTTGAAGACATGTACGGTAATGCGATGGACCTGATCGGGAAAATTTGAGCTGTTCCCGGGCAACGGAAGGGAGCCAACTGCACAGCGACCCTTTCACCCATTCCCACACACGCACGGCAAGTGCATTACATGCGGGTCCGTCTCATGTGGCCCTGGCCCGCCGCCGGCATTACCACTGGCCATCCGCGCCTGAGCCTCCCGCGCCGGCGGCAGCATAGACAGCACCGCATCGGCCGCGACTTGGGCGGCGTTTGCGCGGCCCATACCGCGCACGCTTAAACGCATTGCCTGTAATTTTGCCGCGTTGCACACAAGGTCTGCCGCGAGCTTGCCAGCCTTCAGTGGGTCGCGCTCCAGTACTGCGCCACCTTGTGCCTCCAGCAGTGCGGCGTTTCGTTCTTCCTGGCCGGGGATGGGTTTTACAAGCACCATCGGCACGCCGCTGGCCGCGGCTTCGGCTGTGGTCAACCCGCCGGGCTTGCCCACCAACATATTGGCTGCGGCGAGCAATTCAGGCATTTGGTTTGTAAACCCCAGCACCTCGCACGAGGGTGCCGCATCGCCGCCGTCAATCGCATCGGCACGCGCGGGGCGGGCGAAGCGCTGCAATCTCGAGCGCAGTTGTGCATTGCGGCCCGTAATCGCCACGGCGTGTACCTTGCGGCCGCTGGCCATGAGAGATTGCACTGCGTGCTCCATGCCACCGAGGCCCAAACCCCCTCCGGAGAACAGCACGATCGGTCGGTCCATCGGCAGGCCGAGTGATTCGCGCGCCGCGGTACGGTCTAGTTGGCCGCCAAAGCGAGCATCAATGGGTATGCCGGTGGGTATCACCCGCAGTGGCGCGATTCCCGCGGCGATGGCCACAGCCTGGGCCGCGGGTGAGGCAACGAGTAGTCGATCTGCCCCGCGATTGAGCCAGACGGCGTGCGGGTGCTGGTCTGTCACGCACACCACCAGCGGGGCGTGCAGCGTTCCGGCTTGGCGCAGTTTGGACAACACTCGTGCGCACAAAAAATGCGTACACACAATCACATCGGCGCTCTGGACGGCGGGGTGGGCGGCTAGGTTTCGCATTGCCCGAGCCTCGATTGCGGGCGCAAGGCCGCCACCGCCACCGGCCTTGCCGTCGGTCGCATCGTACATCCACCCGGCGATTCGTGGCGCGTGGGTGATGAGCTTGAGGTAACCGTCGCGGTACATCATGTTGAACCAGCGCGGGGCATCATCAAGCGCTTCGATCAGCGTTACATCAGCACTTGGCGCGGCAACTTGCAGTGCAGACCGCAGGGCCAATGCCGCGCGGGTGTGGCCGCAGCCAACATCGGCAGTGCAAACAACGACGCGAACCGGCTTTGCGCTTGTTGTGGAGATTGCTGCCGGTACTTGGCCGCTTTGCGTGGTAGGGCGTGCGGTAAATCGTGCCTTACCGTCAGTGTATTGTTCAAACATCAGGCTGGCTCCGCAGCGGGTGAACCTGTGTTGCCCGCAGCGGCGATCATTGATGGCGCCAAGAACTCCTTGGCTAAATCCAGCGGCGGCTCAAGCGGTACTTCCTCACCGCTGGCGGCGGCCACTTCAATGCCGCGTTCAGCGAGGAATTGAACAATGTTCAGGATCTCAAGCTTGCCGTTTTCATGCTCGACCAAGGCGGTTGCGCGCTCAATCCAGTCGCCGCAGTTGGCATAGAGCAGCGTTTTCTCCCCATTCTCACCAACGATCTGTTCGCGTAGGAGGGGCTGGTGCACATGGCCGCACACCACACCATCCATGCCCCGGCGTTTGGCTTCGGCTAATAGTGATGATTCAAAGTCGCTGACGTACTTGCACGCACCTTTGACCTTGAGCTTGATGGCGGTGGCAAAGCTCCACGGACCAAAGCCAAACAGGCCGCGGACGGTGTTGACGGCGCGGTTTAAAGCAATGAGGTGGTCGTACGCCCATGTTCCAAGCACCGAGAGCATTTTGCTGTGCTGCACGACAAGGTCGTACTCATCGCCGTGCGTTACCAGCAGCACGCGACCATCGGCCGTGCGATGGGCCGCCTGATGGGCGATGCGCACTCCGCCGAGATCAAGGCCAACGTATTGGCGGAGTGAATCATCATGGTTGCCGGGGATATAGATAACCTGCGTGCCGCGCTTGGCCTGCTTGAGGATCCGGCGCACAACCTGATTGTGCGTGGCGGGCCAGTGCCAGCGCTGCTTGATGGCCCAGAAGTCAAGGATGTCACCAACCAAGTACAGCCGCTCGCACTGGATGTGCTTGAGGAAAGCAGAGAGCTCCTCGGCCCGTACGCCTCGGAAGCCAAGGTGGGTGTCGCTGATGAAGACGGTTCGGAAGCTGGTGCGGATGGCGAGAGTTCCGGATCGGGTGCTTGGGTGGCGGTTTGTTGGGTATCGGATACATCATTCCACCGGCGATCCACAAACCCAGCGGTAAGTGGTGCATTCATAGATTCCTTGCGTTAGCTTTACCGATTCTTGACAATCTACGGCGAACCAATCCCGAGCGGCGGGACACGTTAGTGAGCCCAATGCGTTATCGCTCTCGCGGAACAGAAGAGATCAACGCAAGGCGCAGAGTGGTTAGTGCGCGGACAGGATTCGAGTCAACATATGCGGCCAAATGCGAGGTTGTGTTGGCCAGATTGACTGAAGTAGTCGTTGCTTCGAAACGTGTTGATCGTGACGTCGAACCTTGATCCGCGTTCTTTCCCGTCGGTCTTCGCCTTCCTCCTCCCGCTCTTTTTTTTCCGTGTTTGCGGTATTACCCGCTGCGACCGCTGGTGCTTAGCTCTCCTGACTAGCTCTCCTGACTAGCTCGACGCGAACAGTGCTTGGCCGGGTCGAGCTGCCAAAGGCAGCGATAATGATGAAAAAGTGGTGCTTCGATTGAGTTATCGGCGGTTCTGGGGTCGCGTGGCTGCGGCGGTGTCGGTATCGTTGTAGATGCTGAACGCTTCGAATCTGCCGCGGTTGGTTGGTCTCTCTTTGGCGCTGGTGTTGGGTGCCCAAGGCTTGCTGGGGCAAGTCGCGAGCCAGCCTGGTTCCAAGCCACCGGTCGGCACGGAGCCCAGCAAGACGCCGATCCTAGATTCGCTGCAACTTGACCCGATTGCGCCAGAGGCCGCAGCGCCGGAACCTGCACCAAGCGATGCGCCGCGCCGCATCTCAATGGGATTAGGTAAAGAGAAGAGGGTTGTAGCCCTTGGCCGGCGTTTTGCTGTGCTCGTGGGTGTTGGGGAGGCCAAGGTAAAGGGCTACGAGCTTGAGCCGCTGCCCGAATGCCTGAAAGATTCGCGCGAGATGGCCAGCCGGCTGCGTAAGAGCGGATACACCGTCAATTTACTCAGCGAGGAGGCGACATTGCCGAGTTACTTCAACGTCAGCAACGTGCTGCGCAAGGTGTGCCGCGAGGCCACGGCCGATGATCAGATTTTGATGTACTTCTCATCGCACGGTGGTGTGGTTGATGGTGATGCGAGCATTGCCCTGAAGGACCAGTTCATCAAGCTCAAGGAAATTAAGAAGGCTTTGGCCGGAAGCAAGGCCCTGGTGCGGCTGATCCTTCTGGATGCATGCCGCGATCAGAAGGGCTTTCCGGCAGAGATCAGCGAGTTTCGCGACATTCACACTATTCTTTCGTGCCGGCCGGATGAATCCTCGCTGACGATTCAGGGTGACATGAGCGTGTTTACCAAGGTGCTCATCGAGGGCCTGACCGATTGCCGGGCCGACCGTGTCAAAGATGGGCAAATTGAGCTGGATGAACTGCTGTACTATCTTGATGAGCATGTGCCCGCGCTGGCAGCCCGTGTGAACCCGGGTCACAAACAGAACCCCACGCGCACTGTGGTGGACCCGCGTGCGATGAACCCCGTGCTAACTTCGTGCAGCATCTACGAGCAACTCCAACTGAACCTGCAGCCAGTTGCGGTTGAAGGGCCGGTCGGGCGCGGGCCGCGTAATGACATGATCATCTCCGCGGCGATGGCCGGCAAGGTGACCATCGGAATGGAGGCCGATTCGCTCATCGCCAAGATGGGCCAGCCTTCAACACCGGTTGACTTTGATGCCGACGGCAAAGACCTGTTCATGTACACCGATCAACCCTCGACTGGCGCTACGACATTAATTTTCTTCGAGAACCGAAGAGTTGCCAGTGTGATGGTGATGTACAAGAAAACCTGCGAGACAGACTTTGACGCTGCGGCATCCCGAAAGGCGGTGCGAAAATTACTTGGTAATCGCCAAGCCACAGACCTTGAGGGCCTGCTTCTGGGGCAGGACCTTCCCACATTGGTTGCCAAGATCGGCTGTCCATCAACGGTACTGGCGTACAGCACGGATGATCAATCGCAGTTGGTTTCGTGGAACGATGTTCCGGAAGAAGGGATGGAACTCACCATCAAACTCGGTGAGGGCAAGGCGATCAAAGTTATGGTCGGCACCACACCGAAAAAGTGAATTTCGCTGTGGAGTGAAAGGTGCGGCACATCGGGCGGGGCGGCTCTGGGGCTGGTGCTGCTCTGGTGCGGTTGCCGTTGGAGCGCTGCCGCAGCGCGGCAGAATCCAGAGTCAATCCGCGCGCAACTCGCGTGGCCCATCTTTTCCGGCGACGCGCTCCATGTACCCATTTCCCTTGCGCTCGTACTTGGTAAAGCCCATGCGCTCCAGGTTCTTGTTGCTTAGCGTGCCCTTTTCTTTGACGGGGCTCCACTTGCCTGCCACGGCTGGGGCCACAATTGCCCTGCGGCACGGCTTGCCGGTTTCCGGGTGTTTGGTCAGAGTGGCATCCTTCATAGACTGCACGATCTCGAAGGTCTCGCCGGTTGGCTGGCCATTTTCGCCCGCGATGGTCAGGATTTCGTAGAGGTACGTGGGCATATTGAATAGTACGGTGCGATTGGGATTACGGTTTGCACGCACCGGCAATTGCAGGATCCGTGCGTGCTGGCCGAGCGATCCGTCTGGCGGCATTGGGTGGTCCAAACGCGGGACTGCTGTCCGGGCTGCCGCGGCCAAATCAGAGTGACTCGGACTCAATGCTGGCCTTCTCGCCTTTAAGCTTTTTCTCGACGTATTTCTTGATCCACGTCTCAAAGGACTTGCCCATCGCCGTGTCGCGACCGAAGGCAATCTGCCGAATCTGGCTGTACGGAATCGTCATCCGCTGCTCACTTTCAGCTGGCAGCAGCCGCACTACTGCGGTTGCCAAGTGTGCCTCCGGCGCAGTGCCGGCGGCAATCTTGGTTCGGTCAAACACATAGCCGATCACTGTTTGCCCATCGGCCAAAATCAGCGTGACATCGCCGCGAAAGTCAAAAGCCTTCTCTAGGACATCAAGTTTCGTCGCGGCATCGGCCGGGCCAAGGTCGGCCGTTATGCCTTGCAAGGTTTCACGGGTCGTCAGCAGTGCAGAAACATCCACACTACCGGCGGCAGCAGCGGGAGCGGAAGGGACGGATGGCAGGGGAGCGGAATTAACGGTAGAAGCGGTCATGGGAAGCGGTTTGGCAGTGAGGTCGGGGGCGGTTTGGTAGACGGAAGTGAGTTATCGAGCTTTTATTGTGCTGAGTATAGGAAACCGATCCGCCGCGCGACGATTGGGCCTCTTTGCCGCGGCGCTCGGGCCTGATTTTGCCGGTTTTTATGCTGAAATCGCGGCCTGGGGTGCGGGCAGCCTTCGCGACCCATACCCTTCAATCACATGCGACAGCGCTTGCGGCACTTGGCTCGATTCTGTTTTTGATCGCACGTTTCTGACAGGAAGTACTCGTTTTATGGCTCTTACCCGGACTGCTCTTCTGGCGGCTTTGAATGATGTGCCTCACCCTGCCTTGGGCAAAGGGCTCAGTGATGCAAGCGCCGTGTCTGTCGCCTCGTACTGCGACGGGCTAGCGCTGGTCAAACTCGCTGGCGGCGGGCTGGATGCCGCGCAGCGTCAGGCCGTGGCTGCCGCGGCCAAGGCGGCTGTTGAGCGAATTGCCGAGCGTGCGCGTGAGACGCTCACCTCGGTCACGGTTGAATGGATGGAGGCCGCCCCGGGTAGCGTGCACGCGCAGCCCGCTCCGCGGACGGTGTCGCTTGCATCAGCGCCGGTAGCCACAGCAAATGCCGCAGCGCGCGGCCCGGCGACACAGGCGAGCCCCAAGCCAGCCGGATCTGGACAGGCCAGCGCGATGGCCCTGCCCAATATCAAGCACATCATCGCTGTTGGCGCGGGCAAGGGTGGTGTGGGCAAAAGCACCGTGGCCGTGAACTTGGCGGTGGGCCTAGCGCTCCGCGGTAATGCGGTTGGCCTGCTCGATGGTGACATCTACGGGCCAAGTCTGCCAACCATGCTGGGTTTAAACGGCCTTCAGGCAAACTTACTTGGCAACATGCTCCAACCGTTTTATGTGCATGGTGTCAAAGCCATGACCATCGGCAAGTTGGTTGACCCTGAAAAGCCGCTGATCTGGCGTGGCCCGATGGCGCACGGCGCTTTTAAGCAGCTCGTTGACCAGACCGAGTGGGGCGAGCTTGATTATCTGATTATCGACTTACCTCCCGGCACCGGCGATGTGGCCCTGACCATGGCCCAGATGCTAAAGCTAACCGGCGCGATTGTGGTGTGTACGCCGCAGCAGGTGGCACAGGACGATGCCATCCGCGCGCTACGCATGTTCCAGCAACTGCAAATTGAGATTCTGGGCGTGGTCGAGAACATGAGTTACTTCGTGGCCGATGACATTCCTGCCTCCCAGGGCGGGCCGCGCGAGTACGACATATTCGGCCGCGGCGGTGCTCAGCAGATGGCCCAGCGGACGGGTGTGCCGTTTCTGGGCGCATTGCCGATTACCATCCGCCTTCGCGAGAACAGCGACAGCGGCAACCCGTCCGACAATTTCAAAGGCAAGAGCCCGCTCTCGGATTCGCTTGACAAGCTCGTGCAGAATGTGCAGGGCCAAGTGGCCCTGGCCAGCCTAAAAACCGGTCAGATGCGACCAAGCCTGACGATTTCTTGAAGGCAAAGAGGCAAGAGAAAAGATGGAAAAGAAGAGAGGAAATCGGTGCGGCAACAGGCCCCTCCTGTCCTTATTTGGTAATTTGGCAATTTAGTCATTTGACCATTTCGCGCTAGCGCACCACCATCATCTCCCCCGCCAGCCCCGGTCCAAACGCCAGCGCCACCCACGGCTTTGGCGCGTGCTGCTCGTGCAGGCGGCTTAAAATAAACGGCACCGTGGCCGATGACATATTGCCGTGCTCACGCAGCACCGCCAGCGACGGTGCAGTCGCGCTTGCTGGCAGGTCAAGGGCCATCGCGATCGCCTGAACCACCTTCGGCCCGCCGGGATGAATCGCCCAGCATCCAACTTCGCTTCGCTTCAGCCCCATCGTCGCGAGCTGCCCATCAACCCACGCCGGTATCGCCGCCGCGAGTGTTTCGGGCACGCTTGCATCCAGCTTCATCGTAAAGCCATGATCGCCAATCAGCCACCCCATCGCATCACCGCAGTTTGGCAGCAGTACTGATGAAAACCCCGCGAGCTGCGGCAAAGTCGGGTCATCACTGTGGCGCACAATCATCGCCGCGGCACCATCGGCAAACAGAGCATTGCAGACCAAGTGATCAGCCCTGCCCGAGTAATGAAAGTGCAGCGTGCACAGTTCGATGCAGCAGACCAGCACATTGGCGCCGGGCTGGCTTGCGGCCAAAGCTGCTGCACTGTGCAGCGCATTGACTGCCGCGTGGCAGCCCATAAAGCCGATGTGCAGGCGGCGTACGGCTGGGGAGAGGCCCAGTTCACGAATAATGTGAACATCGGGCCCGGGGGCTGCAAAGCCCGTGCAGCTTGCCGTGACAATGTGCGAGATGCGAGCGGCATCGGTTCCGCTGCTGGTCAGCGCTTGTGCGCACGCTTTGGTTGCCAGCACGCCGGCATGAAGTTCATACTGCGCCATACGGCTAGCGGTGGTTGGCCCGTTGCCACCACGTTCATAAAAATGCTGCGTGCCCCCGGTGTTACTCACCACGACGCTTGCGCGAGAATCTATACCGGTGCGCCGGCTCAGCAGCGCGATCTTGGATCTGTCTACCGATTCCGGCGCGAGCGCTTCGCACACCGCCAGTGATTGCTCAGCACTGAGCCTGCCCGGCGGGGTTGCCAATCCGAACGCGGCGATGCGTGGTGAGAAACTCATAAGTGGGCACCGGCCGGTGTATTGCTTTGCGAGCCAGTGATTGGCAATGCGTGCGGGCTGCCCAAATCGGGCAAGGGCGATGAATCAGCCGTCTGAAAGCCGCCGAGTCGTGAGGCGATGTACCCGACCGGTGCTGGCCACAAGTTGGCGAGTGTAACGATGCACCGTGGCACGATGCGGTACTGAGTGAGCGCTGCAACGATACCGCAGGCCATTTGCCGCCGACTGATGAGCCGCCGGTGCGTCGCTTGCCAGAACTCGCCCACTTCCGGACTGAATTGTGCGCCGATTGTGCGATTCTCGGCAACCAATTTTGCCGCGCACCGGCCTGCGGCCAAACCGGTTGTTATAGCCCAGCTCATACCTTCTCCAGTGAACGGCTCAACATAGCCAGCGGCATCTCCGGCGATGAGCACATTGCCAACGGCCACCGCCCGCTTGCGTGTGAGCAGGCCCGTGCCCATCAGCTGCGCGCCGTCGAGTACGCTTGCATCGCCTCCGGATTGGCGGAGGATCTCGGCAAGCAGCGGCATCGGGCCGCCGGCGCGTTTGGCGGCGATGGGGCAAATCGCCGCCGCCGCATCTATGCCACCGCCTGGCAGGTAGACCAAGCCCAGATACCCGGCGGGGTGGGTGAGCATGATAATCTGGTCACTACTCATGGGCATCGGTGCCCGGGTCAGCAGCAATCCACAGCCCATGCGTGATCGCGGCGCGATGGTCCATTCTGCCCCGGGTACTTCGGCCAGGCTCGTGCCGGAGAGTCCATCGGCCGCGATGATGCATTTGGCCCGCAGCGTGTGTTCGGTGCGGCCTTGGCCGATGGTGGTCACGGCAACCTCGCCGCCCCGAATGCGTGCTGCCACGCCGGTCAGCACGGTTACCCCGCGTGCCTCGGCGTGAGAGATGAGGCCCGCATCCAGAATTTGCCGTGAAATCACCGCGTAACGGGCCGTTGGCAATGTGGCGCTGCGAGCTCCGGCGTGCAGCCGCAACTGGCTGATGGTTCCGGCTTCGGCGAGCACCGAGCCCAGCCCGGCTTCGTGCAAGGCCCGCTGCCCGGCCGGTGCCAGGCAGCATCCGCACACCTTGTTGCGTGGGAACACAGCCTTGTCAAGCAGCAGCACTTGCAGCCCGGTTTGGGCCGCGGTGCAGGCAGCACAGGAGCCCGCTGGGCCAGCACCAATGATGATTACATCCCAGCTTGTTGCTGCGGCTTCAGCAGCGCCAGCGGCGGTGTCGCTTTGCATGGTCAACGTGGCGGTCATACTTGCCGCCTTATGTGGGCGGCCTGCTTGGCGCAGTAGCGCAGTTGCATGCGCTGCGGGAACAATGCCGTCACCGTCGCGTCTGACAGGCCCGCCTTACGGGCGAGTGATTCCAGTTCATTCATCGTCAGTGCGCCTTGTACGGAGAGTACCGCATCAACATGCACCACCGGTGATCGCGTCAATACACGCGGCACGAGCCGCGATAAAAGCAGCCCGAGGGATGATCGCTTCAGGTCCTGCACCAGCAGCACGCCATCAGTTGCGCGTGCCAGCCTGCCAAGCACAGTGAGGATTTCGGGTTCATCAAGGTGGTGCAGGAACAGCCCGCACGTGATAATGTCGTACCGCGCGGGCAACTCCGCAGCCACAATATCGTGCGAGAACAACTGCACATCTGCGCCCTTGCTTGCGGCAAACTCCGCGGCGTGCCGCAGCGCAATTGGGCTGAAGTCACACCCGTGGACGGCCACCTTCAGCCCGGCAGCCTTGGCCGCCAGTGCAATGGCAACAGGCAAGTCGCCACCTCCGGTGGCGATGTCAAGTACCCGCACCGGCGCAGCGGCGGCCCGCGATGTACTGGCGATGATCTGTCGCACTTCCGCGAGCACGCTGCTGGCCATTGCCCGGTTGGTCATGGCCAAACTGTTGATGCGGGCAAGTCCGCGCAGCGCAGCGCTGTGGTCCGCAGCGGGCAGTGATGGGTCATCCATCAGCTCGGGAGAACGCAGTCGTGCTGAAACATCCGCCATGAGCAACGATACGGCGGCTGATGCGCCGGTACCGGCAGAAACCCATGCGGTCTGTGCATTGGTATGTTGCGGCACCAACACAGATGGCCCGGTGCGTAGACCGGGCCATTTGGCGTGTAGTGCAAGAATCGTGGTGGTGCTTTACTTCAGTTTCACCGTAATTGGCTTGCCGTCCTCACCTGCCGCGGTGCGTGTGCCGCCATCGGTCAGCACCTGCACCGTCACCGTTCGCGGCTTGCGGGCCATGGTGCCTTCGGTTGTGCTCCGCGTCACGATTACGCTGTCACCCTCGGTACGGGCGGAATAGCTACTCAGCAGGTACTCACCTTTCTGGTACGCAAAGCCGTCTTCAGCATCCTCGTAGAGTGTGCCTTTGGCTTGGCCCTTGTCATCCAGCGATACCACCAGCGTCAGCTCATCGAGCGGCTTTTGATTGTGCCACTGCATCAGCGGGCCAACCGGTAGAATGCTGCCGCCCCGCAGCTTGATGTCGGGGATCGCCTTGTGCTTGGCCTCAACCACATCAAAGCTGCGCCAAATGCCCTTTGGTTGCACGCTAATGCGGGTGCGATCGGGCATCAGTTGTGGGAGCACCAAAATATCACCCATCAGGAATGCATCATCCTCGCTGCGCAGAGCCTGATCTTTTGGATCAATAAAAAACAGTGGCCGCGCCACAGGCATGCCGGTGGTGCTGGCTTCACGGAACAGGGTGTAGATGTACGGCAGTAGGCGGTAGCGACGCTCCAGCGAGAGGCGGTTGGCAACCTCCGCATCAGGCCCAAAGGCCCAAGGCTCTTTGTCAATATTGCCCTTGGCGGTGTGGGATCGCATAAACGGCATGAACGTGCCGATGCCCAGCCAGCGGCTGAAATGGTCGGCCTTCTCGGCGGCATCACCCGGACCGTTCCCAATAAACCCGCCGATGTCTGGCCCAGCGAACGGCTGCCCGGATAGTCCAAGGTTTAGCGCCATGGGAATGGACTGCTCAAGATCAACCCATGTTGCCGCGTTGTCGCCCGTCCAGGTTGCCGCGTAACGCTGGCTGCCGATGTACCCGGCCCGGGTCAGCACGAATGGTCGCTTCTCCGGGACGGCAACGCGGATGCCATCAAGCGTGGCCTGTGCCATGAGCATCCCGTAAACGTTGTGGAACCGCGCGTGGTCACCCGCGGTGACCTTTTGCGGCTCAATACCGGGGCCGCTGCTGTACAGGCCGCCTCGGTGCTGGTTATCTTCCGGCATGGTCTTGCTCGGCACGTTGAACACGGCCGGTTCGTTCATGTCGTTCCATACGCCGTCAATACCTACTGCCATGAACGATCGGTACTGTCCGGCCCACCAGTCTCGCACCTGATCGCTGGTGTAATCGGGGAAGTAGCACGGCCCTGGCCATACCGCTCCTTTAAACGATTCGCCAGACTTGGTCTTCACCTCATAGCCGCGGCCGGAGAGGTCATCAGCAACGGAATAGCCCTTCTCAGCCTTGATCCCGGGGTCAATCATCCAAATGGTCTTAAAGCCCATCGCGTGCAGATCTGCGTTTAGACGGGCCGGGTCCGGGAAATGGTTTTTGTCAAACGTGAAGACCTTGTACTGGTCCATGTAGTCAATGTCAAACCACAGCACACTGGCGGGAAGGTTCCGGCTGCGGAAACCCTCGGCAATCTCGCGCACGCGGGCCTCAGGAAAGTAGCTGTAGCGGCATTGGTGAAAGCCGAGCGCCCACTTGGGGGGCAGCGGCATCGTGCCAATCAGCTCCGAGAGTGCCATGACCACTTCCTGCGGGCTGGCACGCTCGATGATGTACACCGGAAACGGCTTGCCCGCTGATCGGAACGTGATCCCGCTCTTCAGGTCAATCTCGCAGCGGTAGGTGGTATCGGCCAGTACGCCAAAGGCGGTGCCATCGGCCTTCACGGCCAGCACCCAAGGGTGGCTTTGGTACAGCGAGGCACTGGTCAGGTCATAGCCATATGCATCGGTATTCCAAGTTTCATTGGTGAACCCGTTTCGCTTTAAGGGGCCTGCAACCTCACCGGTGCCATACAGCGAGGTGCCCGCGGCGGTGGGAATGTGGGCGACGTGGCGGTCCTTGTCCCGCCCAAACAACGGCGTGATGGTTGTCTCCGGGCCAAGCTCACCGGCCTTGGCCAGCGGCTTCTTCAGCGCGAAGGTGGCCACTGCGTCCGCATCGGTAAAGTATGACGCAAAGTGGCGAGAAATTGGCTTAGAGACACCGGCCACAAGCTCGCCCCGGCCCTTCTCAAGCACAGCTGGCGTTGCAGCCGCCGCGGTGGTTGCTGTTGAAACTGCGGCCGGAGCCACTGCGGGGGCTGGCGCGGCCGATTTGTCCTGTGCCATAGCGCTGGTTCCGATTGAAATGCACAGGCCGCTGGCCATAACGATGGTAAGGATTGATCGCATAATGACGAGATACTCCAATGACACAGAGCTTGTTCAGTGACCGTTTTCGGAACCACGCCTCGGGGATCACGGCCATTGCCGGAGGTATCCGATGAATTGGTTGATTCGGTGCAGATATCCGGACGTACAGACGACACTGAAAGTGTAGTAAACCGATTCCCCCGAAACGTGGACTCTGGCGTGGTACCCGAGTAAAATCCGCTAACATTGCCTTCCGTCCTACCCGCCTCGCCTCTTTCGCTGGGCTCATCGAATGACCACTCTTGATTCGTTTGTTTCCACAGCCAAGACCCGCGGCGGTGATTCTTCCGCTGGTGATGGTGCCGCCCCGGACCCAGCAAAGGGTCTGCCTCTTTCCAACAGCGATGCGTCCGGCTCCGCCCCATTTGATCTGCAAGCCCTGCTGGCCGGGAATCCTCCAAAGGCCATGCTGGGCCTGCACGAACAGTTCATCAACCCATCGATCGCAGCGGTGCTGCGAACGATCGGTTTTGATGTACCGTTTGTGCGCGGCCAGGGGGCGTACTTGTACAGCCAGACGGGCGAGCGCTGGATTGATTGTCTGGGCGGGTATGCTGTGTTTGCGTGCGGTCGCAACCATCCGGTGATTCGTGATGCCATCAAACAGGCGATGGATGCGGATTTACCCAACTTGCCCGGCATCGGCATTTTCCGCACCGCGGGTCTCTTGGCCAAGGAGCTGGTGCAGCTTGCCCCCGGCGACCTTGGCAAGGTGTTCTTCGCATCGGGCGGAGCAGAGGGTGTGGATGCGGCCATGAAGATGGCCCGAATCGCCACCGGCCGCGAAAAGATGGTGTACTGCCATCGCAGCTACCACGGCCTCACGTTTGGGGCTCTCGCCGTGACGGGTAATCATGAGTTCCGAGAGGGCTTCGGACCGCTGCTTGCCGGCACGGTGGAGATCCCGTTCGGAGACCTGGCTGCCCTAGAGCAGGCCTTGGCTGGCAAGGATGTTGCCGCGTTCATCGTCGAGCCTATTCAGGGCAAGGGTGTGAACATTCCGGAGACTGGGTACCTGAAAGGTGTCGCGGAATTGTGCTCCAAGCATGGCACGCTATTTATCTTAGATGAGATTCAGACCGGGTTTGGCCGCACTGGGAAGTGGTGGGCCTGCCAGCATGATGGCGGTGGTCAGATGTGGCAACCTGATATTTTGATCACAGCCAAGGCGCTCTCGGCCGGTGCGGTGCCAACATCCGCGGTGCTGTGCCGCGATTGGATTCATACCAAGGTGTTCCCGAGCATGAACCATTGCTCGCGGATTCAGAACACCTTTAGCATGAATGATTTGTCCATGGTGGCGGGCCTGGCCGTGCTGCACGTGATGCGGCAGGAAAAGATAGTGGAGAACTCGCAGGCTGTGGGTGACTATCTCATGGCCGGGCTGCGGGCGATGATGCCCAAGTACCCGATTATGAAGCAGGTGCGTGGCCGCGGGCTGATGATCGCGATTGAGTTTTGCCGCCCTTCCGGCCTCCGCAACATCGCCCTTGCCACCGGCTGGGACCTGCTGCACAAGGCTGATCCAAGCCTGTTCTGCCAGAGCATGCTGATGCCGCTGATGACCGATCACCGCATTCTGGCCCAAGTGGCCGGGCACAGGCTTGATGTCATCAAACTCACCCCGCCGCTGGTGCTGAGCTGCAAGGATGCCGACGAAGTGATCGCAGCGATGGACAAGGGCATTGGAGCGATTCACACCTTCCCGGGCCCGGCGTGGGAAGTGGGCAAAAAGCTCACAGCAGCAGCGCTGAAGCGGTTTGGTTGAGCGATCGCATGGTCAAGAACCCCGCTATGCCACGCCGCTAAGACTAAGACGAAGCCCGAAACCTTGGCCGGCCTCATCGCGACCCAGAACGCCATCGCCCGCAGCGCTGAGCGGCTACCCAACGCGTTGATTCGCAGCAACCAGGAGCACCCACCGCGGCACGACCTCGGTGTGCGCCATTTGAAAGCGCTGCGATGCAATTCATGGATTGACCTCGGCCCCGCTGATCGTGCGCTGCGCCGAATCAACTTCTGACCCGGGCTCGCGGCGGGCTCTACCCTGCCCGCGAGACGCCGCGACCCCGCCCAGTGCGATGCAATTTACTCCGATGGCTCAGCGCAAATAAAAAGCCCGGCGAAGGCCGCCGGGCTTGAGGGAATCAGTATCTCAGTCAACTACTCACTTCAGCGGCTGTCCGCTGAGCGGATCAGCAGCCGGCGCCGAAGCCGTTGATGAAGGCGGTGAAGTCGTTGCCGTCGATGATGTTGTCACGGTTGACGTCAGCGGTCGCATCAATGGCGGGGTTACCCACGCCGTACGAGTTGATGAAGGCGGTGAAGTCGTTGCCGTCAACGATACCGTCACGGTTGACGTCGGACGTGCAGAAGCACGCCTGGGTTGCCGTGACAAAGTTCAGCCGACGGGCCGTATTACCCGTTCCGAGGCTGGTCGCTGGGATGTTGGTGCCCAGTGCTCCGGTCGGGTCTTCAATACCAGAGGCGAAGTCCGTATCGGCGACGGCCAAGTCAATGGTGCCGTAGCGAATTGCCGAGTCACCGTTCTCAAACAGCACAATCTGGAAGGTGTTGCTGGTGGTGCCAGCGAGACCAAACTCGGGAACGGCGGTCCACTGAGCGATGAACCGCAGGTCAACACCAGCTGTGCCACGGGTCTCATAGACCAGTGATCCACCACCGGTCACCGGGGTCAGGTCGAGGTCCTTCCACACGCCGAACACCGCGCCGTTGGGAACGCCAGCGGAGGGGATGGTGTTGGCAACAAAGCCAGCGTTACCGATGGCGTTGTAGAACGACAGGGCACCGTTGTTGTTCACATAGGCTGCAAAGAAGGGCACACCGTAGAAGTTGTACCCGCCGGAGAATGGCAGAGCAACGGCCTGTGAGCCGTCGTCCGTGGTGCCGCTGTCAGGAATGAACGCGGTGCCGGTGGCCGAGATGTCTTCAAACGTACCGCCAGCAGCCGAAGCCGTGTAGGTATCGGGTGTTGAGCAGATTGAGCCGGTACCGTTGAAGGTGCCCAGTGCGGCGCTGCAGGCGGAGGGCAGCAGGATCTCGCAGGTGGAGCCACCGTTCAAGCAGCATGAGCCGCTGGCATCGGTCACCGTGAAGGCGATGTTGCCAGTGCCAAAGCGGGCCGCGGGGTCGGTCTCAGTAACCGTGAATGGCAACTGATAGCCACCGACGACCTGGTTGGCCGCAAGGTTCATGGTGGCGCTGAAGATGCCATCGCCAGCGGTGACGTCGGGGGCGACACCATCGTCGAGCAGGGTGAGGCTGCCAGCGCCAAGGGCCGAAGCATCGACAACGACGCCAAGCCCGGTCGATGAGGGCAAGAAACCACCGATCGTGCTCACGCGGAGGGTAGCGCTTTGGGCGAGATCGTTGTCGATCCGTGCCGGAACCGCAACACCCTGGCCCTTGGGGTCAGAGGTGACGGGATCAGAGAACGTGCCGTTGACCCGGGCGTAGAAAGCGTTGGGGACGGTCGGGTCGGTGAAGTTGAACGCACCAACGGCGGCGCCGTTTAGGCTCTGGTAGAACCGATCGAAGAAGTTTGCGCCAACGGTGCCCGCGCTGACGATGCGCCAGCCGTTGATAGCACTGTTGGAAATCTGCACGCCAACCAAGAAGCCGCGGTGCAGCGGAGCATTCGGGATGTCGCCGTTGATGGTAAAGACGCTCTAGCCAACAAACGGAACCGTGGTACCGATCGTGACTTCTTCGGTGACGCTGCCGCCAACACGCGCGGGCAGACTTACCGAGCCCAGCAGAACCGGCGTGCCGACGGAGGCGCCGCCAACGGTGTTACCGGTGAACTCAGCGGCATACACCGAAACATCGGTCGCTAGCGCACCGGTGAGGCGACGGATGCCCACGGTCACGCTGGCGAGGTTAATCTTGGTGTTTGCACCCGTCAGACTCTTGGCGATGAAGGCATCATCCAAAACAATCGTGGTTGCCGCGGGCTCAATACGGTTGGCGGTCTGCGTGGTGAAGTTATAAACCACCTGGGCTTGGGCAGCGCCAGCCAGTGAGGTCAACATCAGTGCGCTCAGAATTACTTTTTTCATCTCGTGTTTCCTCTTCACGCGTTGCGTGAGACCAACTGGGCTGTGTTGTGCCCAAGTACCTTCAAGTACCTTTCACCGCCGGGGCGAATGCCCGCTCGCTGACCCAACGGAACACCCGTTGGAAGCGGCAGCTACGGTTGCCTGAGTCGCCTGACAGAAGGCGACTGCAAACAACATGACTTCTTAATATAACCCGCGGCATGAGAATTGCCACCCAATTTGAGTATTTACATTGACTGCATATTAAAGTATTGGTCTTGGGTCTCTAGTTTGAACGAATCTCCAAGCCGAGATTCCCGCCCGGAACCCGTGTTTGTCCATCAACGTCGCTTTGGGGTGCTTGCGCAAAAAAAAGGCCCCGATTGCTCGGGGCCTTGTGCAAACTGCCCAATTTGCCTCATCCCCCAAACGCTTTGGAGGGTGCGGGCTGCCGCACATACCCAAAGCCAGCGACCGAGCTTACGGGAAAATGCCGCGAACGGCATACGCCTTGCCCACCGTCTCAAGTGCTGCGCAGTATGCCGCGGTGCGCATGTCGCAGCGATACTTGTCGCGGGCGGCCTTGGTGCGGGCCGCGGCGGCAACCATCATGCGGTTGAGTTCATCATCAACCTTTTCGCCGCTCCATGTCGTGCAGCTCTTGTTCTGCACCCATTCAAAGTAGCTGACCGTCACACCGCCAGCATTGGCCAAGATGGCGGGGAAGATTTCTACACCACGAGACTGGAGGATGCGATCGCCTGCTGGCGTGCTTGGGGCGTTGGCACCCTCAGCGATCACCTTGGCGTTGATGATGCCTGCCTGCTCGGTCTTGATCATCTGCTCAAGAGCAGCTGGGACCAGAACATCAACCTGCGTCTTGTAGAACTCCTCAGACGTGATGCGGGTAGCGCCCTGGTTGCCCTTCTTGCCCGATGTGCTTGCGGCACCTTTCTCAAACCCAGCAATGCCACCGGCTTTGGTAACATAGCTTGCCAGTGCGTGAGCATCAAGCCCGCCGTCGTTGCGGATGCCGCCGGTGTGATCCATGACGGCCACGAGCTTGGCGCCCATGTCGTGGAAGATTCGGGCCGTCCAGCTGCCCACGTTTCCGTAGCCAATGATGCTGAACTTCATGCCCTTGATATTGATGCCCAGTTCCGGCAGCAACTCGGCGCACACATCAACAACACCTTGGCCGGTCGCCTTCTCGCGACCCAGCGAGCCGCCAACTTCAACCGGCTTGCCGGTCACAACTCTAAAAGCGTCCCAAGTAGAGCGGTTCGAGTCTGTCAGTGAGTCGTACGTGTCGGCAAACCACGCCATCACCTGCGCATTGGTACCGACATCGGGAGCGGGAATGTCATAATCTGGACCGATCGCATGGCTGATGGCGGCGCAGAACCGGCGGGTCACACGCATCAGTTCGTTGCTGCTCATCGAGCGCGGGTCGCACTTAACGCCGCCCTTGCCGCCGCCAAAGGGCAGCTTCATCAAGGCGCATTTCATGGTCATCAGGAAGGCGAGCGATTTGACATCGTCCAGGTGCACATCATGGTGAAACCGCAGCCCGCCCTTGTAAGGCCCCAGCGCGTTGTTGTGCTGGACGCGGTAGCCCTTAAACAGCTTGTACTCGCCGTTGTCCATCCGCACCGGAAAGTGCGTCATGATTTCGTTCTTGGGCTGGGCCAAAATGATCTTGACCTCGTGGGGCAGGCCGATCAGTTCGCTGGCCTGCAGCATGGTCGCCACGGTCTGCGTGTAGAGATTGTCGGCATCGCGGGGCAGGCCTACTTCATCAAAGATGGATGACCGATGGATCACACTCTCAGCAGCCGATTGGCCGACTTTGGCAGTGTGCTGACCGGGCTTTTTTGGTGTGGATTTGGCTTGCGCCGCGGCGGGCGCCGCGTGGCCGTTCTTGGCGGCTTTTTTCGTTGTCAGAGTGCTCATAAGTGTTCTCGATCCGCCTCGGCGGCGTGGTGAAACCGGTTTCAGTGCCCAAACACCGAAAGACCCGTGAAAGCCAGCGTACGCCCGCGTGGCACCCGCGTGAACAAGTTCACACGTCAAAGTTCATGAATATCGGCGTTTCGGCTGCGCAGCGTTGACGCTGTGCCGAGCAAATCCGGCTTCCGTTTTCGGGGCATGCCGGAACGCCTCCGGCCCAGCACCAAGTGGTTTGCAAAATGCCAAGCCCTCCGGCTCATGGCTGCCTGCGGGCTCGCGGTTTATTTGTTTGTAATCTGTTTGGACAATGCCGCGCGAGAACGAACCGTCAATTGACTTTCGTAAGCGGCGGGTGCCAGCGGTCACATGCTTCGTGCGCCGGTGCTGGCCAAAGGAGCAGCGCTTCGCATTTTGACCTCGACCAATTGGCGACCGGCCAACTTCTCGAGAACCGAAAGCGGCGCGAGTTCCGGCTTGAGCATCGCTGAGAAGGGAACGATGCAGGTCTGCTCCATCGCGTACTGCCCTGAGAGCACGCAGTGGGCGATTTGGTCGGTGTACGAAATCCAAGTTGCGCCGGGTCCAAACGGCGTGGTGTACTTGCGGCCATCGCGCTGGAACTGCTCGTTGGATTTGAGATAGTGGTGAAAGCCGATCATGAATTCGTCGTACGCGGAGCGATTCGGGATTTTCAGGCCCAGGCCGCTGACGGCCCGCATCGCCGCACGTTTGGCGGTGGCCACCGGGCCCGAGACCTTGCCCAAGCCGGCATCCATCGCGTACGTCTTGGCGATGTCATCAAACGAGCCGGAAGTACCCCAGACTCGCTCCTTACTGGGGTGCAAGTTTGTAAAGCACCGTAAAATACGACCACCGTGGGTCGGGCGTGTCGGGAACGCATCAACGTGCAGCAGGTCGTTGCGATGGCTCATGGGCAGCACGCGACCTTCTTCCTCAACCGGGCGATACGTGGCGTAGTCAACCTTCCACACACTGGCGTAGCTGGGAAAGGCCTTGGTGAGGAAGGCCAGCGAGCCCTTGGAATACTGCATGAGAATGGACTTCAACCGTGCCGCGGATTCAGAATCAGCCCCCGCCGTACCGGTGACCTTGTCTTTATTTGGCTTGAACGCAATGTTCTTGTGGCCGGTGAACGCAGTTTGTTTGATGCCGCGCATGAAGGCCATGTCATCATCCGAGGGGATGAACGGGGCCTTCTCAAGGATGAGAATATTGCCACGCTCGAGCATCTCGGTGAGATAAGTGGAATAAGCGGGATCGGTGCTGGTGACGTCGACGATGACTGTTTGCATAGGAAGTTGCTCGCTCGAAAACGGCAAAGAAGTTCGGCGACGCACGCCAAAGTTGCATCAGATTAAATTAAGGATAGGGAACAAATCAGTTGCCCATAATGAGCGACTCCAGCGCCTCGGACTCCGTGCTGCACGTCACCCTGTTTAGGGGATGAAAATCGGTTCGGCAGAGCACCCGCCCGTCAACTGTGAGCTCACCCACTCGCCCTCACGCTTTGCCCGGGCCGCTCTGCGATGCCAACACGGAGACAAACCGCCAGACATCATGAAAGCTGCTGTACATGGGCACCGGGGCGGCGCGAATGACGTTGGGCTCCCGGAAATCACAGACGACTCCGGCTTTTTTGAGCCACTCCGCAGCGCCGCGCGGGTCATGCTTGATCACCAGTGAAAGGGCGCAGCCGCGCTGGGCTGGGTCGCGCGGGGTGATGATCTCGATGCGCTGCCCCTGGCCGTTGCCGGGCATGGTATCAATCAGCTGCTCCATATACCGCGTGAGCTTGACTGATTTTTCACGCAGGGCGTTCATGCCCACCGAATCAAACAGCTCCAGACTTGCGCGCAGCGGCGCCATCGCCAGAATCGGTGGGTTACTCAGTTGCCAGCCATCAGCGCCCGCTCGTGGTACAAACTCTGGCCTCATCACAAAGCGATCGGATGGATCATTACCCCACCACCCGGCAAATCGTGGCAGATCGGTCCGGTCTCCGTGCTGTTGATGCACAAAAGCGCCCGCGACAGCGCCCGGGCCGCTGTTTAAATACTTGTAACTGCACCAGGCGGCAAAGTCCACATCCCAGTCGTGCAGCTCCAGCGGCACGTTGCCCGCGGCGTGGGCAAGGTCCCACCCAACTGTGCACCCTTTCTTCTTCGCAGCGCTGGTGATGGCGGCCATGTCAAACCACTGGCTGGTGAGATAGTTCACTCCGCCAAGCATCACCAGTGCAGTGCTGCCGCCGTGCTGCTCGATGGCTTGGAGAATGTCATCGGTCCGCAGCGTCCACTCGCCGCCGCGGGGCTTAAGGCGAACCACCGCGGCGGCGGGATCAAAGCCAACGGCTTTGGCGTGAAAGCATGCTTGCGTGTTTACGGCGTAGCTGTCACTGGGGAAGGCCTGATCCTCAATAATGATCTTGTACCGTTGTGCGGTGGGCTGATAGAACGAGACCATCAGCAGATGGAGATTGACGGTGAGCTGGTTCATCATGACCACCTCACCGGCGCGAGCGCCCACCAGCCGGGCGCCACTGTGGCGGAACACTTCGTGGTACGGCAACCATGGATTGCGCCCGTGAATGTGACCTTCAACACCGAGCTTCGCCCAATCATCAAGCTCACCCATAACCGCCTCACGCGCGGCTTTGGGCATGCAGCCAAGCGAGTTGCCGGTGAGGTACACGCACAGCTCGCCTCCACCGGCATGGGCCGCACCAACATCACGGGCCCGGGGAATCTCAAACTTTGACCGCAAGTGCGATAGCGGATCTGCACGATCAAGCTCGCGGGCAAAGGCCTCATCCTGTCGCACCGATACGGTGCCGCTGCTGTCTGGTGCGCTCATAGCAGACGTTAGGACGAGCGATCTGCCGACGGCGTATTACCCCAAGCCCCGAGCGGCATGATGAACGCTGCGCCCGCAGGTGCAAATCACTAAGAGCGGTACGCGGAAGCGTACCGTGCGCGAGCGTGTTGATGCCGTCAAAGAGTTTCCGCTCTAGAAAGTGAAGCGTCAGGCATTTGGCGTTTGCTGGTTTGGTTTTGCGGGCGAAGCGCAATGTTTCACTCACCGTATGCTCTCACGCACCACTGTTAGGTTACAGCCTGCCTTACCGGTGGTTGATGAAAAACTGACCAAACGAGGTATCGCGGAGTCGGTTTGGTTGCCGCTGAGGTGCCTAGTGCCTGGTGTCTAGTGCCTGGTGCCGAGTGCCTGGTGCCGAGTGCCTCGTGTCTAGTGCCTGGTGCCGAGTGCCTGGTGCCGAGTGCCTGGTGCGGGCAGGTTGGTGGAGCCGGTCAAAGATGCGCTCACAGCCAAGTTGTCCTTTGCGATGGAAACAGTTTCATGGCATCAACAGGTTCACACACGGTACCCTACCGGGTACCGCTTCGAGCGGAGTGGTGTGGGTTGTGAGCCAGTCTGCGAAACTGGGGTTCCTACTAGATGTTGGCGGGATTGCCGCGGCATCGCGGCCATTGCTGGGGTTTGTGATATGCTTTCATTCCAGACCGCCCCCATTCGGTGAGGAGTTCAACCGCTGTGATTGTTCCAATCATCATCGCCTGTGTTGTGTTTGTGATGCTTTACTGGCAGTTACGAGCAACGTACACGATTCCGCCAGAATGGCGCATCGATGGTCCTTCGTGCGGCAACTGTGCGTACAGCCATAACGGCCAGCTTGTATGCCCCGAATGTGGCCACGCCATCAAGCATGTGGGTATCGTCACGCCACGATTGCTGATCATGTTCGGCCCCAGTCTGCGGCTGGCGGTTGGTTGCCTTTTGGTCATGGCGATGATCTCCTGCGGACTGCTGCTGTAGGTCGGATATCTCATCGAGACGGAGTTGCTCCCTCCAAGTTGGCGAAGTGGCACCGCGCCATCGAGCCAGCAGCTTGGGATGGTCCAGAACATCGGGTTCATCCGGAGCTCTTCCAGCGTCAAGCAGCCCCCGAGCAGCAGCGGTTGGGATGGTCTTAAAGCACCCTTCGGATTGACCGTTGTCGAGCAGGTGTCTCGCAGTTTCGGATCTGGGCGTCAGCGGGCGACCTATGGCGAACTTGTTTTTGTATTGCGACCTGAGAAAGCGAATCCATATTCGATGCAATCGCCTGAGCCTGTGGCCTTATTTTCTCCGCCACTGCCGCATTTGCGGATTGATCTTGTTGCACGAACGGTTCAGGTTATTGGTGCGGATGGAGTGCGCACCGCTCAATACCCCGCGATCGACCGCCGTGCGTTTGATGACCTAATGCGGGCGGGCGGTATCGACCGATCGGATCAGGCTACCGAAGAGGCAGTGCTTGCAGCAAAGAGTGTGTATCAAGCGATCGCAGATTCGCCCGACAATGGCGGTCCATTTCCGACTTGGAGCGATCAGGATTCTTCGCGGCGGGATGGGCGATCAGTTCAAACGATGCGCTCCGGTGGGTCGATCCAGAATTTGCCACCGCCCCCGGCAGCGGCTGTACCTGTGCAAGCTACGCTGGTTCGCCTTTGGCCTTTGCTGCTGCCGGTTTCGCATATTGCTGTGGTTGTGATTGTGTATCGATGGATTCTCCGTCGGCGCAAAGCGATCATGGAAATTGGTGGTGCGTAGGTTGTGCCAGCCGGCGCAGGCTCCCTCACCGCCCGCTGCAGCGGGCTGGATCAACGAAAGCTTGGATCGATCAACGACCGCAACGGTTGGGGGTTTGGGCTGTGAACAGGGGATCGAAGCTACTTCACGGCCTTGCGAAACTGCTTGAGCGCCTCCTCGCATTCGGTGGCGAGGTCGCCGAAGTCGAAGGTTCCTTTCAGCTTGTTCACGCCGTCCAGTGCGGCCTGCATGTTCTCGATGGCTTTGGCTTTGTCGCCGGTCTGGAAGTGTGCCCAGCCTAATCGCCATTTGGTGTGTTGGGCCCAGCGGGTGTCGGGCTTGGCAAGTGCGGCGGCTTTGGTGGCGGTTTCGAGTGCGAGTTGTTTGTCGAAGCGAGCGTCATCACTGGTGCTGACGATGCAGGCGGAGGTGAAGCCCATGATGTCGTCGTTGGTTGGGTAGCGCTGCAGGAGCTCGCGGACGTACAAGTTGACTTCCTCGGGCTTATTGCGCTGCAGGAGGATCATAAATTTCCATTGATAGGCCGCGCCGGTTTCGAGGGTCGGATCGGCTTTAAATGCGGCTTCGAGTGATGCGAGGGCGGCTGCCTGATCGCCGCGGTCCATGGCCTGTTTGTAGCCGGGGAACTTGGCGTAGATGCCGGTGCTCTTCTCTTTGGCCGCGGTGATGTCCGTCTTGCTGCGCTGCTCGGCTGCGCGTTCGGCGGCCACTTGGAGTTCGGTTTCTTTGCTGATGTCAAAGGTTCCGGCCATGACGGCCTCGGCGATGCGTTCGACATCATTCGGAGATCCGATGCCGATCCAGGCGACCAGGCCGTTTCCGTCGATGATCCACGCGGTGGGGATGCCACCGGTGTTCGAGGGTTTGAACCAGCTTGTGTGCATCTGCTTGTCGGGCGTGTCCACCGCGACGCGGTAGTCCATGCGGTTATCCATCTTGGTGACGAATTTTTCGACAACCTCGAAGTATGATGTGTCGGCGTTGTCCTTCTGGCGCTCGGAGATACTGATGCCGATGACCTCGAGTTTGCCGGTATGTTTCTGGGCGAGTTTGGTGAGGTGCGGGATCGCGGCTTTGCACGGGCCGCACCATGTGGCCCAGAAATCAATGATGTAGACTTTTCCCTTTTCAAACTTGGTCAGCGGCTCGCCCTTGATCCACCGGGCGACGGTGATTGGCGGCGGTGCTTTGCCGATGAGCGGATTGATGGCCGCGGCGGCTGGAGGTGCTTCGGCTGCGGTGACCGGAGGCGGCGTGCCGGGCTGTGCCGCAGTGGTGAGGCTGCCCGGAAGTATGCACAATCCGCCGGTGATGAGGGTGAGCATGGCGTGACGCATAGGGGCGGCTTCCTGTAATTGTGCTTCCAGCGCGGGTTTGTGCCGCATAAGGCTTACGAACAGTAGTCGGTGGATGATGGTTGATCCTTTGCTCGCCGCATCGGGTTTCGCTGGTGGAATTGCTGGATTTGGCCGTTTTACCTCTGCCGCCGCCAGCTTGTGGTGCGTGTGCGCTGCCTCGGGGTATTGTGCTGATTTGCTGTGGTTCGATTTTCCTGCAACGGTGCCTGCTGCGAGCTAGACTCGTGTTATGGCATCCGCTCCTCAATGGCTCACGTTCCAGCGCACCGATGACCTGGGTATAACACACTTCGTGCGGGTTGATCTTTCGTTTCAGGATCCGGAGCAGCGCGACGGCTGCGAGAAGCTTGCGGAGCTGCGATTTTCATGGCCGGCCCCTAAGGATGATGATGACTTTGAAAGTCTGCCCGAGGTGCGTGCTGCCGAGATCGAGATTTCGTTGACCGATGCGCTTGCGGAGCAGGCCGATGTGCTGCTGGCCGGTGAAATCACACGCGAAACGGGGTGCACCGTGTATCTGTACTACCCCGCTGCGATGCCAATTGGCGAGGTTCACGATTTGCTCAAGCCGCTGGGCGAGACCGGACCGTTTACCACCACGCTTCGCGATGATGCGAAGTGGGAGATGTACACCACGCTGATGGTGCCAACGGCCCAAGAAGAGAACCTAGCACGCCAAGTGGCATGCTTTGGTCCGCTGATCGGGCTGGAGGAGGACCTGTCCATCCCACGCGAAGTGATCTTGTTCTTCGCGTTTGCGACGGATGCTTCACGCGAGGCCGCACACCGTGATGCCATGAAGGCTGGGCGAAAGAGCATTGTCGAGGAAAGCGAGTACGGCGTGCCGATGCTGGGCTTTGTGCTGCACAGCGATGTCGAGATCAAGACGATCGAAAGCCTAGTGGAAGAGCACCGGCGATTGGTCTCGGTTTATGGCGGAAAGTTTGAGATGTTCGATGCGGAAGTCTTTAACGCGGGGGATGAGGAGTTTGAGGACGATGGCGAGGATGAGGACGATGAAGGCCAAGATGATGATGCGAAGAAGTGAGACGCAGCTGCGATGGCGGAGCCAGATTCATCAGCTGGCAATCACACCGCCAAAACGCGGCTGCCGGCGATGAGGTACAAACTTGTGTCCGCCGTGGGGGTGATGCGACCACCACCGGTGAAGATGCCAAATGCCGGAAGGATCAGCTGATCATTCGTGCGCACAAAGCAGGCCACTCGCTCGCGCTGGCCGCCGCAGCCTGGTAGATCTTGCAGCGAGACCACGGGGTGAATGTGCCCACAGACCGATGGCGGGGCTTGGTGGCCGCGAGAGAATGGTGAGCGCGGCACGTGCAGCAGCAGCAGCCCGTGTTCATCGCGGCCCTCATCACACACAGTCATGTTCCACGATGCCGGTGGGTCGCCTGCTTTGGTGTCGTGGTTGCCGCGGATCAGCAGGATTTTGAGGTGTGCCGTCGTGCTGCGCCACGCGGCCACATGTTCAAGCAGTTCCGCATCGTGGGATGCTTTCGCGTGGATCAGGTCTCCAAGAACAATCACCCGCAGTGCTGCGGTGCTGACAATGGCCTCCCGCAGTGTGGCGAGGTCACGCTCGGCAGTGCGGATGCCGATTGCCGGATCGATTGGCACTCCCCCGGCAGCAAACGCAGTAACCTTGCCGAGGTGCAAATCAGCAACCAGCAGGGTGCGGTGTGCCGGCCACCAGACCGTTTTATCTGGCCGCAGGTGCAGTTCATGCCCGCCAAGGTTGATGGTGCATACTCCGGGATGTGCAGACACTTCATGCATGGTTCAAAACCCTCGCCGGGAACCGCACGCGGCGGGCGGACGATGATGCTGCGAACATAGCCCATGTTTGTACGCGGGCGGCGTGAACCAAAAACAAACCGGCCCCGCGGCGGGCCGCAGGGCCGAATTAAATTATTTTCGTTGGTGCCTAGTTCACGACTGGTTACTTGCCTTTGCCAGAACCGCCGCTCTGACCGGCACCTTGACCGGCACCTTGACCGCCGCCTTGACCGGCACTTGGACCTCCGCCGAAACCACCGCCTTGGCCACCACTGAACCCGCCACCAAAGCCGCCACCCTTGCCAACGTTTCCGCCGGTTGATGGTCCGCCGGACTGCCGCATTGCGGGAGCGGGAGCAGGTGAGGGTGCCGCGGATGGTTTTGCGAACGAGGGCGCCTGACGCTGGCTCGGTGCGAAATTCTGGGCAGGTGAAGCGTTGGGTGAAGCACCGGGCACGCGTTCACGCTGGCCGAGTTGGCCTTGCGGTGCCACGAACGCTGGTGCCGAGGGCTGGCTCACCTGACGGGACGGGGCAGTGAACCCTTGCGATGGGGACTGGTAGGCTGAGGGCTGGTTGTTAAAGCCGGAGTTCGTAGGTGCCGCGGCCGCAGGTTTGGAGGGAACGAACGAGCGGAACTGGGGCTGGGCTGAAGGCGACTTCTCCGATGCGTTAGTGCTAGGTGTAGCAGCAGGCTTTGCCGGAGCCGGAGCGGCGGGGCCCATCGTGGGCTTGGCGGGTTGGAAAGACGGTTGAGTTTGTGGCCGAGGTTGTGGCTTGGTGGTCTCGACGCGAGGTTGAGCTTGGGGCTGAACTTGGGGCCGCACTTGGGGCTGAACTTGGGGCTGAACGTGAGGCTTGACCTCTTGCTGAACCTGCGGCTTGGTGGCGACGGGTGCAGTTGGCACCTTGTTGGGAACAAAGCCAGGGTTGCCGTTGACGGCGACGGGCTTACCGGTTGATTCACGGATCACGGGGTTCACCGCAGTGGGTGTAGTCGGCACCGGCGGCTTTGTCGCAATAAATGGCTGCGTCGCAACACCAGGCTTTGTCTCAATCGAGGGCTTCACAGCGACAAACGGCTTTGTCTCAATTGGGGTCTTCGTCGCAATGGTTGGCTGGGTTGCAGGCTTGCCAAAGTTGGGCTGTGCCGGACCGCTGGGTGATGGTCCGCTCACAAACGTTGCGGGCTTGGCAGCGGAGGGGACCACCACCGGCTGTGGCTGGAGGCGGACCGGCATCGGGCCCATGACCACCGGCTGCTGACCTACGACAAACTCGGGATTGGGCTGGCCGATGGGGCCACGGATGCGTCCGACGGGCTCGCAGACGGGCGGCAGTGGGCGAACAGCCACACAATCGCGTCGATAGTTGCCGCGCCAGTGGTTGTTGCTTCCAAAGAAGAATCCGAATGAAACGAAGCTAGGGCTGAAGTACGCGCTCGAGCTGTAAGTGCTGTAAAAGCCATCGCACGGGCCGGGGATGGCGTAGCTGGGAACAAAGTCACATGAATACACAGGGTAAACGGGCGCTACAACAACCACCGGGCTGCAGTAGGGCCGGTGCCACTGCGAGTAGCCGGTCCAAAACGATGGGAAGCAGGGGTCGATCACCGGTGCGCAGTAGGACCGGCTCACGTACGAACTCACAATCACGGGCTGGCGGTACACCGGGGTCCAACTGTTCCAGCCGCATGGGTCGTAGTTGTTCCATCCGCTGCTGATAACAACTGAGGAGCTGTACGTCGGGCTGCTCCACCAAGAGGGCACGCACGGATCGCAACCGTCGCGGAACGTGGTGCCGAAGCTGAAGCCAAAGCTAAACGAGCCGCCCGCGCTCGCCGCCGGGGTGAGAGCCAACATGCCCGCAGCGGCCAAGAGCACCGAAGGGAGCATCGCTGGGAGCAGGCGTGAGCCACCGTACCGCGAGGTCGTCGCAGGAGAGGCATCTGTTGACTTGGACAAACTCTTTGAATGGAACAGAGACATAGCTGGCTCCGCAAATCTCCCGCCCTGACTCGGCCGTTTGTTGTGTTGTGGCCGTTTCCCACACGAAATGCTCGCTGGCAGAGTGTATTCGATGGATCTGATGCCTTAGAGTCAAAAGGGGTCCTCAAAATTGGGGGGAGTATGTTTGAATCGTGGGTCTGTTGATAACTTTGTACGGCCGGTCGGGCCCCGGCGGAGGGAAAGTGACTGGGGGGGTGGGTGTCGGGGGTTGAGAGCACGTGCAGGGACAACCAGCTAGGCCGGTCCCCGGTTCCGGGCTCTATGGGCGATTTCTTGCAGATTCATGGCCCCCGAATCTAAAGTGCCTCATCCGCCGGGGATAATTCGACGAAATCTCGGGCAACCCAATGCGGGTTACGTCCGTACTATCAACTCCCAGATTCCGCATCTCAAATTATGCGGACGTTCCACCCAGGACTCGTACCCCATGTTCACGTTCAACTCTAAATCGGACTCTTCCTCCCTGTTCCGGCTTGCGCTTCCTGCAATCGTGTGCGTGGCCATGCCCGCGGCATCGGTTTTTGCGCAGGTTGACGACGCCGCCAAGAAGCTCATGACCGAATCCGCAGAGGCCATCAAGGCTTTGCGTGGCGTGACGTTTACCGTCTCAGCCTCAACCGAGGGCGCTGGCGGGCTGAAGCTCGGCGGGACGGGCACGATTACGTACCTGCGCCCAGCCACGATTGCCCACACTCCCGGTGCAGCGACGGCGATCAACTTGGCTACGCCTTCCTTCATGGCCGATGCGCAGACCGAAGTTGCTGTCGACGGGAAGTTGAAGTTTCTTGTTTCTTTGATTGATAACCAGACCGTCACGCACATTGACGAGAAGGAAAAGATCGTCTTCCAGCGTCCGATGGCGCCCAAGACCGACGGCGACAAGTACGTCAATCGCGTACGCACCGTGCTCTTTCCGCCGCCGCTGACTGATGCCGAGCCCTTCGAGAAGGAGCAGCGTGCAACTAATATTAGTGTTGATGAGCCGAAGATGGTTGATGGTGAAGCGTGCGATGTTGTCAAGGTTGTTACCGACAACAAGAGCGAGCACACCATTGCCATTTCGCAGAAGGACCGGCTCCCCCGGATGTACCAGATTTCTCGGCCGATCGGTAAGGATCAGTCCCTCGTGCGCCGCTGGGAAATTACCAAGGTCAAGGTTGATCCGAAGCTAACGGTCAAAGACCTGGAGATCAAGACTCCTGATGGCTTTAAGTTTGTCAAGGAAGAGCCAAAGCCTGTTGAGGTTGCGCCCTCAGCGGCGGCCCCGGCAGTTAAGCCCGCTGCCGCACCGGCGGCTGGTGGTCTGGCAGTGGGCACCGTTGCTCCGGCCTTTGAGCTGAAGCTGGCCGGTGGTGGAGATTTGAAGTCTGCCGATCTGGCCGGCACTGTCACGGTGCTGGGTTTCTGGAGCCCCATGATCCCGGCTTCCAACGAGATGGCCAAGAACATGCAGGGTTTGGTTGGCAAGGTTGATGGCAAGGCCGTGAAGGTTTTCGCGATCGCGTGCCGCGAAGGGTCTGATGAAGAGCCCCGCGTGCAGAAGCTAATCGCTGACAGCAAGGCATCGTTCCGTTCGGCCATCAATGGTGATGAAGCCGCCAAGAGCTTCGGCGTGCGTGGGTTCCCATCAATTGCCGTGCTCGGAAAAGATGGCAAAGTCGCGGCGTTCTTTGAGAACATCCCGACGGTTGATGCTTTGAAGTCTGCTGTTGATGCTGCTGGCAAGTAAGCCAACGCTGGTGGATGGCACGCTCTAGAGAGTGAAACTTTGGGGCAGCGCCGAAGCAAACAAGGTTGAACTTTTACCAAGGGCCCGGCACACAGTTGCCGGGCCCTTTTACTTGCTGCGTGGGTGCTTAAAAAAACAAACAGGCGCGGCGTGGCAGGATTGCTACGCCGCGCCTGTTTGCGCAGTACCACCCGCTTCCCTCTTCCACCCCTTAGCCTCAATTCCGCTACACCCGTTCCGAACCCTAGCGTACCCGACCCCCCCTTTGGCGTTTGCCAAGTCCAGTCCCTAGCCCCTCCCCCGTTCCCGAACCCTTTCCCCAGCCTCTTTCCCTAGCCCCTTGGCTGTCCCCCTTCCCGCTGATTCCTTCCCGCCCGGACGATCCTTCCCCCCTGTGACTCCTGACCCTGGGTACACCTCAAGACCTGGCCGCCAATACAGTGGGCTAGCACTGGTACTGTCAAAGCGCATTCTCCGGCAAAACCGGCAGAGAATATCAAAAGATTTTAGGGATTCTAATAGGTCCGGATAAAAGGCAGATTAAAACCATGTCACGCTTTGAACAGTTCCAACCGTTCCGCACCCGTCTAAATGAGCGAATTCTTGGCCAAGGCACGCCGCAACGTCCGGCGGGTACGCTGCAGACCAAGCGATTTTTCACGCTCGATGGCAACTGCTACCAGCCAGGCGCGCTTGATGGCAAGACCAAGGAGCTGCTGGGCTTATGTGCCAGCATGGTGCTGCGGTGCGATGATTGCATCAGCTACCACATCGATCAGTGCATTCAAGCGGGGTGCACGGATCACGAACTGTGGGAGTGCTTTGACATCGCCTTGATCGTGGGCGGGTCAATCGTGATTCCGCACCTGCGGCGGGGGGTAGATTTTCTGGATGAGGCCAGAGCGCACGCCGCCAAGGTGGCAAATGTGGCTCCCGGAGCGTAAGGGTGGGCTGTGTTTTCGTTTGCTGCTCGTTGCCTCCAAACCGCAGTTTGGTGCGGGCTCGCGTCGCTCACTATCGTTTCGGCCATGGCTCAAGTCAGCGATCCCACGCACGCCCGATCGGTTGCCACCGAAATTGTCTCGCTGCTTCGGCAGGCGGGCTTTCTGGCGTACTTTGCAGGTGGCTGCGTGCGCGATGAGTTGCTCGGCCTGCACCCATCGGACTATGACGTGGCGACATCAGCCACGCCGCGGCAGATCGAGGGGTTGCTGAAACAACCAAAGTTCGCGACGCACTTCGTTGGTGAGGCCTTTGGTGTGACTCTGGTAAAGGCGGAGGGTGTGCCGGTAGAGGTAGCGACATTCCGCAGCGATGGCACATATACAGACAAGCGTCGCCCCGATTCGGTTGTGTTTTCTACGCCGCACGATGATGCGCAGCGTCGTGATTTCACAATCAACGCGTTGTTTCTGGATCCGCTCTCGGCGGTACGCACCGCAGCGCGGGGTGGCGCAACTGTGGCTGGCGAGGTTATTGACTTAGTCGGCGGCGTCGCGGACCTTCAGGCCGGAGTCATTCGTGCAGTGGGTGATGCCCACGCCAGGCTGAAAGAGGATGACCTTCGAGCGCTCCGGGCAGTGCGGTTTGCAGCGCGGTATGGGTTTGCCATTGAAGCATCAACCGCGCAGGCAATCACTCTGCACGCTGCGGCACTGGCCGGCGTCTCGCGTGAGCGAATTGGTGAGGAACTCCGCCGGATGTTGATGCGCAGTGCCCCAGCCCGGGTGGCAGCGGTGCGGCTGTTGGTGTCGCTCGGGCTCGATATCCCGCTGTTTGGCCCGATTGCAGGTGCGGACGGGGCGGGAACAGTCCGGCAGCGGGGGGGTAGTTTGCCAGACCAAACCGCGTGGCCAGCACTGGAGGCCGCTGCGGCAGGGGCGAACTTTGGCACGCTGCTGGCGGCCCTGCTGGTGGACAGGCAGCCGGGAACGGAGCCGCAGTGGTGGGCCGGGACGGTGGAGCACTGGCGTCGCGGGTTGTGTTTGAGCAACGATGAATTGGCGGCGATGACCGGCACGCTCGAAAGCCTTTGGCAGTTGCAGCATGAGTGGTCCGGGGCAACGGTGGCCGTCCAGAAGCGAATGGCGGCTCGGGAGTGCTTTGCATCGGCACTTCAGGTACTGGGCGGTACTTCACCTAGAGAGGCGGAGAAAGCGGTATTTCGAGTCAAAGAACTAGAAATTATTGGACCCGGAATCAACCCGATGCCGCTGGTGGGTGGCGGAGATTTGATTGCGGCGGGATACAAACCCGGACCGGATTTCAAACGTATGTTGGATATGGTGTATGACGCCCAGCTTGAAGGTCGTATCTGCGATTTGGCGGGTGCGATGGAACTGGTTCGGCAGCAGCGCATCTAAAATGGCGTGCACGCTCGGGTAGTTGCCCACGCAGGCGGCAAGCCGGGCGCGAGCTTTTGGAACAAGTCTTTGAATAGGGTTTCAAATATGAACAAGGCCACATCTCTTCTCGTTCGCTGCGGTGCAATGCTGCTGCCAATGTACGTCACGGCTCTGGTCCTTCCGGCGATAGCGCTGGCACAGGCCGCAGATGAAGCAAAGACTGGTGCGCCCGCGGTTGCCAAGGCCGTGGATGCCAAGCCGGTTGGTGACAGCGCCGCTGGCAAGGAGGATGCTGAGGCCGACCGTCCAACGGTGTATCTCATGCCGTTGGAAGGTGAGTTTGGCCGGCGGATTTCGCCGCAGTCGCTGACGCGTGCTCTTGCGGATGTTAAGAAGAACCAGCCGGACTATCTGATTCTGTACTTTAACATGGAGTGGGCGTTCGGCGGTCAGCAGATTGATGCCGATGCGGCAAACGCCGAGGCGGACTCGCTTTCAATCACATGGAACAATGGGTTGTTCTCGGCTACGGAGATGAGCACACTGCTGATTGACAGCATCCGCGATGACAAGCAGTGGACAAAGAAGCCAAGGGTCATTGGCTGGGTAAACAAGGCGATGGGACCATCCGCATTCTTGGTCTTTGGTTTTAAAGAGCTGTATTACCATCCCGATGCGCACCACGGTGGGTTGGGCTATACCGAGTTCATGTTCCGGGGCTCCGATGAGACCGCACGCCAGAAGCAGATTTCGCTGCGTCTTGGTGAGGCCAAGGGCATGGGTGAAAAGGGCTGCTTTGATGGCAGGATTATTCTGGCGATGGCCGACACATCAACGGTGATGTCGATGACGATGGAGGGCGGAGAGCCCAAGTTGTTCATGGATGACACCGGCGAGATCCTTTTGACTGATGACGGCAAGGAAGGCAACCGGGACACGCTGCAGGACATCAAGCGAGGGCTTGGCAATGATGTGCTCACCTTGAGCGCTGATACGGCTCTGAAGCTGAAAGTTTCTAAGGGCACGGTCGCCAGCGGCGATGAACTTCTCGAACAGCTCGGCATCATCCGAAACGCCAAGAAAATTGATGGCCGCTCCAACAAGATTTTCAATGAATGGGAGTCCGAGGTTCGCAGGGCCGAAACCGAAATCGCTGATGCGATGCGGGATTACCGCGATGTTCGTCCGGAAAAGGACACACCCAACGCGCGGAGCGAGGCGCGGGATCGCCAGATCAGTCTGCTCCGCAAGGCACTTAATCGGGTTGAAAAGTACTCCAAGTGCCTGAACCCCCGGATGCTGGCGCAGTCTGTTGGCAGCGGCAGCGCTGATCAGTGCGTGTCATTGCTGAAGGACCAGATTGAACTGCTCAAGCAGATGAGCAAGTAATGCCTGGTCCTGATCCAAGTTCTGATCCGTGGCGGGCCACAGCGGGAAAAAACTGGCATCAAAACGGATGAGATCTGAGTAAAGTGGCGAACCCGCCGTAGGTGGGTTGCTTAAAAGAGAATTGCAAGATAAAGCATACGAACTATGCAGCTTGAGTACACGGTCTTGATTTAACATAAGGACTCTGAAAATGGCGTTCACACCCATGAAAAAACACCCACTATTCACGCAATTTTTAGCCGCATCGGTCGCGGCGATTGCCTTCGCTTTCACCGCCTCGGTTGCCAATGCGGCGTTCGATCCGGAGGATGATGAGCCGGAGGAGGCGCCGGTCACCACGCCGAAGGTAGATCCGCTGGCTGATGCCAAGAAGGATGAAAAGAAGTCGGCGGACAAGGTCTTGACTGGCACCGCGACGCGTGTGGCGGTGCTGAACTTTGGACTTCCCAAGTCCGCCCAGGGTGCGGCAGAGTCGACCGTGGGCATTGAAATCGTCGCTCAGGCTTGGCGAGATGCCGTGAAGCTGCTAGAAAAAGACAAGGTCGAGGTTGTTGTTGTCCGAATTAACTCTGGCGGTGGTGCCCTCAGCGAGATGGAGCCCTTCCAGAATGTGTTCCAAAATGATTACAAGACCAAGTTCCGCACCGTTGCATGGATCGAAAGTGCGATTTCTTGTGCCGCGATGAGCCCTTGGCCGATCGCTGACATGTACTTCCTACCCGGAGGCAACATCGGCGCATGTACCGCGTGGCATCAGGTTAGTGGCGGTCAGATGGTTCAGGCGGATGCTGACACCCGCGAGAGCATTCTGGTTCAGATGGAGAAAACCTCTCGCTGGGCCAATCGTGATCCCAAGATCATGCGGGCAATGCAGATCATGGAGCCGCTCTCGGCCAACATCGATGAAAACGGCAACGTCAAGTTCTTCCAGGACCTCTCCGGTAAGATCATCTTGAATCAGCAGGGCAAGATCCTGACGCTGACGGCGAATGAAGCGCTCCAAGTTGGTTTCTCTAAGGGCACCGCCGCGACGCTCGATGAACTGATGAAGACCATGGGCATCACCGAATACGTGGTGGCCGGCAAGCAGGCGACTACTTTCATCGATGACAACATCAAGGCCAATGACAAGGCTAACAAAGACTTCGACAACTTTTACCGCGCTTACCAGATCGCCGTCACCCGTGCTGAGCAGCTTCGGGGCGATAAGAAGCGTCAGCCTGATGCCATCGGTGATGCCAAGTCTGCACTCCGCAAGATGAACGAGACCCGCAAGCACAACAGGAAGATGCCGGAGATCAAGGGCTTTCCGCCGGCATGGTTCGCTCAGCAGGAGCGGCTGCTCAAGGACTTGGAGAAGTAATTTCGACAACACTCGGTCCGACGAATTGCAGATGAACAGAGGAAAATGACACCAAACGGCCCGCGATGACCACTCATCGCGGGCCGTTTTCACTTTGGTGACTGTTCACGCGCTTGACTTCGAACTCGCTTTGTGACAGCGGCTCGTGTGTTGGATCACCTAGCCAAGTCGCTTCGTTGATGAAGTGACACCCAGCATGGCGCTCTTTGACTATGTGAAGTGGTGCCGCTAAAGCGCTGGCTTCAGGCTATCGCGATCTGGATCGGCGACTGCCGGTTTGCAAGAGCAAGAGAGCTTGGATTGGTCGGCTGCCACGATTACTGAACTGTTTGCATGGCCACAATTGCCGGCGGAGCACCCGCGAATAGCCCTTCGGTCCAGTTTTGTGGGCGAACTCGTGGGTACCGAGAACGTCAGTGATTCCGTACGCTCCTCCGCCGCTCTATCCTCTCACCCCGCCATGCAACCTCTCGATATCCACCGCCCGCTGATTGATCACTACCGCAGGTTCTTCGGGCCGATACTTTCTATCTCGCGCCCGCCGCTGGCCGAGCCTTGGTTGCTTCCCGAGACTTTTCAGATTGCCAGGTTTGATCCGTCCGATGTCGCCGCATCGCGTCCGCAGTTTGAACTGGATGCCGCTGCACCGATTGCCGAAGATAGCGCTGAGGGCGATGCAGACCCCGACCGCGATGAGCGGCCGAATTACCGCAGACTCTACGCGTATGCAACGCTGGGTCTGTCCGAAGCGGCTGTCCTGCCGCGGCTGGAGCTGTTTCTGCTCTCTCCCCGGGCCGACGATTCACTGGCCGAGTTGCTCACCACCATTGCCCTACGCCACGCGGCCGGGGAGCGGCACCTGGGTGTGGGTCACAGTGTTGATCTGCACCGCTCCTGGCTTGATGATTCGGTGTGCACCCGCGGGCTGGTGAGCCTGCCGTATCTGTTTGGCCCGGCGATGGAGCAAGGCCCGCGCGATGCTACGGGACATGCTCGCAGCATCTTTTGGCTGCTACCAATTACGCCAGCGGAGGATGCGTTTAAGCGAACCAGCGGGCTGGAGGCGCT
>JBBRKQ010000026.1:0-44685 GCA_038231815.1 Phycisphaerales bacterium
GCCTGCCCGTTCTGCGCCAGGAGAAAGTTCAGAAACTCCAGCAGCTTGTCCTTGGGAATGTCCACCGCCGTCAGCAGCAGCGCCTTTTTGTCCCGCAGTGTCACATCCGTCGCCAGAATCTGAATGTTCAGCTTCGCCGCCACCAAGTCTGCCAGCAGCTTGATTTCAACAGGCTCGGCAAAAGGCCCAAATGAAAACGTGTCGCCTTTGTCGGCAATTGGCATCGGTGTCGTCGGAACAGGCTCCGCCAACCCAGCGTTCGGCATTCCTGCTGGCTGCCCGCCGCCCCCGGGTGCGCCCGGCACGGCCCCTGGAACTGCGGCCGGCATGACACCCGGCGGCACGTTCTGCTTGTTTGGCATGACCGGCCTAGCGCCCGGCGGTGTCTGAACTGGCTTGGCCGCGGGAGTGGCTTGCCCAAACGCCGCGGCGGAAAGTGCAAGTCCCGCCATCGCACCAAGCACCGCAGGCGCAAGTCCCATGCGGTTGGGAGCGGTTCGGCAAGTCGTTTTTGCAGCGGTGTGAAGCGTCATAGAGGGGTCTCGGCAAAGAGCGACACAGCAGGGCAGTGTCAGTGAAGTGAAAACATGAGTACACAATACCAACCGGTCAAATCGAAACACCAAATCCGACTCCCCCGAAACCGAACTTGCAAACCTCAATTTCCAGCCCAATCATCCGAGCCCCAAATCCTGTGGCGGCCACTCGCCCGACCCACTATCGGCAGGATCGAATGGTTGGTCGGAACTTCCGCAGTTTCTGGCCCCCAAGGCCGGATCTCAAAGCTTTTTGCGTGTTTGGTCCAACCCCCCGTTTGAACGCCTACCCTAACCCGGGCAACGCTCGCAGCCCATTACCAGACCGCACCCCGCCACCGGTCGGTTTAGGGCGTTTTGCCTCCCTGCCTGTCACCGCGCTACCGTTTTGCAGTTGAGCGCACAAGGTTGGTCCATCGCCGGCGAGTTGTTTACTGGGGAATCTCATGGCAACACAAATGGTCTTGCTCGAACACACGCTTCCCGACGGTTCCCGCCACTTCGATTGGATGCTCCACGAACCGCCAACCGCAGACGCGGCGGCGTTCCAGAACCTTTCCAAAGCGACCGATGGGCCGGAAACAGGCAAGCGAAAAACCGTCCGCACGGCGTACAACGCCGCCCAGCCTGATGACAATGACAGAATCCTGATCACCTTCCGTGTGCTCGACCGCATCGACCGTCACGATTGCGATTCATTCGTCGCCGACCGACTCGATCCGCACAGATACGCATACCTGAAGCACCACGGTCCGGTTTCAGGAAATCGCGGAAGCGTGAAAAAGGTCGCTGGTGGCCTCGTGCGGATAATCAACAATCTCCCCGGCGGAATCAGCATCCGCGCCCGTTTTACGGGTGGTCAGGAACGCATCTGGGCCGGTATGCAGGAGGGCGACGTCTGGAACTTCCGCCGCAGCCAGCCTGTCATCAAGAAAGGCCCGCCGCGCGATCGCGAACCGGAAGATGGCAGCGACTACACCGGTGGGTACCTCGCCGGTGATGCCGCCGCCCAGATTGGCTGGGGGCTTCTGTAAGCGGTAGGAAATTGCTGCCTGCCGCTCGGCGAACCGTTCCCGGCACAGCCTCCGCTTGCGAGACTTTTTTGCCAGTTTGAGGAGCACCACTCCATCCGGCTTTGAGTTGTTAGCTACCCCCGAATTAGGGCGGCTGTGACCACGGTTGCCGCGGCTGCGGGTAGGGCTTGCAAGACCAAAACCCTAGTTTTTACGTCCAGTCGTGTTATTTGTGAGACAAACCCTGAGCTTTGACGTACAAGTCTCATGTAGCCCGCTGGAATGAAACTTCGGCCCATCATGCGACTCTAAAATGAATCCTCAAATGCCAGTTCATGTGTCCGCCAGCGGTGCAGTGCTGCTACTCACTTCGCTTGCTGCCGCGCAGTCACCCGCGCCGCCACCAGATGAGCGCCCGGTTACTCCAGTCGCGGCAGCACCCTCAACGCCAACCAAGCCAGCATCCAAACCGGCGACTGCCCCGGGGCCGACTTTACTTGAAGATCTGCAAAGTTCATATGTCTGGGCCGAGAACGCCAAGGCTCTGGCTAACTCGTTTGCAACCAAAGCCGATGCCGACGCTTTCCCCGGCGCCGCCAGCCTGTTTCGCGTCGCATCCCGCAGCCTTGCCATCCTTGGAACCCAATACTCCGAGAGCGTGAAAAAGCTTGGAGGTACGCCCACCTCGAAAGCTGATGATGCATTGCCCAAGGTCAAATCAACCAAAGAAAACCTGCAAGCTTTCGCCAAGCTGCTGTCAACCCGGCGCACTGGTCCGTTGGCCGATGCCGCAACCCGCCATCGCACCGGCCCAAATCGCGAGGCTACCAAAACACTCCAGTACGAACGCGAAGCGCTCACCGAACTCACCCGCTTTGCCACCGACGCTGGAGACACGCTTGACAAGCTCAAGGCCGCAAAGAAGGACTTTTTCGTAAGCCGCCCGTGCGGCTACGTCACCGACACACTCGTTGCGGACAAATGCCCGGTCTGCAAGACCGGGAAGGATCAGTTTGAGAAGGTGAACTGACTTGCACAAATTGAAACCGATTTGCAAAGGCGATCTTGATGAAAATCGATTTACTGGGGATTTCCCTAGAAATGCACATGTGATCGCTTCAAAACCTGAAATAACCGTTCTTATGTACCGAAGCTGCGTAGATTTTCCGACTACAAACGAACGAAACCCAGATTAATCTGAGGTTTTCTACCGGATAACGAGCGAGAGTCGCAATTCTAAATTTCGATCATTAACCAGCCAAGCCCCTCTGCAGATGGTCAAATACTCCCTAGGGTTCGCCCAAACCCGCGGAAAGATATTCTCCCTATGAAAGCCGAATTCTCAGTTTACATTGTCGATGACGACCTTGATATGCGGCGCCTGTGCGCCCATTTGCTTGGCTCGGTCGGCATCCCCGTGGAACTTTTTGAAAATGCCGAGGCTTTCCTGCAGGCTGATCTTGCTGACCGCCAAGGTGTGCTGCTGACCGATGTCCGCATGCCCGGCATCAGCGGCTTGGAGCTCATTGAGACTCTTGCTCGCCGCAACACCTCGCTGACCATGCTGGTCTATTCGGGCTATGCCGATGTGCCCATGGCTGTCCGTGCCCTCAAGGCTGGCGCTGTTGAGTTTCTTCAGAAGCCTTTTAACCAGCAGGAACTGCTCGAGAAAATTCGGCAGGCCCGCGAGACCAGCAAGCAGACGCGTGAACTCCGAGTCCGCCGCGGCGAGGTGATGGGCAGCATGGCCACCCTTTCGCCCCGCGAGCGAGAAGTATTCAAGCTCATCGTCACCGGTAAGCCCAACAAGCTTGTTGCCAACGACCTGACACTCTCTGAAAAAACCGTCGAGATCCACCGTGCCAACGTGATGCGGAAAATGGAAGCCGATAGCTTCGCCCAGCTTGTTCGCATGGCCGTCATTGCCGAGACAGACTCGCTGGCGACCGAAAGTTCCGTGTTGCCGAACTCACTGATAATGGCCAAGTGAATCGTTCGGCATGAATTGTTTCGTTGGTCATCTCCGCCGCATAGCTTCATTGAATCCAATCCGCTCCGCGATGCCCCCTGCATCGCGGAGCGTTTTTTTTTAGGCCTTGCAATCGGTCGATTCTGCCACCGCCGCGCTCGCTCAAATTGCAAATATCCCGCTGCGCCGTCTGCGTTTATCTGTCAGTTCCGCCAGCCCGCAGCACGCGGAGGGCTGCGGCCATGACTGCATCAAGATCACTTTGCGTTCGCTCTACAAAGTTTACATGTCCAACCTTGCGCCCGGGCCGCGGCTCTTTGCCGTACCAGTAAACGCGCGCACCCGGGATTCGTGCAAACTCACCAAGCGGTGGGCACTTGCCAATGAGATTCACCATTCCGCACACGCCCACCGTTTGCGGTGCGCCCAGCGGCCAGCCCATGATGGCCCGCAGGTGCTGCTCAAACTGGCTCGTTCGCGAGCCATCCATCGTCCAGTGCCCAGAGTTGTGAACGCGCGGGGCCATCTCGTTGGCGAGTAACTCATCGCCGACTACAAACAGCTCAATGGCCAGCAGCCCCACATAGTCCAGCCGCTTTAGTACCGCTTCGGCGATTTGCTCAGCCCTGTCCTGAAACCGCACACCATCAACCCGCTTGCTGGCCGGGCAGCGTGAGATGCGAAGAATCCCGTGCTCATGCACGTTTTCGGTTAGTGGATAGAACGCGATTTCGCCGCCTGCTCCGCGTGCGGCAAGAATCGAAACTTCTGCCTGAAACTCAACAAAACCTTCAAGAATCAGCGGCACGAGGTGCTTGCTGGTCTTTTCCGTACCCTCGCCGCGCTCCAGTCCTTGGCTGGTACCTTGCAGGGAGTGCCAGGCTGGTTCAACATCCGAAGCCACCCGCAGCACGGCTTGGCCCTTGCCGTCGTAACCAAGCCGACGGGTTTTCAGCACTGCCGGGAGGCCAATCGTTTTCACTGCCGCGTGCAGTTCGGCGAGTGAATCCACCTTGGCGAATGCGGGTGTGCCAATACCAAGTTCAGCGAACATGGTCTTTTCGCTGAGCCGGTCCTGACTGGTTCGCAGCGCTGTCACGCCCGGTAGCAGCTTCACGCGCGATGCAATCGTCTCGGCCAGTTGTACCGGTACGTTTTCAAATTCGTAACTGACGACATCTATGGCCGACAGAAACTCATCTAGCTTAGTAGGCTGCGCAAAGCTGTCGACAACGAGTTCGCCCACGTGTCCGGCGACGGCGTCTGGCGTTTCATCCATGAAGCGGAACCGCTCGCCGAGCCTGTGCCCGGCCATCGCCAGCATTCGCCCGAGTTGTCCGCCACCGATGATGCCGATCATTTCTTGGCCCCTGCCTTAGCGTTTTTGCCTGCTGTGACGGGGACGGCCGGATCACTGTCGGCCAGCACCCGGTCGGTCTGGCGCTGGCGAAAATCTAGATAGCCCTGCTGAAACTTTGAATGCTTGGCGCACAAAATCGCCGTCGCCAGCAGCGCGGCGTTGGTTGCTCCGGCCTTGCCGATAGCCAGTGTCCCGACCGGTATCCCCGCTGGCATTTGCACGATCGATAGCAGTGAATCCATCCCTGACAATGCTGCCGACTGCACGGGAACACCCAGCACTGGCAGGTGGGTTTTGCTTGCGCACATGCCTGGAAGGTGCGCTGCCCCACCCGCCCCGGCGATGATTACTTCAATGCCCCGCCCGGCGGCGTGGGCTGCGTAAAAAAACAGCAGGTCCGGGGTTCTATGGGCTGAGACTACCCGGCACTCATGCGGGACGCCAAGTTCGGTGAGCACGGCTGCGGCGTGCTGCATCGTGTCCCAATCCGACCGTGAGCCCATGATAATTCCCACCAGCGGGCTGCCAGCTGGGCTGGGGGCGGCTGGGCTGGAGGCGGCGGGGCTGGAGGCGGCGGGGCTGGGGGCGGCTGGGCGGGCAGCGGGCGAGCGACGTGTTAGTAGTGGGCGGTTGCGGCCTGGCATGGCCGATGATACCGGCGACCAGCCGCGCCGACGGCGCGGGTGCTGGGGATTTGCCGGTCGGCAGTTTTTTGGTGTCATTTGCAGGGCATTCTCCCCGCCACAGAAAGTTGCACCCGCGCCGCCAGTGGTTCTATCCTGCGGTCCATGTTTTCATCAATTAAAGTCGCTGAGTTCGATTCGCCCCAGGTCATCGTCGTCGCGAAGTTCGCGGATTCGCCGGTTGAGCCGTTCATTAAAAAGTTCGAGGATGCCGCGCTGGTCTCGGCTGCCTCGGCTCGTACTGAGTCAAGCGGTGAGCTTGGCAATATTGTCGAGGCGCATCCTGGCCGCCAGGGTGGCCCGGTGCGAATTATGGTGGTGGGGCTGGGCAAGAAGGATAAGTTCAAGCCAGCGGATGTGCGGACGGCCATGGCCGCGGTTGCTCGTCGTTTGAGTATCACCAAGGACTCCAAGGTTTTACTGAACATTACCGGCGCGCTTGATGAGGTGAAGGCGAACGTTGAGTTCGCTGGTCGGTGCGCGGGTGAGGCCTTTGGGCTGCTCGGCTGGGACAACAAACAGTTCAAGGGCAAGAAGGCCAAAGACGATGACAAGCGGGTTGCACTGGAACTGGCGGCGGATAAGAAGAGCTTTCGCAATGGGCTTGACTATGGTCTGAAGCTCGCTGCCAGCACTAACTTTGCTCGCACGCTCTCGGAGACGCCGCCCAATATTGCGACGCCGCAGTTCATGGCGGATCAGGCGAAGAAGCTTGCCAAAGAGTTTGGCCTTGCCTGCACCGTGATGGATGAGAATGTGCTTGATAAGGAGGGCATGGTTGGCCACGTGAATGTTGGCAAGGCCAGCGAGAACAAGCCCCGCATGATTCGTTTGGCGTACACGCCTGAGTCGGTCAAGAAGGGCAAGACCAAGCCTGCCGTGCTTATTGGTAAAACTGTTACGTATGACACGGGTGGCTTGTCACTGAAGGTTAACAACGGCATGGTGGGCATGAAGCGTGACAAGGACGGCGGCTGTGCTGTGCTTGCGGCCATGCATGCGATTGCTTCGGTCATTAAGCCCAACCGCCCGGTGGTGGCGATTCTTTGCTCTGCGGAGAATTCAGTCTCTGAGGAGGCTTATCGCCCTGATGACATTCTCGCGTTTCGCAACGGTACAACAGTTGAGATTACCAACACCGATGCGGAAGGCCGCCTTGTGCTGGCCGATGGGCTGATCTGGGCCTGCGAGAAGGAAGACCCGGCGTACATTGTTGACTTGGCCACCCTCACCGGTGGAGTGGTTGTTGCCCTTGGCAGCGTCTTTTGCGGGATGTTCTGTGAGGATGATGCCCTCCGCGCCAAAGTTCAGGCCGCTGCCGATACCAGTGGTGAGCGCGTCTGGCGTTTGCCGATGCATGATGAGTATCGCGAGATGATGAAGTCTCCGGTGGCTGACATCTTAAACAGTAATCCCAATCGCAAGGCCCATCCGGTGCAGGGTGCGGCGTTCCTGAGCTACTTTGTGAAACCCGAAGTGCCTTGGTGCCACCTTGATATTGCGGGTGTTCACGAGTCTGATGCTGATAAGGGCATGTTTGTGAAAGGCCCGACTGGCTGGGGAACTCGCTTGCTGGCGGATTTGTTGGCTGAGGATTGAGCTGCAAAGAGTGCAGGAAATTTGGTTGATTTTTACACCGACCCTGGCGTTTTCGCCGGGGTCGGTTCATTTTCGCCTCGCGTCAAATGCTGGCTCGTTTAGACTGGTGCGCTGTATGTTGCGAGTCGCTCTGCGGCTTTTCTTGTGCGCACAATTGAGCTGATTGTACTTTCCGCGCTGATGAGCATTGCCCACCACAAGAACCATGCGATGACCAAACCAACTAACACACAGCCAAGCGTGACTGCGAGCACCGGTGCGACGATCATCGTCACTTGGCAATAGCCCAGCAGCGAAGGATCGTTGGCACGCCGGGCGAGCTGCTTTAGATAGATGCACGTGGTGAAGAAGCACGCTGCGAGCGCCACGTACTTGGCAACGAACAGTGCGGGCACAACTGCGCTGAAAGACAGAGCTGCAACCTGCCCGAGTCCGCCGAACGCGCGAGGCACGCTGTGCAACCCCATCAGCGGGGTGAGGGTCTCCACGCATAGCACCCCCAGCGAAATCATCGCGAAAAGTCGCGTAGCCTTTCGGGCCGTAATAAATTGCGCGCGGCCCGTGGTCACGGATGTGATGTTCTCAGCCGTTCGTTCGGGCTGGGTCCAGCGCCACCACATCACCACTTTGGCAATGGCAATTGGCGCGATGATTACTGCTGCCAGCTTCCATCCAGATTCGCCGAGGGCTGTGCCCCAGGCGTTTAGCGCAAGGCTTGCGAGCTCACCTAGCCAGCCGGCCAGCGCCAGTATCCAGCACCATCGCAGCCCGCTGGCGACGGTGCTTAACCAGATCAGATCGGCGTGAATCAGTTGGTTGCCTTTGAGGGACTCGGCGACATCCACGCCACACTCGGGGCACTTGCCTGCGGCGTGCAATCCTCGCAATGCGTAGCCGCACCGGCGGCAGATGAGGTCTGCTACAAGGTGTCCGGTTGCATCAACGGCGACGCTGGTGCGCACTGGGCGTTCCACGTCGTTGGCTTCCGTCATTGGTTCGGGCTTGGCCTGGGTGGAAGTTGCCTCGGTAAAAATTGTGGCGGTGGGCCAAGGGTTTTGCTTAGGCGGCTGAAACGGCGCACGTTTGTGGTCCATCCCGGGCAGCGGTGCATCCCACGGTGAGGGTGGCATTTTCCAGCCACTTTCCGGTGGGGCGGGCTGGCGGGCATCGCTTTGCGGGTGAAGTACCATCGGCCACACGGGCTTGGCCGCGGGCGGTGGGTTGGGTGTTGGGTTGTCGTCGGCGGGTGGCAAGGGTGGAGGGGGGGCAGAGGCCAAATGGTCAAATTGCAAAATGGTCAAATGGTCAAATGGTCAAATGGTCAAATTTTGAGGCGGCGTTTAGGCGGCGGGGCGTTTTTTGAAGCGGGAGGAGAGGCCAAATGGTCAAATTGCAAAATGGTCAAATGGTCAAATTTTGAGGCGGTTTTTAGGCAACGTGGCGTTTTTTGAAGCGGTTCTTTTTGTGGTTGGGGTTTTGGGGGCGGGCTTTGGTTGGGGCTTGAATTGGTGCGTGGTTTTGGGCTGAGATACAGGTAGCGTTGGTGGGCTGGAGTTGTGGGGTGGACGCTGGGATTTCGGTGGCGGGTTGGGTGGTGGTGGCGGGTTGGGCGTGGGTGGCTTGTGTTTCGGTGGCGGGGGCATCGGCCTCATTGGCGGCGATGAGTTCTTCGATATCTAACTTAGTGATTGGGAAACGGAGGCCGATGCGTTCGATTCGGCGTTGGGTGGCGGGGTCGTGCGCATCGTGCTTTGCGACTCGCTGGATGTGGACGGTGGCTTCGCGCTTGCAGGCGATGAGGAAGTTGTTGTACTTTCTGGAGGCGGCTGTGATTTCGTGAGTTATTGGACTTTCGCGGTACTGCTTGCCGAGGCGCAGAAAAGGAGCGGCGATGACGTCTGAAAGGGCATCGAGCATGGATTTGAGGGTTTGCTTTCCTCCGGTGTTGTACGCGGCACAGGTTCTGGCAAGGAGGCAGACGCTGCGGGTTTCGATGATTTCGAGGTTTCGGCGAATGAGGTCGGCCAGGAGTTCGCGGGGGGTGGTGGTTGCAACTGATGAGTTATTGGACATTGGGAGCTCCGTTAGGGTTGTGAATGGATACGGAGGAAGTTTGCCATGTGTTTGGTGGTTGTCAAGCAGAAAATTTTTCGAGTTGGGATTTTGGTGTTTGAGAGGACGCAGGGTGGTCCCTGCGGGAAATGGTCAAATTACAAAATGGTCAAATGGTCAAATGGCCAATTGGCCAAATGGTCAAATGGTCAAATGGCCAAATTGCCAAATTTTGAGGCAGGGAGGCAGGGAGGCGGGGAGGTGGGTGCGGTCAGTTCTTTTTTTTTGGGAAAGTGGCATCTTTTTCGGTGGGTGTTTGATTTCACTGGCGTGGTTTTGTCGGGGTGTCGCTGGTTGTGGTGAATCCAAAGTCGTCGGCGGCCCGAACCGCCCCAGTTGACTTTGGTCATTGGATGACTGTCGATTGGTGTTCGCTTCTGAAGGCTGCTCTTCTTGGGTGTTGATTTGGGTTTTCAGAAGCTGCGGTACGTGACGGGGCTGACAGCGTTGTGGACTGAAGGGCTTTATTTTGGATGGGTGTGGCCGCGGTTTGAGGTTGGCAGGGATTGGAGGGCACTGTGGATTTCGTAGGTTTCGGATTTTGTTTTGCAGCTAGATCGATGCCCTTGGACGGGCTGAATTGTTTGAACAGCGTGACTCTCGGTTGCGGTTGGTTGACGACGGGGTCCGAAAAAAAGTTTGGTGGTCTCCGGTGTCATCGGAGTCGCTGGCTTTTCGTTTAATGTGTGCCGGTTCGGAGCGATCACGCTGACGGTGATTGAACGACTTGGTGCCGAGACAGTGAGGTGTCTTCGATGTTGAACATGGGAGCACCCGCTGCTTGCATCAAGGTTTAAAGTTCAGTTGGAGCGGAGGAGTACCGGATTCGTTCCTGTCCCGATTCATCGTCGGCCCGCAGTTTCGAGGGTGTACGAAGGTCGCAAGGTTGGCGGCTGTGATGTCGCTGGCTCCGGACGATGGGGTGTATGCCCATAGTTTGTATTCTGTTTGAACGAAAGCTTGGTTCCGCTTCTTACAAAAACCCACGTGAGTGGCGCATCGCCTAAACTGAACGTCGAAGTTATCCGATCGTTCCTCGCATTCGCCAGAGAATTCTGGCTAGTTACCTGTTTCCTGTGCAACGCGCACCTTACACGAAAGATACTTGACCATGGCTGATACCAACCAAACCAAAACATGGCCTGATCTGGCAATTGGCCTGTACGATTGCCTGACGGGTCGCAACGCAGAGATCACCTACGAGTTCGACAAGATGCATGTGAAGGTTCCTAGTGGCACGGGGCCTGATGCCCAGCATGCCGAGTGGATTCTGACAGGCACGCTGAAAATTCGCACCAAGGACGCTGGTCAGCGCCCAAACTGATACTGGTCGGCCGTTTGTCTGGGACACTCAACGGTCGACCATGGTCCCTCGATGCGAGCGGAACGGAGGTCATGGTGCGATTCTCCGGATTCGGGTCGGCGTTTGCTGCACAGCGGCTCGCACGCATGCTGCCGCGGGGGCTATTCGCTGAAGCCAGCAGGTTTGACGGCCGGATTCGAGTGCAAGTTGACTCGTGGCCAGCGCTGGAGATCTTTCCGAATCCGGGGTTTATTGCCCGATTGTTTGTTCCTGCCGGACTGTCAGCGAGCCGCGCATGACGGATGAGAATGTACGCCCTGAAATTGCACTCACTGGAAGCACCGGGTATGTCGGGGGCCGGCTGGTGCCGCTGCTGCTTGATGCGGGCTTTCGCGTTCGCTGTATTGCGCGCGAGCCTCGGAAGTTGGATGATCGTTTTTGGCGGAGTGATCCGCGGGTTTCGGTCGTTCGCAGTGATCTGTCTGATGCGGAGTCGCTGGCACCGCTGCTGGCAGGGTGCGATGCGGCTTATTACCTCGTTCACTCCATGGAGTCGAGCGGGAAGGACTATGCCGATCGTGATCGAAAGCTGGCGGAGGTTTTCGCGCAGTCCGCTTTGCGTGCGGGTCTGTCGAGAATCATTTATCTGGGAGGGCTCGGAGAGCTGGGTGCGGGCCTCAGTGAGCACCTCAGTTCGCGTCGCGAGGTTGAGAAAATTCTTGGGTCGACTGGCATTCCAGTGACAGTGTTTCGAGCGGCGATGATCATTGGATCGGGCTCGGTCTCGTTTGAGATACTTCAGTACTTAGTTGAGCGGCTTCCGATCATGATCACCCCATCTTGGGTGAAGACCGAGTCGCAACCTATTGCAATTAAGGATGTGCTGTACTGGCTGGTTCGATGCCTTTCGGTGCCGGAGACCTCGGGAAGGGTTTTGGAGATCGGCGGTCCGGATGTGCTGGCGTATCGGGAGCTGATGCAGATTATGGCTGAGGAGCGGGGGTTGAAGCGCCGCATTGTCATTCCACTACCTGTGCTTACGCCGCGGCTGAGTTCTGGTTGGATTAGCCTTGTGACTCCGGTTTCGTATCGCATGGCCCGTCCGCTGGCTGAAGGCCTGCGAAACCGTGTGGTGGTGACCAACGACGATGTGCAGCAACTGATGCCCCATCAGGCGATTGGTGTGCGTGAGGCGATACGGCTGGCGCTTGCGCGGGTGCGGGCGAATGATGTGGCGACAAGGTGGTCGGTTGCTGGACCGATCCCGGGTGATCCGGATTGGGCGGGCGGCGCTGTGTACAGGGATGAGCGGTCGATTGTTGTGCTTGCCGATGCCAAGAGCGTTTTTCAGGCCGTTACCCGCATCGGTGGTGGTCACGGCTGGTACGCGGGTGACATGCTTTGGCGGCTTCGCGGCTGGATGGACACGGTGGCTGGAGGCCCGGGGCTCCGCCGCGGCCGGCGCGACCCCGACCGTGTTGAGTTTGGGGAGACGCTGGACTTTTGGCGGGTTGTAGGCCTTGAACGCAACCGGGCACTCTCACTCCTGGCCGAGATGAAACTGCCGGGGATTGCCACGCTTGACTTCTCGCTGGCGCCTGCTGAGGCGGAGGGGGCAACCAAGCTGACGATGACTGCCCGGTTTAGGTCAAAGGGCATTCTGGGTGTTTTGTACTGGTACTCGGTGCTGCCGCTGCACAACGTTGTCTTTGGAGGAATGCTCCGGGGAATCAAACGTATTGCCGAAAGCAGCGGAGGTAGTCAAGTCGGAACGCCGCAAATCGGAACGCCGCAGGTCGCTGATGAGCATCGGCCCGGCTATGGACGGGCGAGGCTGTGGCTTGGGATTAGCGCTGTGGGAACGATTGTTACGGCGGCTTCACTGGCGCTGGCCTTTGGGCTGCCGCGGATGGCGGCGGGGCTTGTTGAATCAACGCTGGCGGGACAGGTTTCTTTTCTGGCAGGGTTCTTTGCGTTGTATGCCTTGGTTCACATTCCGTTTGATGTGCTTGGTGGTTATTTGTTGCCCAAGCGGTTTGGCCGCCCGCATCCGGCTGCTGCGAATTTTACTGCGACGCTGCTTCGAGGAATGGCTGTGCACACGCTTGTGCTGGCGGTGATTGGCTTGTGCATACTGATGGCAGCGCGGGCGTATGGGGTGCCGGGAGCTGTTGGTGCGGGAATTCTTGGATCGTTGGTACTTTTGGTTGTGCGGAGCCCGCTGTCGCGGTGTATGGCGGCGCTGCGGCCAACGGTAACTGCGTGCGAGCCCATAGCGCTGCGGGGAAAGAGTTTGCGAGCCGGCTTTATGGCGAGCGCTGACCAAGGTTTTACGGGAGGGATTGATGGAGTGCTCGCACCCAGGAGCGTGATGATTCCGGAGCGATGGACCACACTGCTTGGCACGGCGGCTCTGGAAGTGGTTAGAAGGAGACAGCAATTTGCGGTGCTGACGGGAAGCTGGCTGCGGGGAAGGCTGCTGGCCCTGCTGTTTACTTGGATTGGGATTGCCATCGCCGCGGGAATGGTTGGTGGTGACCGCATTGGCACCGCGCCGGGAGTGGTGGAGATGAGCCTGGTGTTTACGTTGTGGTCATTTTTAGGACTGCTGGTGCTGCCGACGCCGTCGCGGGCAGGCGTAGCGGAGGTTGATGGGGCGGTGCGCCAGTCGGGCATTGATGAGCGGCTGGTTGATGAGACGATTCGAAAGCTGGACACGCTGCAGGATGCGGAGGTGGAGCGGCCGACCGGGGTTGAGCTGGTTTTTCATCCAATTCCGAGTGTGCAAAGCCGCATCGAAGGACCGCGAAGGCGATATGTTCGCGGCTTTTTGGGCGCTGCACGATCTGCGGTGTATCTCAGTGCATCTGGGCTTGGCCTGCTTGGGCGGGCTGTTCACTGCAACTGCGGCCGGCCTGCGTTGTGGGTGTTTTTACCTTCGGACTGAGACCGGGGAGAGTTGGTGCGGCCAGGAGGCGACTGCAACTTGGACTGTTGGGATGGGAGGCTTTGAGAGCGGAGGGGGTGGTGGGGCGAATGGGCAGATGGTCAGATGGTCAAATGGTCAAATGGTCAAATTGTCAAATGGCCAAATGGCCAAATTTTGAGGCAGGGAGGCAGGCGGAGTGGACGTAAAAAAGCCCTGGGCCGGGGTGGCTGGGGGCTCGTGGTACTTGGGATGGGGTGTGGCGAAGCGACTGCTATTGGCGGATGTTGATAAAGGTGGCCGACAGGCTGTCGAACGAGTCGGTGTTGTAGATGCCTGCAGCGGTGAAGCCGATTCGCTGGACCTCCAGTGACACGAGCGCGTTGCCGGCTGCTACCGGGATGAGCGCTGTGCTGCCAAAGTTTGTATGCTGATTCGCCGCATTAAAGTAGACCTTGCTCCACGGGCCGACGTTGGCGCCGATGCGGACACGAAACTGGAACCCAGTTCCAGCGAGGCTGGCGTACCCGGATGTTGACCAGTTGACGATGACCCGCCCGGAGGAGAATGGGATGGTGGTGGACAGAACAGTAGTGATCGAGGTCGCCGGAGCCGTAAAAAGGGGAAGGCTTGGGATGTCCCAACTTGTTGTGGTGGGCGGCAGGTATGCAGCGGCAGCTTGGCCGCCTAAGTTGTTGGCGTTGGTGGCTGTGGTGGCATTGCCGTTTAGGGCTGCGGTGATGGTGCCTGCGCTGAAGTTGCCGGAGGCGTCGCGCAGCACAAGGGTGTTGCTCGCGTTGGTGGAGGTGCCGGTGGTACGAGCGTTGTTTAGCGTGCCGGCGGAAACGTTGGAGGCGTTCAGGTTTGTTAGCCCTAAGCCGCTGACCCCGGAGAGGGCGGATGCGGCGAGCGGTGCGGTAAAACCAACCCGATCCCTTGCAGAAAAGGCCTCCAGAGTTCGTGCAGCGGTCACGACATATGCGAAGGCGTTGGAGACCGCTACAGCGTAGGGGCCGTTTCCCGTTCCGATGCTGCCAACGAGCGTTGCCGCGGCGGGGGTGCTGATGTCAATGACTTGCAGCGTACTCGAAGAATTGTTCACCACATACGCAAGTGAGCCCGAGACCGTGACGGAGACTGGGCTCACTCCAGTGGTAAAGTTGCCGACCAGCGCTAATGCGGCTGGAGTGCCGACGTTGAAGATCTGAAGCGTGTTTGAACCCACATTCACCACGTATGCGAAAGTGCCCGACACCGCAACGGCGCGGGGATTGGCTCCAGTGGCGATGCTCCCCGCCAGCATTGGCACACTTGGAGTGCTGATGTTGAAGACTTGAAGCGAGTTTGCTGCGAAGTTTACTACGTAAGCAAATGAGCCCGAGACCGTGACGAAGACAGGGTTGGATCCGGTTGCGATGCTCGCGGCGAGTGTTGGAGTACTCGGAGTGCTGATATTGAAGACTTGGAGTGTGTTTGAGTTTTGGTTTGCCACGTAAGCGAACGACCCCGAGACCGCGACTGATTGGGGACTGAATGCTGTACCGATGCTCCCCACCAGTGTCGGGGATGACGGAACACTTATATTGAAAACCTGCATCGTGTCGGTGCCAGCGTTTACCACGTATGCAAACGAGCCAGACACAGCGACGGATGTGGGGTTGATTCCGGTCCCGATGCGGCTCGCCAGCGCTAACGCACCCGGAGTACTGAGGTTAAAAACTTGTAGTGTGTCTGAATTGACGTTGACAACGTACGCGGAGGACCCCGACACCGCAATCGAATAGGGGGTGTTGTCAGTTGAGGTTGCGCTGGTGCTTTGGAGTGCGTTCCAATCTGATCTGACGGTTCCTAGCCCGCTTTGCACATCGGTGTTTAGTGCTGACCGCGGCACGGTGCCTGCGGCGATGTTGGCGCCGTTTAGGTTGGTGAGACCCGCGCCGTTGCCGGTGAAGATGCCGCTGAAGAGGTTGCCGGCGTTGCTGAAGTTCATCAGGCCGGTGAAGGATTGGTTGCTGTCGAGCCGGGCGATGTTTGGGGGCAGCGTTGCGCTTGGAAGTGTGCCGTTCAGGTTGGCGGCATTTAGATTTGTTAGCCCGGAGCCGCTTACGCCCAGCAGTGCGGATCCGGCCAGGGGTGCGCTCAAGCTCACCCGAGAAGGCGCGGTGAAAACCTCTAACGTTCTTGAGGACTGACTCACCACGCACGCAACCGCACCCGACACCGCGACTGAGTAAGGGAATGTTCCTGTGGCGATGCGCCCGACCAGCGTTGGTGAGGTTGGTGTCGCGAGATTGAAGACTTGCAGACTGTTGGCGAAGTTTATCACATAGGCCAACGAGCCAGAGATCGCAACGGAGCGAGGACCGGTCTCTGTGCCGATACTGCCGGCTAGGGTTGGTGTGGCAGGTGTGCTGATGTCAAAGACCTGCAGTGTGTCAGAGAACAGGTTCACGACATACGCAAACGAGCCAGAAACTGCCACTGCGGTGGGGGTGCTTCCTGTCGCGATGCTTCCGGCCAAGACGATTGCGCTCGGATCGCTGATGTTGAAGACTTGCATCGTGTTTGCGAATAGATTCAGCACATACGCAAATGACCCCGATACCGCCACGGAGCCTGGGTTTGACCCTGTTGCAATGCTGCCGACCAGCGCTGGTGCGGCTGGATTGTTGATGCTGAAGACCTGAAGCGTGTTTGCATTGCTGTTTACCACATACGCGAACGCACCCGAAACGGCGACCCACTGGGGCGTGCTTCCTGTTCCAACACTACCTGCCAGTGATGGCGCTGCCGGAGTGCTGATATTGAAAATTTGCAGCGTGTTCGAGCCCACGTTGCCCACATACGCGAACGGGCCTGAAACCGCGATTGAGGCAGGGCCGCTGTTTGTTGCGATGCTCGCAGCCAGCGTTGGTGTAGCCGGAGTGCCAATGTCAAAGACCTGCAGTGTACTTGAATTCTGGTTCACGACATATGCGAATGATCCGGATACCGCGACGGAGTTGGGAGTGATTCCGGTGGTGGCGAAACCTTGCCTCTGCAATGCGCTCCAATCTAACGCGAGCGTGCCTACTCCGCTTTGCACATCGCTGTTCAGGGCCGTGCGCGGCAGTGTGCCGGCGGTGATGTTGCCGCCAGTTAAGTTAGTGAGACCCGCGCCGCTGCCGGTGAAGATGCCGCTGAAGAGGTTGCCGGCGTTGCTGAAGTTCATCAGACCGGTGAAGGTTTGGTTGGCGTTTAGGCGGGCGATGTTGGAGGAGAGGCGTGCATCTGCAAGTGTGCCGGTGAGGTTTGCGGAGTTGGTGTAGAACGAGCCGGGTTGGCCGCCGAGTGAGGTTGCGTTGGCGGCGGTGCTTGCTGTACCTGCGGTGGTGGCGAAGGTGGCGTTTGGGGCGGCGGTGAGTTCTTGGCGTGGAGTGAGAAGGGTGTAGCCGGCTGCGCTTGCGCAGCTGAGCCCGGTGTCTTGGCGCACCTCTATCTCGAGAAAGCGTTTTTGGCCGGAGAAGGCTGTACCAAAGTCAAGGGTGGCGGTGAACTGGCCGCCGGCGACGGCGAGGTTATCGGAGCAGAGGGTTGTGCCGATTTGGTTCCCGACGGTGGCCGCATCGTAGAGGCGGAAGCGGATGTCGTAAGTGCCGGTGGCGGGTGTGCCGGTGCTGGAGAGCTCTCCTTGGTAGGTGAAGGCTGTGGAAAGTGGGGTTTGGGCTGTGGTGGCACGGATGCCGCAGAGCGTGAGCGCGGCGGCGGTGAGGATGGCAACAAAGCGAGGCAGTTTCACAGGCAGCACTCCAAAAAAATCGCGATTTTTGCTGTGGGGAACGAAACGGGGCTTGGGGGAGACCGGAAGATAACCGATGCTGGCGCAAATGCCAGCAAAAAGCCTATACAGACTCGGTTAGGATTATGCATTTGCAGTGGAATGTGGGGTTTCTTCGCTGTTTTTGCTTAGGCACGCGGTTGTTGGCTAGGCGGTTAATCGGCCGGCTGTTGCATGAGTTCGAGCAGCCGCACGCCGGCGGCGATGCACAGGCCGGAGAGCATGATGGCGTTCCAGACCCAGACTTGGAGGAGGGGATTATCGATAAGATTTTGGCCGCACCAGCAGACTTGCAGGGCGGTGCCAGCGGCGGCGAGCAGGGTGAGGGCGAGCACCCAGACTGTGCGGTGCCAGTGTGCGGCCCAGGCGATGGTGGCCACGGATGCGGCTGTGGGCAGCAGAAAAAAGACTGCGGCGTGCGCGAGGGTGCTGGGCTGGAGATTGGGCACGCGGCCGAGGAAGAGGCCGAGCTTGGTTGCGAGATCAAAGTAGTGGGGGGTTGCGATTGGGAAGATGACGCACCAGCCGGTGGCGATGATGAGCCGCCAGAAACCGCCGCGGCCGAGCCAGACGACGAGCGCGACGCAAAGGCCTAGTGGCCAGCCGAGCGCCAATGAGGCGACGGGCCATGCGCCCGCGGCTAGGGTGCTGATGGCCCAGACGGCGGCGATTGAGAGGGACCAGAGGGATGCCAGAACTGCGCACAAAATGATGAGGTGCCGGGCGGGCACGCCGGGGGAGGGGGGTTGCTGGAGATTTGCCGATGCGGCGATTTCGCCGGAGCGGGTGGTGATGCTGGCCATGGGCGTGCCTCCTGCGGGTGTGCCGACAAGGCAAGATCATGCCACACCGGCGGGGCGCTGCAAGTTGCTGGTTGATTATTTGATGCTGGTTGGGAGGTGTGTGCGGGTTGTAGGGGTGCCGGTGGGCAACGGTTTGGCGGGGAAGGAGGAGAAATGCCGGATGGGTTTTTGCTTTGCTTGCGTTTGGGGTGCGCTGCTGAGATGAAAGGCAGGCTTGCTGTGGATGGGATGATTTGGGTGGAGGAGATGTTGGCGGCGGTTTTTTTCAGTGCCTGCTCTCACGGGATTCCTCTTACTACCCTCGACCGTGGTTGCGGCACTTGCCGGTGTTGCGGCAGTGTTTGCAAGTTTGGGATGAATTGCTTCCAGGCCTTTTTTGAAAGTACTGAAATGGTCCGACTTAGTAAGATTTATACCAAGACTGGCGATGCGGGGACGACTGGATTGGGCGATGGCAGGCGGGTGAGCAAGGATGATTTGCGAGTGACGGCGTATGGCACTGTTGATGAGGCCAATGCCACGATTGGTGTTGTTGTGAATATTGCGGTGCGGTCATCGCCGGGGTCGCTGCAGTCGCGGATGGCTGACCTTTTAAAGGGTGTGCAGAATGCGATGTTTGATGTGGGCGCGGACTTGTGCTGCCCGATGGCCAAGGGTGAGAAGCCGGGGCAGAAGCTGCGGGTGACGGAGGGGCAGACCGAGCGACTGGAGCGGCATATTGATCACTTTAATGATGCACTTGCGCCGCTGAACAGCTTTGTGCTGCCGGGTGGTAGTGAGCTGGCCGCGGCGATGCACATTGCGCGCACGGTTACACGCCGGGCTGAGCGGTGCTGCGTGTCGCTGCTGGCGGCGGAGCCGGGGGCGACGAATCCGGAGGCGATTCGGTATTTGAATAGACTTTCTGACTTGCTGTTTGTGCTGGGGCGGGTGGCCAACGAGAACGGCAAGGGCGATGTGCTTTGGGCACCGGGGGCTGACCAAGGTGGGCCGCCGAAGAAGGAGCGGGTGATTGAGGCCCAGAGTGATGAGACGATGGGGGAGAAGCAGGTGAAAGCGGGTGGGAAGGCGGGTGGGAAGGCGCAAGGGAAGACGGCTGCGGGTGTGCCGATGGGTAAGAGTGGGCGCAAGAGTGGGGACAAGAGTGGGGGCAAGAGTGGGGGCAAGCTGGGGGCGAAGAAGGAGTCAAAATGAGCAAGCAGCATACTGGTGTTCGATCGCAGCAGTCGGGGCCCATCCAGCATGGTGATGATGCGCTGGCGGCGCGGGCGGTGTCGTACATAAAGCCTGGGATGGTTGTGGGGCTGGGCACGGGGCGGGCAGCGCAGCGGTGCATTCGCGCTTTGGCTGCGCGGGCGGAGCGTGAGGCGATGAAGCTGACGTGTGTTGCCACGAGCATTGCCAGCGCGGAACTGGCCCGCTCGCTGAAGCTGGTGGTGCGCGAGATGGATGAGGTGGGCACGCTGGATTTTTTGTTTGATGGGGCCGATGAAGTGGCACCGGATTTGGCGATGATTAAAGGTGCGGGCGGAGCGATGACGCGTGAGAAGCTGGCCGCTGCGATGGTGCGAGCGGGGATTGCGCGCGATGCAATTGGCAGCAGCGACACGCCGCGGTGTGTGTACTGCATAGACCATACCAAGATGGTGGCGTATTTGGGTTCGCGGTACCCGCTGCCGCTGGAGGTGTTGCCGGTTGCGATAAGTTACGTTCATGCGATGCTGGGGGACTATGAGGTGACGGCGATACGGCGGGTGGGCAAGGACAACGCGAGCGAGTTTGCGGTGACGGACAACGGCAATGCGATTTTGGATGTGAAGCTGGATTTGCCGCACTTAGAGCGCGAGGGGATTGACCTGGACGACCTGACGATGATCTTTGATGCATCGCCCGGGATAGTGGGGCACGGGCTGTTTTTGAGCGAGGCCGATGTGGTGCTGGTGGAGACGCCGAAGGGGCTGGAGGAGATTACGAGACCATCGTGGAGTGATGAGGTGGATGATGGTGAGGGGATTGAGGATGAGAAGTGAACTGAAGCTCGCGTGAACGCTGAATATGACGGGCGCGTACTGCGGTGCGGTCGGGTTGAATGAAAGGGTCGTGGGTTGCCGGGCGACGTTGGGATTGCGGATTCGTGCGTCTTTCCGGGTCGCTTGGAATTGGCGAACCTTTACGACCGGGAGCGCCGGGCTTGGTGGTGCTTTGGGGAGCGTTCTTCTTCGCGTGGCGATGGTCTGAAGTCTCGACCCGGGCTGAAGGTGTAGGGGCAACAGCGGCGTTTGTGGCTCGGGGGCAAGGTTGTTGAAGGGTGCTCTGTGCGTTTGATGCGTGGTGATGAAACGCAGCGGCTTACGTTGGTGTTGGGGTTGTTTGCAACGCTTGGAATGCGAGGCGATTGTTGTGCTCGCGTTCCCGTTGCCCTTTCATCTGGACCGTTTCATCTGGGCCCTTTCATCTGGGCACTTTTCTCGTTTCTCCCCGGCCTTCAGTTGCGGCTTCGGGTTCACGCGTAGCCGCTGATGCTGGTGATTGCGGTGAGCACGCCACTGGTTTCAAGGAGTAGGTGGCCCTGGCCATCAACGCCGCGGAGGGTGCCGGATTGGCGAGTGCCATCGGGCAGGGTTGCCTCGATGGTGCGGCCGAGGCCCCAGATGTGTGTGGTGAAGTCTGCGACTGCGGTGGCATCAGGTGCTGGTTGATGCAGCGTGCCGAGGACGGCGGCGATCAGGCGTTTGCGGAAGATTTCTAGATCTATGGTTTCACCGGTGAGGCTTACCATGCTGGCGGCGGTGGCGTGGAGGTCTGCCGGTAACGATGCTGTGGGGTTGTTGATGTTGCAGCCGATGCCGACGAGCAGCCAGCGGCCGGTGTCGGTGGAGGTTGTTTCCAGGAGGACTCCGGCGAGCTTTTTGCCTTGGCAGAGAACATCGTTGGGCCATTTGCACTGCACGGTGTGGCCGGGGCCAAGGGCGCGGGCTAGAACGCGGCGGACTGCAAGGCCGATTTGCAGTGAAATGGTGGCGGGAAGCTCGACGGAATCCTGCGGCCAGAGCAGCGTCATCCAGAGGCCGCCGGGGGGGCTGCTCCAGGGGCGGCCGTGGCGGCCGATGCCGCCGGTTTGGCGGGCGGCCAGCAAAAGGTGCGGCTGCCGGGGCAGCTGGCTGCTGGCGAGGAGCCGTCGCGCGTGCAGGGAGGTGGAATCAAGTTGGTCAAAGCGAAGCAGTGTGACGGCCACGAAAAACCTTAAGGCTTGGGCGGTGTTGCTGGTGTGGGAGTTGCGGCTGCGGCGGGCGACGGCGGGGCGACTTGGTTTGTGCCGGTTTGCCCAGCGCCAGCGGGAACCGGCGCGGGCGGTGGCGAGATGATTGGTGCTGGGCCGATGGTGATGCCGCGGACAGGATCAACCTCGCGCACTGGTGCGTTGCCCGCGGGCAGTGTGGGTTGGCCGACGATTTGTCGCGCTCCGTTGATGATGCGGTCCCAGTCGAGCGCGGAGCCTGGATCGGCCTTGTCATCCTGGACGTGGTAGTGGCCGAGGACGCCGGTGAAGCTGCGGAGTTCGGCCTCGGGGAGTTGCCGGGTGAGCAGTGTGCCCTGTGCATCACGCGGGTAATCAAGCTTGATGCTTGGGAGGGCCTTGTTTAGTGCGGCGGTGAGTTTGGTTAAGGAGTCGTACTGCTGCTCGGTGAGGTCCCACTGCTTGAGTTCGCGGCCCTGGATCATTCCGGCGATGAGTTTTTGGCGGGATGGAAAACCAACAAAGTCTTTGGTGCGCACGCCGCCGTCGCCTTTGTCTTGCGGCACGGTGATGCGGACTTTACCGGTTGTCTCATCGATCTGGTACCAGCTTGGGAGGGTGCTTTTTTCCTTCTCGGCATAGGCGCCCATATTGGCGATTTCGATGCCGACGGAGCGATCGTTGCTGCTGGTGGCGTGGAAGGCTCGTTCTTTTAAGTCCAACGTTTGGTAGATGGTGCCGTCAATATCGAGCATGAAGTGGACGGAGAGACCGCGCAGATCGTGAAGGACGCGAAAGCAGGTGCGCGAGGTGCCGCACACGTCGTAGTGCAGGACGAACTGATCGACCATGCCTTGGAGGGATTCGAGGTCAACACCGCCTCGGAAGCCGCTTATTTGGGCATCGCTAAGGATGATGCCGGGCCAGGGCTCTGGCTGCTTTTCGGCGAAGCGGAAGAAGCGGGGGCTGTAGCGGGCGGGGCTGTCGGGGCCGCCGCCATCTTTTTTGGTGGCTTCCCAGGAGGAGCTTTTGATGGGGGCGAAGCGCTTTTCGGTGCGATAGGCGTCGTAGCCACCGGGATCGGTCCACAGCACGACGGGAGCGCCGGTGTGGAAGAGCACACCGGCGACCATGATTTCATCGCCCTTGCGCTGGTAGGCGATGTCACCGATGCGCTGCTGGATGCAGCCGGAGAGCGGAACGAGGGAGAGGAGGATGAGAATCCCGAGCAGTCGAAGCATCAACAAAGGTACGGGGAGCTTGCGGGGAAAAGGAGGAAAGATGATACAGAAAAGATAAAAGGGAGGGCGCAGATTTGAGCTAGGGTTTGACCACCAGAATTACGCCACCGGCGACCATGACGGCCCCGAGGACCCGGACTGCGGTGAGGTTACGGGGGACCATTCCGAACAGGCCGAACTGATCAAAGACCATGGAGCAGAGAATTTGCCCCAGCACCATGCAGGCGACCAGTGAGGCCGCTCCGATTTTGGGCTGGCTGAGAATAGCGACGGTGACAAAGAACGCCCCCAGCAGCCCGCCGGTGTAGCCGTACCACGGGGTGGTGCCAACTTGCTCGAGCTTGGGCTTGGCTACGGGAGTAGCCAGCAGCAGCATCAGCAGGGCGAGGGTGCCCCCGGTAAAACTGATCAGTGCTGCGAAGATGGGGCTTTCGCTGGTTTTTCGGAGTGAGCCGTTGACGGCGGCCTGCATGGGGATGAAGATACCGGCGAGGATGGCGGCGAGAATGTACGGGAGATGCATGGCGTAGGGGTACGCAGGCAAAGCTCCCGGTGGCGGCGGTTTTTTGGTACTGGGCCGACGCGGGGGCTTTGGCCAGCCAACACTGATGTATGGCGTTTGCTGAGCAATCTTGGGTTGGAGCGATGGGCGAACTTGGCCCTAGGGCCAAGGCCGCGGCGGCGGTGGTGGGGGGGTTGGCACCGGAGGCTCGACGAGCGGTGCTGTGTGAGCTGGCCCGGCTGTTGACGGATCGCTGCGCGGAGTTGCTGGGGGCCAATGCGTTGGATTTGGCTTCGGCCGCTGCGACGGGAGCCACGGGGCCGAAGCAAAAGCGACTGGCACTGACGGCCGAGGGGGTAAAGCAGTTGGCAGCGGGGGTGCTGGCGGTGGCCGCCCAGCCGGAGGTGGTGGGTGAAGTGGTAAGGGGGTGGACTGCGCAATCGGGCTTGGATGTGCGGAAGGTGCGGACGCCACTGGGGGTGGTGTGCATGATGTATGAGGCGAGGCCGGGGGTGACTGTGGATGCGTTTGCGCTGTGCTTTAAGGCGGGCAACGCGTGCATATTAAAGGGCGGTCGCGAAGCGGCGCACAGCAATGTGGCGCTGATGGGGTTGATTGGCGAGGCGCTGGCGTTTGCGGGGGTGCCTGCTGATGCTGCGCAATTGGTGACCACATCTGACCGTGAGGCGATGAAGGTGCTGCTGGCGGATCGGGCGAATATTGATTTGGTGATACCGCGTGGTGGGACGGAGCTCATTGAGTTTGTGACTGCGCACAGCAAGATACCGACTTTGCAGCACTTTCAGGGCATTTGCCATGTGTTTGTGCATGCGGCGGCGGACCTTGACATGGCGGAGCGCATTTGCGTGACGGGTAAAACGACGGCGCCGGCCACCTGCAACGCGACTGAGTGCGTGCTGGTGGATGCGGCGATTGCCGAGCGGTTTGTGCCGAGATTGGTGCGTGCGTTCGCCGCGGCGGGGGTGGAGGTTCGCGGTGGTGCGGATGTGGCGGAGCTGATGCGAAAGGCGGGTGGGCCGGATGTGACGGCAGCTTCGGAGGCGGATTTTGGGTATGAGTTTTTGGACCTGGTGGTGGCGATGAAGGTGGCAGCTGGGCTTGATGGGGCGATAGCGCACATTCGCAGGCACACATCAGACCATACCGAGGTGATTGTGACGGACGATGGGGCGGCGGCGGAGCGGTTTGTTTCGGAGGTTCGCAGCTCGTGTGTGCTGGTGAATGCCTCGACGCGGAACAATGACGGTGGGGCGCTGGGGCTTGGCGCGGAGATTGGAATCTCGACGACACGGCTGCACGCGTATGGGCCGATGGGGGCGGAGCAACTGACGGTGGAGCGATTTGTGGTGCGGGGGACGGGGCAGTGCAGGTAAGGGCTAGAGTGGGCTTTTTACTTTGAACCTGCCCCGTGGTGTGACCTGCCGCGCGCCAAAGATGGTGCGAGTGACTTTGAGAATTGCATGATTCACCCTTGGCTCATTTTGTCTGGACTGATTTTGCTGCTGGCGGTGATTGAGCTTGCGCTGTCGGCGCGGCCGCGGCGGATGATGGATATGGCCGATCGGCGGAGTGCGGGAATCTCGGTGCTGCTGTGGCTGGTGGTGGCGGCGGCGATGGCGGTGGTGATTTCGCTGGTGTATCAGCAGCCGCCGGGCGGGCTGCGGGATGTGTGGCTTTCTGACCCGGTGCGGGCGGTGAGGCCGACGCCGGATCAGGCACTTTTGCAGTTTATCACCTGCTACGTGACGGAACTTGCGCTGAGCGTTGACAACTTGGCGCTGTGGGCGCTGCTGTTTGCGTACTACCGGATTAGCCCGGCGCGGCAGTCGCGGATTTTGTTTTATGGAATTGGATTGGGGCTGGCGATGCGGCTGGGCCTGATATGGGGTTCAGCGGAGTTGTGGCACAGGTTTGATTTCATGCCGTATGTGTTTGGGGCGGTGCTGGCCCTGGCGCTGCTGCGGACGCTGCTGATGCCCGACTGGGCGACGACGTTTGATCGCCGGCTGCCGATACGAGCCTTGCGGCGGCTGCTTGGGGTGGGCGCGAGTGATGCATCACCGGACCACGGTGCCGCGGCGGATCAGAAGGGGCGGTTGACGCTGCTGATGGTGCTGCTGGCGGGGGCGGCGGATATCACGTACGCGGCGGACTCGGTACCGGTTGCGTTTTCGATAACGCGTGATCCGCTGATTGCGTTTGCGGCTTCGGCGTGCGTGATTCTGATGCTGCGCTCGTTGTTTCTGGCCATTGGTGGGGTGGTGCGATCGTTTCGGTTCATGAAACTGGCGGTTGGGGCGACGCTGCTGTACTTTGTGGTGAAGCTGTTTGTGCTGCGGACATCTGATGTGCCGGTATGGCTGACGCTGGTGGTGGTTTCGGCGATTTATGTGTGCTTTGGGCTGGCATCATGGCTGCACCATCGGGGCCTTGGGTTTGCGCCGGTACCGGCGACACGCCCCGCGCCGGTGGCAGATTTGGTTGATGCGATTGCCGCGACGAAGCGGAATTTGCGGAAGGTGATGATTTTGATCGCTGGGACGCTGCTGATAATGTCGGCGGCGGTGGTGGGGCCACTGCCGGGGCCGGGCGGGAGCATTGTGTTCTTTGCGGGGCTGGGCTTGCTGGCGACGGAATTTGTGTGGGCCAGGCGGCTGTTGCTGCAGCTTCGCGATCAGGCGGAGAAGTTTGGTAAGCGGACGGATTCGATCACAGAGCGGACGGGGATTTGGCCGGTGCCGGTGATTATGGTGGGCTTTTTAGGGTTTGGGTACGCCGTGGTGCGGTACGGAATTTTGCCGTATGAGATTGCGCTGGCGGTGATTGGTGGGTTTGCATTTCCGGTGGCGCTGCTGCTGATGCGGATGGTTGTGGGGTGGTGGCGGGGGCGGCAGGGGGCCAGGTAGCCAAATGGCTAAATGGTCAAATGGCCAAATTGCCAAATGGTCAAATGGCCAGGGTGAACGTCACCGAGGTGGGCTGAAAAAAACGAACGAGAGTTGGTGGGAAAGTGCGAGCCAAACCGAGATTCAGTCAGCGTCACGCCGACCTTCTCGCAAGTAATGTGACGAAAATTTAGACCGGCGAGTGGGCGGCGTGAGGGCGTTGTGTCTTTTTGCTGGGTGTGGGTTCGAAACTGGTAGAGCCAACAAATGGTCAAATGGTCAAACGGTTGAGAACAAGCAGTGAGGGCGGATTGGATAGGGGTTGATTCAATGAGTTCGCGCGTGCAATGGCAATGCAGGCCGCGGCGTTGTCCGCCGCGGCCTGCGGTTTTACTCTCTCATCGTTTGGTCGTTCAAGCGTTTATCACGAGATTGCTGATCGCCGGGTGCGGTGTTTTCAGCAACCGGATGCAAAGGCGTTGATGAAGGCGATGAAGTCGCCGCCGTCGATGACCGCATCCGCGTTGACATCTGCATTAGAGTCTTGGGTAATGTCGCCCACTGAGAACGAGTTGATGAAGAGGATGAAGTCGCCGCCATCGACGACTTGGTCGCCGTTAATGTCGGCTAGGCAGATGACTGGGGGGAGAGCCGAAGAAGTTGCTAGAGTGAGGTTGATGGTGCCGGTGTTTTCGCTCGTACTGAAGACGGCCCATTCGTCAAGATAGGCGTTGGTTGGGAAGCCTGTGACGGCCAGAAAATACTGACCTGAAGTGACCTGACCGTTTTGATTCGAGTACGGAGCGATCGTGCCGACGGACGCGCGGGGTGTTGCGTTGCCGAACGAGAGCTGGCTGAGCAAGCCGCTGCCGGTGTCGTCATCGAACACGATCCCCGCACCGCCGTCGAAGATGTTGCCAGTGTCGGTGAACAACACCATGAACGTGTCATTGGTCGGCGCGAGGGAGGACCCTTCGGTGTCGATGTCAAGATAGAAGGTGGGGGCGTTGGGGTCGCGCATCAGGTTGAACTTGAACCACTTCGTCTCGGCGGGGGCGAGGGCGACTCCGGCGAGGGCCGCGTTGGGGGTGGCATCGGTGATGTTGCCCAGGTCAATGGAGACCGGGGTCGTAGCCGCTGGCTGTACACCGGTGCGGATGTTGATGGTGATGTCGCCGCCGGTGCCGGAGCTGCAGAAGAAGAAGCCGTCTCCGAAGGAGTCGATCGGCGCAGTGACGACGGCGATCAGCAGCGAGTCGCCGGGAAGCAGGTCGCCGAGGAAGCCGTCATACGGAAAGCCGTCACCCACACCGGGGCGGTACCCGGAGCCCCAGCTCAGTTGGCTGTTGGCTCCGGAGCCGCCGCCGCCATCCCCGGCGAGGAACGCACCGGTGCTGGCGTTGAAGACGAGCAGTGTCGTGTCGATCCCATCGGTGCCTTCGGTGTCAATGTCAAGGAAACTGCGTGAGAAAGAATCGATACCGTCCGGAACGTTGAAGCTAAGCCAATAGGTACCCGCGGGGGGCACCGCTGCGGTGAAGCTGTTGACATATTCGGGGGTTGCCGCCAGCGCGCCCAAGGCAAGGTTCGCGACCGGGGTTGCGTTTGGTAGTTGCACACCAGAGTTGAAGTTGATACGGAGCGTACCACCTACCAGATCAGCGGTCGAGACGTTGAAGCTTCCGCCAAAGTTCACGTTGTGGTATCCAACAGCAAGGTAGTATTCACCGGCGGGTAGATCGCCGTTAAAGCCGTCAAAGGGGAGGCCGCCTGGGAGCGGGCAGCGTGTGCCCGCGCCGAAGGTCAGCTGGCTGAGGAAGTCGCTGCCCGAGTCATCATCGCTGTCGATTAGGGTACCGTTGCTGTGATAGAGGCCGATTTCGGTGTCCTGATCGGGGTTGAAGCCAGTATCGATGTCCAGGAATGTGTTCTCGACGGCACTGGCACCTGTGATGGTGAAACGGTACCACCTGATCTCACCCGGCTCAAAGGCCTGATCGGCAAGGATGATCGGACCTGTAACAAGAGGGCCAAGGTCGGTAGCGGGGGGCGTGGCGACGGCTGGTAGCGCATCATCGAGCACGATTGACAGCCCATCGTCCCACTGTGCATCGATGCCCGAACCGTCAACGCTTTCAAAGAATCGGACCTCCCAAGGGCCTGAATTGGCGACCGTGGCCGGGATGTTCACCCTTAAATTGGTCATCGCCAGCGTGGTGAACTCGAGCGTGCGGGGAAATGGTTGGACAAAGACTGGCGCGCGACCGGGCGGAGTGATCTGAATTCTGGCTTCCAAGCCGTGCGTAAGTGGGTTCACCGAGTTCAGCAGCCCGTCGAGCCTCAGCGAACGCACGGTGCCGGCGGAGGTGGGCGTGATCGACACGACACGATTGGCACTGCTGCCTCCGAAGCCGTCGGAGATCAGGGGCGACGGATTTGTGGCGGGTGGCAGTGTCAGCGTTTCGATCGGGCTGGCCAACGTACCGGTGCAGACTGCGAAAAGCAAGGCTGGCAGCAAAGAGGGAATAGCCGAGATGGTTTTGGCATGCATTTTCATAAAGCAGCTCCTCGAACGCGATGGGTCTTTGGCTGTACCGTCGAATGACGGGGTTTCAAAAGGTTTGCCTGCGGACACGAACAGACGTCCTTTAGTACCATTTCTGCGTACGAACTTGCAGATATTTTCCAATTTGTGCGAAATCTTGATCGAGTGAAAACGCTCAGAGCTTGTGGGAACACCAACGCGGCATCACCTGCGGGGGCCAAAGAATTTGCGATACAACTAAAATTGTGTGGCCTTTGGCGGGTGCGACCTTGTGAATCATTTCCCAGCAAATGAGATCATGCGTTTCAATCAATTTGAAATTGAGATTCCGCGCGAGCCTGTCGCTCTAGACCGTGCTGAGGTTGAGAGCAATGAGTCTGCAATAGCGCCCGGCGGTTCTTGTACGGTGGTCGAGTTATTGGGCGATCGACTTGATGGCAATCAAAGGCGCTCTGATGATCGGTTCTGTTGACCGGGTTGGTTCGCTGGAGCAGGGCAAGGATGCGGACTCTGTGATCCCTGTCAGGCAACCCGCTGAGCGTGTACACTATAAACGAGCGCACGATTGTGGATGGGCGCTGCGTGTTCGATCTAGCGGACCCGTCTGATCTGCTGTATTGGGTGGGCGGGTTTGGTTCTGGCACCGACACTACGCTGCATTTGTGCTGCAATGAGTCGGAGGGATGGAGCTGCAGGAGGCTGGAAGTGATGAAATGGCCAATATTGCCAGATGGAGACTGTGGATTGTGGGCGAGCGGATCTTGAGCTCGGCACTGCCGACTGGACTAGCAGCTCTGGGTATCATGCCGGCTCATGTCTGAACCGCACGATGACAGCTCGGGTTCTGAAGGCTTTGGTGTGGCTGGGCAGCGGCGGGGGGGTGTGGCGGTGGATTTTTGCACGCTGCTGACGCGGGCGGTGCAGCGGCGGCGTGAGTTGATTCAGAGCGGGAAGACGGAGGCGTTTCGGGCGTTTTCTGGGATTGCTGATGGCATCGACGGTGTGTTTGTTGATGTGTATGCGGCCGGGGCGGTGCTGATTGTGTATGAAGGGCGGCCGCCGCGTGGGTTTGATGAGGCCGGGGCGGCGGAGGTTGTGCTTGATGTACTGCGGCCGCTGGGGGTTAGGGCGGTGTACCTGAAGCCGTTTGCGCGCGATCGTTCGCGGATGGGGGGTGCGCTGCCGCCGATTGTGACCCAGCCCACGCCGGCTGCCGGTGAGGCGTTGCCGGAGGCGATTATGGTGCGGGAGGCGGATTGGAATCTTGAGATTCGGCTGTTTGATGGGCTCTCGACGGGGATTTTTCTGGACCAGCGTGAGAACCGGATTTATGCGGCGAGTTGGGCGGCGTATCGGATGAAGACCGGGCGTGGTGCGCCGGCGGTCTTGAATACGTTTGCGTATACGTGCGCATTTTCTATTGCGGCGGCCAAGGGTGGGGCGGTGACGACGAGCGTTGACGTTTCGGGTCGGTATTTGGATTGGGGCAAGCGGAGCTTTGCGCACAACGGGCTGGATGCTGGGGCGCACTGGTTTGCCAAGATGGACACGTTTGAGTATTTCGTGTATGCCAAGCGCAAGGGGCTGAAGTACGACCTGATTATTTTGGATCCGCCCAGCTTCGCCTCTGGCTCGCCGAAGCGGAAGATTCGGCCGTGGAGCTCGATCGAGGATTATGCGCGGCTGGTGGGTGAGGCGGCGAAGCTGCTGAACCCCAAGGGGGTGATCTTTGCATCAACCAATACGCATGAATTGTGTGTGCCGGGGCGATTGGACCGGGAGATTATTCGGGGTATTGGTGGGCAGCCGCGATGGCTGAAGTTGCCGGAGGCACCGGTGGACTTTGCGCGCGATCAGGAGCGGTTTGCGGCGCGGGCGTTTGCGCTGCGGGGGTGATTTTGGGCGGGCCATCGCGATGAATGCAGAGCTCGCGGAGGGGGAAGGGAAAGGGACGCGAAGGAAGGCTTTTGGAAAAGGGGAGAACGCGCCTGTGGCGCGCAAGTGGGTGCTTGTGGATGCTTGTGGGCGAAGCGGGCGTTGAACTACCTTCCGAGGGCTACGGCCCAGTGCATTTTGCTGGCGAGCGTTTCCCAGTAGCCTATTTGCGGGTTTTGCACGTAGCGCACAGGGGTGGCGTGCATTTTGATGAGCACGCGATCGCCGGTGGTGAGCTTGCCGACATCGCGGCCATCGAGCAGCAGGACGGTGCCGGAGCCGGTTGCGTTGCCAGCATCGCCGGTCGGTGGGTCGTTGGCTCGCGATAGTGTGAGATCAACGGTGCTCTCGCCACTGACGACCACTGGCCGGAAGGCGAGGGTGTGGGCGGCAATGGCGGTGACGCACATTGCTCGGACATCTGGGGCGATGATCGGCCCGCCGGCTGAGACGTTGTACGCGGTGGAGCCAGCGGGTGTGCAGACGATCAGGCCATCACCCAGGATGGTGGGGCCGGGGTGACCATCGATCGAGAGCCCGACACGGATCATGCGGTGCGGTGGGCCGGCGATGATGGCGGCATCGTTGAGTGCGAGGTGGAAGCGGCCTTCAAAATCACGGTGCGGATCACTGCCGAGGCGGATGTGGCGGACTTCGAGCAGAGGCCGCTCGATGACTGCCAGTGTTCGCCCATCGAACAATTGGGCGGACTGTTCGATGAGGCCGGCGATGTCAAACTCGGCCAAGAAGCCGAGCTTGCCGAAGTTGACTCCGAGCATGGGCACGCCGAGGTTCATCCAGCGGCGGGTTTGGGCAAGCAGGGTGCCGTCGCCTCCGAGCGTGACGATGAGGTCAGCGTTTGAGGCGAGGGCTTGTGCTTCGGCTGTGGCTAGTGGCAGGCAGTCATCAACCACGCTGGATTCGCTGACAATTGTGCCGCCGCCTTGGGTGATGGCTTTGCGAACGGCGGGCAACGAGGCTTGCACCTCTGGCTTGCCAGCGTTGATCAGTAACAGCACGCGACGACCCATAGAAGGAAGGGTACGGGCGCACCCTTACCAAAAGCCCGATAAAAGAGTTCGGCAGTTGTTCCGGTATCGCTGTGGTTTGGTTGGGCGGTGTTGCCCGGAGCGGTGCGGCACGGGCAGGGACGGTTTGGGGCGGTTTGGGGCGGTTTGGGGCGGCATTGGGACGGCTTGGGACGACATTCGGGCGGGTTGGGACAGCATTGTGGCGGCGTGAAATCGATTCCATCGCATTTCCGTCTGGCGTGATGGCGGACGGCCGATAAACTGTGGGCAAGGAATCTGCCTCTGCGTTGCCCCGGCCTGACGATTTATGTTCAGCCCCGTGGGCGTTGTGACGACACTCCGTGCGACATGCACGACTCAAACCCCGCTTTTGCCAAGGCCAACATCATGCTTAGTCCCTCACAGGCCAACATCCAGAGATTCAAAGTTGACCCGTCGATACCTGAGCCGCTGCGGAAGCTGCAGGAAATTGCGCGGAATTTATGGTGGTGTTGGCACTACGAGGCGGTGGCGTTGTTTAGTGAGCTGGACCGCGACTTGTGGGAATCAACACACCACAATCCTGTGAAGCTGCTGGGCATGATTAGCCAGGATCGGCTTGATCGTGCGGCGGCGGATCGGTCGTTCTTGCATGAGCTAAGCACGGTACACGCCCAGATGATGGAGGATGTGCAGCGTCAGCGTTCGTGGTATACGGATGCATCGGTGGCGCTGCTGTCATCGGCGGCCGGGCGACAGAAGCCGTTTCGGGTGGCGTACTTCTGTGCGGAGTTTGGCCTTACCGAGTGTTTCCAGATTTACTCCGGCGGATTGGGTGGTTTGGCCGGAGATCACCTGAAGTCTGTCAGTGATATGGGCATTCCGCTGGTTGCGGTGGGCCTGCTGTACCAGCAGGGCTACTTCCACCAGTACTTGAACCCAGACGGCTGGCAGCAGGAGACGAACCCGGACCTTGATCCGTACAACCAGCCGTGCGAGATGGTGCGGATGCCGGATGGCAAGCCGCTGGAAGTGTTTGTGAGCTTTCCGGGGCGCACTGTGACGGTGCGGGTGTGGCGGGCGCGGGTGGGACAGGTGCCGCTGTACCTGCTGGATACTAATGTTGAGGCCAACAGCCGGGAGGATCGAAACATTACGCAGCGGCTGTATGGCGGTGACCATGAGCAGCGCATCAAGCAGGAGCTTGTGCTTGGCTTTGGCGGTGTGATGGCGCTGCGGGCGCTGGGTGAGGACCCATCGGTATTCCATATCAACGAGGGTCATGCGGCGTTTATCTCGCTGGAGCGGGTGATGGACATTCGTCGGAAGAACCCGAGCCTGAACTTTGATGAGGCCCGCGAGGCGGTTGCCGCGGCGCAGGTGTTTACCACGCACACGCCGGTACCGGCGGGTATTGACCGCTTTGATCCGTCGCTGGTGGAGAAGTACCTGCAGTTTTCGCTGAAGGACCTTGGGCTGGACATGGAGGGACTGCTGGCCCTGGGTCGTGAGAACACCGCGGACCGCCGCGAGGCGTTCTCGATGGCGGTGCTGGCGATTCGCACGAGCCGGTTCTGCAACGGTGTGAGCAAGCTGCACGGGCATGTTTCGCGCGGGATGTGGCAGCACATGTGGCCGGGCACACCGCAGAACGATGTGCCGATTGGGCATGTGACTAATGGGGTGCACTGCCGCACGTGGATGAGCCCGGAGATGATCCGGCTTTACGACCGGCACTTGGGCGACCAGTGGCAGACGAGCCCGCAGGATGAGCATGTGTGGGCTGCGGTGAGCGACATCCCGGACCACGAGATGTGGAAAGCGCACGACAAGCGGAAGGAGAAGCTGGTGAGCTATGTGCGCAGCAAGCTGCGCGAGCAACTGACAGCGCGGGGCGCTGGCGCGATGGAAATTGAGAAGGCGACCAGCGCGCTGGACACCAATGCGCTGACGATTGGCTTTGCGCGCCGGTTTGCCACGTACAAGCGCGGTACGCTGCTGTTTCGGGATGTTGAGCGGCTGTGCAAGATCGTGCGGAACGCTGAGCGGCCGGTGCAGATTATTATTGCTGGCAAGAGCCACCCGGCGGACGGCGGCGGCAAGCAGCTTATTCGTGACATTATTCACCTGATTCGCAACAACAACCTGAGCCACAGTGTTGTGTTCCTTGAGGACTATGACTTCCAGATTTGCCGGCGGATGGTTCAGGGCTGCGACATCTGGCTGAACACGCCGATTCGTGGGCTTGAGGCCTCGGGCACATCTGGCATGAAGGCCGCGATGAATGGCACGATGAACTGCTCGATCTTGGATGGTTGGTGGGATGAAGCGTTTGGACCGGAGCTTGGGTTTGCGATTGGCCGTGGTGAGAACTATGAATCTGCATCGGGCGATGAGCGCGATGATGTTGAAAGCCGCGCTTTGTATCAGGTGCTCGAGAGCCAGATTGTTCCGGAGTTTTATGATCGCGACTCGGCCGGCATTCCGCGGAAGTGGGTGCACCGGATGAAAAACTGCATTCGCGTGCTGGCACCAAACTTTACTTCTCATCGCCAGCTTGTTGACTATGCCCGGCAGTTTTACTTCCCGGCACACTCCGCGGCGGCCCGGCTGACGGCCAACAACTACACCGAGGCTAAGGAGCTTGCGGCGCATATGAATCATTACCGGGACCACTGGCACGCGGTGCGGGTGGACCATGTGACCGCGGCGACTGCCTCGGGCGGCTCGGTTGCGGTTCGCTCACCGGTGACGATTAGCGCGACGGTGTATTTGGGCTCGCTGGTGCCGGAGGAGGTGCTTGTGCAGTTGTACCACGGGCCGGTGAACGCGCTGGGCGAGATTGTTGATGCCCAGTCGGTGACGATGAAGTTTAACCCCAAGGCCGCGGGTAATGAGCCGGGCACGTGCGTGTTTGCGTGCAGCTTTGCTGCGGAGAATACGGGCCAGCACGGTTATTCTGTGCGGGTGCTGCCGAGTGACAGCCGGATGGTGTCGCCGTTTGTTCCGGGGCTGATTACGTGGGACACTGGGATGGCCGTTGTGCCGGAGCCGGTTGGCGCTGCGTAAGACTGAATGATGGTGCATGAAACGAACACGGGCTCCGGCCCGTGTTTTTTATTGGTGGGAGTGGTTGATTAGAAGCGGGTGGTGGCGCGCAGTGATGCGGCGTGGACGAGCTTGCGGATGACATCGAGGCCAACATCATCTTCGGTGGTGCGCTCCGGGTGCCACTGCACGCCCAGATAGAACGGGCGGGTGGGATCTTCGATTGCTTCGACCGTGCCATCATCGGCGGACATGGTGACGACCAGTGGGCCAAGGGGCACGGTGCTGCGCACGGCTTGGTGGTGCCAGCTTGCGACTTTGCCGGGTGGGATTGGGTGCTTGGCTGCTGGTGCGGTTTGGTGGACTTGGTGGGGGAAGTCTTTGGTGTGGCGGGCGGCGGTGGTGTCGGTTTGGCCGGGCTCATCAGGCAGATGTTGAATGAGTGCGGCGATGCCGCCGTGGTGGACGGCCATGAGCTGCATGCCCAGGCAGATGCCGAGTGTGGGAACATCATTGGCGATGCTGGGTTGGCCGCCTGTTGGTGTGCGGCGGGTGAGTGCGGCGAGCAAGGCGAAATCAAACGCTTGCCGGCGCGGGTGCATGACTTTGGCTTTGGGGTGCAACTGTCCACCGAATGTGCGCACATCGACATCGTCGCCGCCGGTGAGAATCAGGCCATCGAGCATGTCGAGATAGGACTCAACCAGTTGCGGCTGGGGTGAGAGCAGCAGGGGGATGCCGCCGGCGCGGGTGACGGCGTCTTGGTATGCGATGGGGCTGTAGATGCGCAGGCGCTCGGGCTGGGCCGGATCGGGGATGGTGATATCGCAGGTGATGCCGATGAGCGGTTGCATGGCTTGACTTAACGAGAGATGAACGCAGAGTTCGCAGAGGGAAAAGCAAGGAACGCGGAGAGGAGAAAGGAAGGTGGATGGGCGGTGGTGTGGATCAGGGTGTTTTGGGCACGTTTGAGCGATGGTGCGATGGTGCTGCGGAGGTTGGCTGCTCCGCGGATGAGGCGATGTCGCAAGGGGGTCGGTAGCTTGAGTGACGGTTTTAGTAGAATTCGATTTGCTTTGGTTTTTCCTCGGCGTTCACTGGTTCTAGCTGCTCCGAACGATGCGTTCATCGCTGGTGAGATCATCATTGCAATTGTGTGCTGTTTCCGCTCGCGTGTTACTTGTTGATATCAGGCGGCGCATCTGTTGGTTTGCTGGTGGGGGCGAGGCTGCGGAATTTTTTGGCGGCACCTTCGAGGGTTGGGCTGATGAGGAAGTCGAGCAGTGTTGACATTTTGGGATATGACCGCCATACCGCTGCGCCTTGGTTGGTGTTGTCATTGGCGGGGCCGATGAAGAGGTTTGAGCCGCCGCCCTCGGCAGCGAGGAGTTTGAGGTTGGCCAGTGGTTGGCCGCCGAGTGAGAGTAATTGCACGGTTGCGAGTTCGGCGTTTGGTTCGGGCTGGATGAGGGTAATTGAGCTTGCTTTGGTTTTGGTGAAAAAGTCGAGCGAAGCGAGCACATCGCTGCCGCGGTCTTTGGTGAGGAGGACGGCCTGGCCATCGGAGCGCTGCTCGGTCCAGCCATCGAGCGTGCGTTTGAAGGTGACGGTCTGGGAACCATCTGGTGCGCTGGCGGCTGAGAGTGTGACTGTCATTGCGCTGATTTCGCTGCTGGGTACGCTGAGGGCGGTGGCGGCGATGAACTTGGTTGGATCGATGGTGAGACCGAGCAGGGGTGCGGCATCGATGGCGAAGACGAAGTCATCATCATCGAGGCTTGCAAAGAGCGTTTTGCGGGCGGGGTCTGCCGGAGCGGTGCCGATGCGGATTTCACGCCGCTGCACGGGACGCTGGGTGCCTGGCGTGCCAGAAGTGCTAGGTGTGTTGGCAGCGGTTGGTTCATCACGCTCGATGATGAGACGGGCCTGCGGTTTGGCGAGCGCTTCGGTGGCCAGTGAGGGGGCGCCATCATCAAAGAACCGCACGATGCTGATGAGCTCGAGTGCCTTGAGCAGCCTGGCGACGTTTTCGGGCTCTGCATTGGCGATGACAGGTTCGGTCAGAGACCAGTTTGCCCCGGTGCGCTGCAGCGCGAGCGTGCCTGCGGGCATGATGAGTCGCAGGCGCGAGGGCTGCTGGGCCAGCTCGCTCATGGGGCGGCTGAGGCGCCAGGTGAGGAGGGACTCGGTCTGGAAGAGGCTTTCAAGGTCACCGGAGACGATGGCGAAGCGAGGTTCCGGTGTTGTGCCCGCGCTCTTGCCGATGACGGTTACTGGATCGGTGATTTTGATCATGACTGTGCCACCGATGCCGCGGGGGCCGAACTGAAGGATGCTTTCAGTCTTGTCCTCGTGCAGCATTGCGACTTTGGTGCCGGTGGTTTTGGCGAGCGCATCGGCCCGTGAGGCGGCCGGTACCGTGCCGAGTGCTGTGGCCGAAGCCAGGATGGACAGGAGCGTTCGCGAGCGGGCTGGCTCGCTGGCGAAGGAACGGCCGCGGTACTTGAGCGCCCAGGAATCTGCCATGCCGGTGAAGTTGGTGCGGCCGATGACGATGCTGCCGGCCTCACCTGTGGGCGGGGTTACGGTAAACGCACTGACGTTGCCGGTCATAAGGCCGAGGTTGGCACCGTTTGCGACTGCTGGCAGGCTCGCCGCACCGGGAGCGATGAATGTGAGCACGGTAATGAGGCCAAGGACAGCCGCGGCGAGCAGGGCGAACAGGACGGTGCGGTTGGACATGGCACAAGAATAGAGGGGCTGGGAAAAAGTGAGTATCCAAACGGGTTATTTGTCGCGGGCGGGGGTGTGAGAGCGTGGGCGGGGAGCGGTCGGGGAGCGGCTTTGATTGTCTGGGTTGGTTGACGCCGGGGGGCTGGTGAACTTCTAGACTTACTCATGAGCGTTACACCAGCGTCTAGTCCTGTTTCGGGTTCTTCTTCGGGTTTGTCTGCGACGGATCATGCGAACCATATGAATCTGCCCCCGGCGGAAGGTGCTGTGATGCACACGCCCACGACGGAGTTTGAGAAGCTTGACCGGTGCGTGGGGCTGGACCATCGGCCGCGGGTGCTGCTGGGCAAGATGGGGCTGGATGGGCATGACCGGGGTGTGAAGGTGATTGCGCGAGCGCTGCGGGACTCGGGCGTGCATGTGATTTATTCTGGGCTGTGGCAGACGCCGCGGTCGCTGGCGATTAGCGCGCGTGATGAGGATGTGGATGTGGTGTGCGCATCGATGATGAGCAACTCTCACTTGGTGCTTGGGCCGCGGCTGATGGAGGAACTGAAGGTGCTTGGCCGGGGCGACCTGACGGTGTATATGGGCGGGATCTTGCCGCAGGATGACATTCCGGTACTGAAAGCCGCAGGCGTGCGTGAGTGCTTTACCACGGGCACGGGGCTTTTGGATATTGTGGAAGCGGTGAAGGGAGCTGTAGTGGCTTATGGGCAGACGGTGGCCAGTGGCGAGGTGACGGCGCAGCTTTCACGTGATATCTCGCTGGCCAATGCGGGACGACCGCTGCGCAGCGGTGTGAGCCGTGGCCGGCCGTTGCGTGTGGTGGGTGTGACGGGCTCGCCCGGCGCGGGCAAGAGCACGCTGGTGGCGGCATTGGCGGCGGAGTATTCGCGGCGTGGGAAGGTGAACAAGGCGCTGGGCCGTGTGGCGGTTGTGGCGTTTGACCCGATGAGCCCGCTGACCAGCGGCGCACTGCTGGGCGACAGACTGCGGGTGGATTTTAATAACCTGGATACTTCGATTTTCTATCGCTCGCTGGCGATTCAGAGTGAGGACTACGCATCACTCAACGCGATTGTGGAGCTGATTGGCGGGGTGGTTTTCCCGGATGGCTCGAAGTTTCAGACGCTGTTTATTGAGACCGTTGGTGCCGGGCAGAATGAGACGCGAATTCGCTCGCACGTGGACAAGACGCTGGTGGTGATGACGCCGGGCATGGGCGATGCGGTGCAGATGGACAAGGCGGGTATTTTGGAGATTGCCGACACATTTGTGTGCAACAAGGCGGACTATCCGGGTCAGAATGAGCTTGTGAAGAACTTGCGTGAGATTGCGGGAAGGCGACCGGTGGTTGAGACGGTGGCGACGATGGGCAAGGGGGTTTCGGAGTTGCTTGATATGCTGGTGGTCAGCAAATAGCCAAATAGCAAAATGGTCAAATGGTCAAATTTCCAAATGGCCAAATGAAGGCGGTTGCGATTGAGAGTGGGGGCAGTGCGTTGCCTGATTGAGGCGGGCCTTGGCTTTACTTCAGCGAGGCGCGGGCGGTTTTGACTGCGGCGGCGATTTTTTGGGCGGCTCCATCAATGTCACCGCTGGACTTGGCATCAGGCGGCGCCGAGCGGGCTGCGGTGAGAATTCCGGCTGGGTCATTGGCATCCAGTGAATCAAAGCCTGCGAGCAGACTCTGCTTTTGCTCTGGGGCGAGTGTGATTCCGCTGCCGCTGCTTTGCACATCTTCGAGAGCCAGAATGCCGAGGTCGATAATGGCTGCGCCGGTCAGAGCCTGCAGGAGATCTCCTTGCTGTGAAAGGTGACGGCCGATTAGAATGATTGTTAGGATGCGTTCGGCGGCGGTCGCCGCATCCTTTGTTTCGGCAGCCCGCATTGCATCCGCCCGAAGACTACGTGCCAGCTGCCGGAGGGTGCCGAGTGTTGCCATCGGGTCCTCGCCAATGGTGCTCATACCGGTAGCCGCGGGCTCGCGGGAGATGCGGCCAAGTTCTGCGAGTTCTGATTGAGCGGCGTTCAATCGCTGCTTGATACCGGCCCAATTCGCTGATGAGGACCCTGCATCGACGGTTGGCGGCTTGGCTGAGAAATCTACCGAGGCGATATCAGTGGAGTTGAGTTTGGGCTTTAACTTGGTGACCACATCGCGGTAGCGCCCCGCGACGGCTGCGGCGGCCGCGGGGTTTGTGACCACAGGCTTCGCCTCGGGCTCGCGTTTGCAAGCGGGGATAGCTACAAGCCCGGAAGCCAGGACGATTATGCTTATTAGCCGCAGTGTGTGAAAAGCCATTGGTGGTTTCGGGTCCGGGTGGGTGGATGATGGGAATTGTTGACGGAAATGTCCGGACGAAGAGTCTGCTCAAAATGACTAGAAAGTGTATCCAGCGTGGTTCTAAACTGGGGGCATGGCCACCAACGCAGACCTCGCCGACGCCTTTTCTAACATCAGCAAGCTCATCGAGATTCTTGGTCAGGACAGCTTCCGAGCCATCGCCCACAGCAAGGTGGCTCGGATGCTTGAGTCGTCACCGATTGACTTTATCGCTCTAGGCAAGCTGCCCGGTGCGGAGGCGAAGAAGCAGCTGAGCGGGATCGAGGGTGTGGGGGCCAAGAGTATTGACAAGATCATTGAGTTTGCGACCACCGGGCGGATAGGTGAGTTGGATGAGCTGCGTGCTGCGGTGCCGGCGGGGCTGTTGGAGCTGCTGAACATTCATGGTATGGGGCCCAAGACGATTCATTTGGTGTGGAAGGAAGCTGGCGTAACGGATGTGGCCAGCCTGAAGGCGATTATTGAGAACGGAAAGATTCTTGAGCTACCGCGGATGGGGCAGAAATCGGTTGACAAGCTTAAAGAGTCGATCGCGATGCTGAGTCAGGCCAACGTGCGGCTGGCTTTGGGGCCAGCGCAGCAATTGGCTGATGGACTCATCGCCACGCTGCGGCAGAAGCTGAGCCTGACCAGCGAGCGGATCGCATTTGCCGGATCGCTGCGACGTGGGCGTGACACTGTGGGTGATATTGATATTTTGATTGCCGAGGATGATGCCGCGGCGGCTGGCCGCGCGACGGACGTGTTTACGACATTGCCGGGCGTGCAAACTGTTCTGGCCAAGGGGCCGACGAAATGTTCTGTGCGCATGAATGTGGCCAACAACAGCCGCTGGAATGCGGCCGAGGAGGCGAGCCAGGGTGCGGCACCGGCAGTAGAGGGCGGCCCAAGCGTGCAGGTTGATTTGCGCGTCGTGCCGGTGGCCGCGTTTGGTGCAGCGCTGATGTACTTTACTGGGAGCAAGGAGTTTAATATCAAGCTGCGCTCACGCGCGCTGGGTATGGGCTTGACGCTCAATGAATATGGGCTGTTCCCGAATGACCCGGATGTGGAAGGCTCGCCGCAGAGCAGGGGGATAGCGGCGGTTGCCGCCACGACGGAGGGTGAGATTTTTGCGGCGCTGCACTTGGTTGGAGTCACACCCGAGCAGCGTGAGGACCGTGGCGAGGTGGAATGGGCGGACAAGCACTTTGCCGCGGGCAAGGCTTTGGCGAAGGCTGGCGTCACTGCCGGACCAATGCGGCTGGTAGAACTGGGCGACATTCACGCGGAACTGCACAGCCACACCACTGCATCGGATGGGACGATGTCCATCATTGAGCTGGCGACCAATGCGCAGCGGCGGGGGATGCACACGATCGCGGTGACGGATCACTCGCAGTCGCAGAATATTGCGAACGGCTTAAAGCCCGAGCGGCTGCTGGCACACATTAAGGCGATTGTGGCAGCCCGCGGCAAGGTTCAGGGCATTAATATTTTAGCGGGCAGTGAGGTTGATATTCTCTCTGACGGCACGCTGGACTACACCGATGAGGTGCTTGGTGAGCTTGATGTTGTCGTCGCTTCACCGCATGCAGCGCTCAGTCAGGACTCTCACACGGCCACGCAGCGGCTGGTGCGTGCGATGGATTCGGGCAAGGTGCACATTTTGGGCCACCCAACCGGGCGGCTGGTGCTGCGGCGCAAGGGGCTGGAGCCGGAGATGGCCAAGATTTTTGATGCGGCTAAGGCCAACAACGTTGCGCTGGAAATAAACGCACACTGGATGCGGCTGGACCTGCGTGACACCCACGTGCGCCAGGCCATGGATGCGGGCTGCCTGATTGCCATTGACTGCGATGTGCACCAGCCGGAGGATTTTGATAACCTGCGGTTTGGGGTGGCCACCGCCCGCCGCGGCTGGGTGACACCGGAGCGATGCATTAACTGCTGGAGCCAGGCTGATTTAGCGCAGTGGCTAGCGCGGTGAGCTGGTACGGTGAGCTGGAACGGTGAGCTGGAACGGTGCGTTGGCCCGCGGCCGGAGGGTGCACGCTCTTAGTCAAACGCGAGTTGCCGGAGGATGGCGATGGTGCGGGTTGTGTCGGACAGGTCGCTGAGCACGGCGTTGGCCCCGGCGTGGGTGAGCTGCTCTGCAGTTGAGCCGCCGGTGGCCACGGCCAGCACGCGACAGCCGCAGGCGTGGGCGCAGTGCACATCGTGCGGCGTATCTCCGATGATGACGGTGCGCTGGGCCGAAATTGTGCGGCCAAGTTTGGCGGCGTATCGCTGCATGGCCACACGGGGCAGATCGTTGCGAGTTGGCGGGGTTGATGGCGACTCATCTCCCCACACGAAAAACTCAAAGTGCTGCGTGGGCACGCCGCACGCCAGGAGCTTGGCCATGCCGGTGACTTCATAGTTTCCAGTGAGCACGGCGCGGCCAAATTCCGGATGATTTTGGACAAGTCTGTCCAGCAGCTCAGCGACACCGGGGTGCATCGCCGGAGGCTGCGAGGTGGCGGTACGTTCGGCCAGGGCTGTGGTGATGTGCGTGGCGTAGCCAGAGCGGAGGCGGCTGACGGTGGCGGCATCGGGCGTGCCGCCGTTGGTGGTAATGAGGTCGTGGAGGATGAGCGGATCGATTCGTCCGGCGAAGTCGACATTCTCGGTCGTGAAGGCATGGCCGAAGATGTCCTGCCCGGCGCGCAGGAGGGCCTTCATGCCGCAGCCTGGGGTACGAATCAGAGTTTGGTCGATGTCAAAGAGGAGCAGGGCATCTGGCATGGGCGGAGGGTACGGGGCGGGCACTGGGCGGAGCGGGAGTGGAAGCGGAGAGGCTGCGGGAAGCGGGTGGGACCGGTTGGGAACGGTTGGGAGAGGCGGGAGGGAAGTTGTGGGGCGCGAGGCGCGGCCGTTAGGGAAGGGCGGCGATGCCATGTGGCGGATGAGCGCCTAGACTGGCTCCCCACTAAACCGGGTCAGACCCGGGGCGATAGCTCAATTGGTAGAGCACTAGCTTTGCAAGCTAGGGGTTGAGAGTTCGAGTCTCTTTCGCTCCACTGCTGAATTGGTCGAGGAATCGTGCAAAAACCCCTGTGAAAGCCGGGGTTTTTGGTTTTTGGAGTTAGTGGTAACGAGGGCGGTTCCTTGCCGCGGCGTATCACCAAATATCACCGTTTCCCGCTCCAACTGTTGGCAGTATAGCTGGGTGCTATTTGGCAACGCTTTCCCGGCTGAAGGCGCGGTATCGGTGGTGCCGGTGGCGCGCTGTTCGTTCTTTGCGGCGATCGCCACTCCCGGCAGCATATCGATCGCTTTTGCCGTGTCGTTCAGGCCAAGGGCGGTGTATGACTTGAGGGTCGTGCGATAGTCACTGTGCCGCATGATCCGCTGTGCAACTTGTGGTGTCACGCCGGCCCGGGCCAACTGCGTCCCCAGCATGGTCCGCAAGGCGTGCAGGTCGATGATCCGGCCCTCGGCATCCTCCGTCGTTATACGAGTCTTTGGTCGACGGTTTTTGCCTGTCCCGATGATCACTGGCTGGCCGTTGGTATCTAACACGACTTCCTCCCGGGCAATCCCGGCCCGCAGCATGTCCTTGGCTCGCGTGAGATTACCGGGGGTATTCGGCCAGACTTTGGCCTTGGGCAACGCCGGGTGGGCCTCAAGGCGGCGACGCAGGGCATCGGCGAGCTGGGAGTGCATGGGCAGGATGTCCTCGCGCTTGGCTTTGCCGTCGCGGATGGTGATCGTCGCAGCGGTAAAGTCCACGGCCGCCCAGGTCAGCTTGCACATGTCGCCCTTTCGCAAGCCAGCCAACCCGGCGGCCAGATACCAAGCGTCGCGGTCATGCTCTCGTGCCACGGTCACGAGTTTGGAGAATTCTTCATCCGTCATCGCTCGGCGCACACGCCGGCGGTCGCGCGTCTCGTCCTGCTTGGGCACTACACGCAGAGGGTTGACGGCAAGCCGGCCCGTCTTGACGCACCAACTGCCGAAGGTCACGATAATGGTGCGGGCAAAGTTAATCGACCGGGCCGACCTTCCCGCCGCTTTGATCTCGGTCAGATATCGCTCCAGAGCATCGGCGTTCATTTCGTTCAGGCGAGTGATGCCTGCGACTTCTTGTAAGCGTTTTAGGTGGTTCTGCTTTGAAGCAACGTGCTCGGCGGACAGTGAGATGCGCTCGCAGTGCGCCACGTACGCCGCCACGTGGTCCTTGAGGGGGACCCTGCCCTCGATTGCGAAACGGTCGGCAGTAGGGTCGATCACCAGATCCACCCGGAGAGCGGTCTCGGCGACCAGCTTGGTCAGAATTCGGTCCGCCGTCTGCCGGTCGGTGGTGCGGGTGGAATGTTCACGCCGATCACCCTTATGGTCGAAGTACAGCGCGATCCACGGGCCGGTGGGGGTCTTGCGGAAGAGTGAGCCAGTGCCTTTGCTGCGTTGCTTGCGTGCCATGATTAGCGTTCCTTTTTGGTCCGCTTGGGGCGGATGAGGATTTCTAGTTCGAGGTAGTCCGCCAGTTGTTCGATCGTTTCCGAGTTCAGCCCCCGCTCGCCGCTGAGAAGCCGGGAAAGTTGGCTCCGGGCGACTTTGGCCCCTTTGGCGATGGCATAAGGGGTTTGATCGCTCGCCTTGACTGCCGCACGAATCGCGTCGATCAGTTGTCCCATGCATTGAGTGTACCCGATGGTTGCCGGTTGGCAACTGATCTTCGGATTTTTCGGAGAATTTTACGTTGGTCATGTTTGCACCTGAGCGCGGGGTGTTGCGGGCACCCTACGGCAGTGATCTGGACTTAATATCGGCGATGTGTCCAATGATCTCCCCAACCGCCACCAGCCAGGCCCTCGATCCACGATGGTTGGGCAGCCCCATTTCCGTCGCCATCGCCAACCGCTCGGCCAGCAGCCGGGGTGCATCGCCGATGTCGGGCGGGGTGAATCCTTCCCGCATCAGTCGGCATACCGCAGGTTTGTCACGTGTCAGCAGGGCCGCCACTCCGTCAGGCATCACTGCCGGCCGGTGCCGCACAAGTGCTGGGTCGGTCGGGTGCAGTGCCAGCTCAAAC
>JBBRKQ010000027.1:0-44379 GCA_038231815.1 Phycisphaerales bacterium
GGTGTGGCTAAACGACATGAACAAACAGCGCGAATACCACCACCCCACCAAAGTCGCCGCCCGCGCCGCCGCGGCAGCAACCAAAGCAGCAGCCAAAGCCGCACTCGCAACCGCAGCAACAGCATCAACAACCGAATCCACAACTCCCACCACCGCCCCATTCGTCAACACAACACAAAACACGCCCGCCGATCCCTCCGATGAACCAACCGACATCATCGCCAAAATCGGCCCCACCTCCACGCCAACAACCGCCCCAACCTCCACTGAAATTCCAGCCCAAACACCCTCCGATTTGGCCATTTGGCAATTTGACCATTTGACCATTTCGCCTCCCCCCGCCACCCTCGCGCAATTCGAAGAGCACGCAATCTTCATCGCCGCCCAGTGGGAAGCCAACCGCCAGCGCGACCTCTACTTCGATCGCGTCTGCAAAACCCACTGGCCCCGCGGCCCCTGAGCCCATAAGAGCCGTACGCGGAAGCGTACGGTGGGCATCAACCTGCACTTCCCCTGAAAAACTCCAACCCCCAAAACATCAAACGCCAAACGCGCTAGTTTTTTGCTGCGCGAATTCGTTCATAGCCCCACGACCCCCCACTCTTGCCCGGGCCCCTGCCAAGTCGGCAGGTCATGGCCTGATCGGCCGGGTTGTTTGGGATTCATCGGCGAAAACGCGGGCGAAATAGCTGTTGGTCACTGGCACACTGGTTGCCTCGTGATTCGTACGGTTGGTTGACCTCTGATCGCCGGATACTTTTTAGGAGATTCCCGATGCGCCTTGACCGTTTCACTATCCCGATGCAGGAATCCATAGTCGCGGCCCAGCAGCTTTCGCGCGAGGCGGGGAATCCGGATGTTAACTCGGCCCATGTGCTCTCTGCCATGCTCGACCATGAGGCCGGGCTAGTCGGCAACCTTGCGGCCAAGGCCGGTGGCGATGCAGCGCGGCTGGAGCAGGTGCTGCGTGCCGAGCTGGGCAAGATGCCCAAGACCAGCGGTGGAACACCCAGCGAGCGGCCGCTGGTTGATTTGCTGAGCAAGGCCGACATCATCGCCCGCAAGATGGGCGATACGTACGTGACGATGGAGCACACGCTGCTGGCGATGTTTGATGTGGCTGGCGCGGGTAAGACGGTGCTGATGAATGCGGGCCTAGAGCGAAGCGCCGTTGAGGCGGCCATTAAGCAGCTGCGGGCCGCATCTGGAGGCGGCGCGGTTGATTCACAAACCGCCGAGACCGGGTTTGAGGCGCTGAAGAAGTACACGATTGACCTCACGCAGAAGGCCGAAGAGGGCAAGATTGACCCGGTGATTGGGCGCGATGATGAGACACGCCGGTGCATGCAGGTGCTGTCGCGGCGAACCAAAAACAATCCGGTTCTGATTGGCGAGCCTGGCGTTGGCAAGACAGCCGTGGTTGAGGGGCTGGCGCTGCGCATCGTTAAGCATGACTGTCCGGAATCTATGCGATCGCAGCGGATTTTGGCCCTTGATGTTGGCGCGCTGCTGGCGGGCACGAAGTTTCGTGGTGAGTTTGAGGAGCGACTGAAAGCTGCACTGAAGGAAACCCAGGCGCGGCAGGGCAAGGTGATTTTATTTATTGATGAGCTGCACACGATTGTGGGCGCGGGTGGGGGTGAAGGCTCGGTCTCGGCCGGCAACCTGCTGAAGCCGGCGCTGGCCCGTGGTGAGCTGCGTTGTATCGGCGCGACAACGCTGGATGAGTACCGCAAGCACATTGAAAAAGACCCCGCATTTGAGCGGCGATTTCAGCCGGTGTTTGTGGGTGAACCATCGGTCACGGACACGGTCGCGATTTTGCGTGGCATTAAAGAGCGGTATGAGAGCCATCATGGTGTGAAGATTCTGGACTCGGCATTGCTGGCGGCGGCGAATCTTTCAAGCAGGTACATCACCGAGCGGTTCTTGCCGGACAAGGCGATTGATCTAGTGGACGAAGCGGCTTCGCGGGTGAGGCTGGAGATTGACTCGCTACCTATTGAGCTTGATGAGCTGCGCCGCAAAATCATGCAGCTGAAGTTTGAGCGTGAGACGCTGAAGCTGGAGCTGAAAGAAAAGATGAACGCCGCCGATGCCAACGAGCTGAAGCGAACACTTGATGCACTGGAGCGGGACCTGGCCGGGCTTGAAGAGAAGGACCGTGGGCTGACGGCCCGCTGGGAGATTGAAAATAAGGATCTGAAACTTGTTGGCGAGTGCAAGGAGCAGATAGACCGCAAGAAGGTGGAGTTGGAGCAGGCCCAGCGGCGTGGCGATTTTGAATCTGTAGGCCGGATACAGCATGGTGAGCTGAGGCAGCTTGAGGCCAAACTGGCTGATGTTGAAGCCACGATTGATAAGCGGATTGCGGCCAATTACTCGATGGTGAAGACCCAGGTTGACTCCGAAGCGATTGCCGAAGTGGTTGCCGCCTGGACCGGCATTCCGGTTTCGCGCATGGTGGAAAGTGAGAAGAGCAAGCTGCTGCGGATGGAGAAAGAGCTTGCGCTGAAGGTTGTTGGGCAAGAGGAGGCGCTGAAGGCCGTGTCGGATGCGGTGCGCCGGGCCCGGGCGGGGCTGGGCGACCCGAACAGGCCGATTGGATCGTTTCTATTTCTGGGGCCAACGGGCGTAGGCAAGACGGAAACCTGCCGCGCTTTGGCGGACTTTTTGTTTGATACTGCCGATGCGATGGTGCGGATTGATATGTCGGAGTACATGGAGAAGCACAGTGTTTCACGGCTGATTGGTGCGCCACCGGGCTACGTGGGGTATGAGGAAGGCGGCGCGCTGACGGAGGCTGTGCGGAGGCGGCCGTACGCGGTGATTTTGCTTGATGAAATTGAAAAAGCGCACCCGGATGTGTTCAACGTGCTGCTGCAACTGCTGGATGATGGCCGCCTGACTGATGGGCAAGGACGCACGGTGGACTTTAAAAACACGATTATTGTGCTGACGAGCAACTACGGCAGCCAGCAGATTCAGGAACTGACCAGCATGGGTGCGGAGGATTGGGAGATAGATGCTGCGGTGCGGCACATGCTGCGTCGCGGCCCGGTGGCTGATGCGCTGCAGGAAGCCGGCAAGGCGGCGGGGCTTTCACCCAAGGTTGTGCAGACGTTGACCGAGGCGAGCGGGCTGGGCACGCTGATGCGCCCGGAGATGCTGAATCGAATCGATGAAGTTGTCGTGTTCAAGCCGCTGAAACGGGAGCATCTTCGTGGAATCGTAGAGATTCAGCTTGTGCGACTACAGAAGCGCCTGGCCGAACGTGGTTTGGCGCTGGAACTGACGACCAAGGCGGGCGACCAACTCGCGGCGGAAGGCTGGGACCCTGCCTTTGGCGCGCGACCCCTGAAGCGAACGATTCAGCAGCGGATTGAGAACCCGTTGTCCAGCCGGTTGCTGGCCGGGGAGTTTCCATCGGGCTCAACGATTATTGCAGATTTTAATGGGAACGCGTTTACGTTTAGCCTGAACGCGAAGAGGTGAATTAGAAAAGGCGAAAGATGAAAGGGGAAAGGGAAAAGATGAGACGCAAAGGCATTGCTGCGATGGCGGTGCGCGATACGCTTACGGATGCAAACCGAACCCGCCGCACATGAAGCACAGCTTGAGTCCCGTCTTGTGGGCGTTTGTTCGTGGTCGCTGCAACCGAAGGGGATTGACGATTTGATCAGCAAGGTCAAGGCGTGCGGGGTGAGCAATATCCAGCTGGCGATGGAGCCATTGCGGGCAGAGCTTGATGGGTGGGGTACCGCCGAGGATTGCTTTGCGAAGCTTGATGAAGCGGGTGTGCGTGTGCTCTCGGGAATGTTTGAGCCGATTGGGGAGGACTACAGCTCACTTGATGCGATTAAGCTGACTGGTGGGCTGCGGCAGAACAAGCATTGGGCGGCGAATTTGAAGCATGCCGGGCAGGTGGCGGCGATGGCCAGCGAGTTTGGTGTGTCGCTGGTGACGTTTCACGCAGGATTTTTGCCAGCGGATGTTGGTGACAAGCTGCATGATGTGATGCTGGAAAGGATTGAAAAGGTCGCGGCTGCTTTTGCTTCGTGCGATGTGCTGTGCGGTTTGGAGACGGGCCAGGAGGGTGCCCAGACGCTGCTGGACATGCTTGACTCGATTGATGAGGATTTGCTGGGAATTAACTTCGATCCGGCCAACATGATTTTGTACAACATGGGTGATCCGTGTGAGGCTTTGGAGATTTTGGCAGATTATGTGATGCAGATTCACGTTAAAGATGCGACGGTGACGAAGGTGCTAGGCCAGTGGGGCGCGGAGGTGCCCGCGGGCGCGGGGCAGGTGGATTGGAAGCGCTTCTTTGGTTTGGCCAACACGCTTTTGCCAAAGGCCGATGTTGTTATTGAGCGCGAAGCGGGCGACCAGCGCGTGGCGGACATTAAGGTGGCCCGCAAATTGATCAAGTCGAAGCTTGGAATCTGATTGCAGCTATGCGGTATCTGGCGATTGATCTTGGTGACAAACGCACCGGCCTAGCCGTGGGTGACACCGTGACAGGGCTGGTGGGCCTGGCTGGGCAGCTTGATGTTTCGATCAAAGCGAACGATGGAGAGCAGTTGCTGGCGGCGATCGTAAAAGCGGTGCGGCTGCATGCGCCGGCTGGGCTTGTGATGGGACTGCCACTGAACATGGATGACAGCGAGGGGCCGCGGGCCAAGGGCGTGCGGGCATTTGCGGCGAGGGTGGAGCAGGCCACGATGCTGGTGGTGCGGTTTCAGGATGAGCGATTGACTACGGCGGAGGCGGATTGGTCAATGGCGCGGAGCGGGCTAACGAGGGGGCAGAAGAAGGAAAAGCGCGACCAGATTGCAGCGCGGATACTGCTGGAGGAGTTTTTGAAGCTGGAGATGAAGCAGCGGGGCAACGCGGGCGCGAACATGGGTGATTTTGATGACGCGGCTTCTTAAATGAGCTGCGATTGGCCACTGCCGGGAGCGGGGGAAGTTTGGTGCGCTTGCCGCCCTTTTGGCACTGATATGATGGCTTATGAGCGCATCACCGACAGTTCCGTTTGGCCTCGTTGCCCCTGATTTGGTACCCGCCTGCCTTGGCGGCACGCCTGCGGTGACGCTGGATCAGAAGGAGGCGAATCGTTGGCCGATCATTACGGTCGATGATGAGGCGGCGGTGCTGCGTGTGCTGCGAACCGGCGAGTTGTCAAGCGGGCACCTACCCAGTGCGATGGGTGGCTATCCGTGCCCGCACACTGAGGTGCTGGCGCTGGAATGTGAATGGGCCCGGTGGATGGGACTTCCGGTCATGGACGTTGGTGACCTCGTTCCGTCTTTGGCTGGTTTTAAGTTTGCTCCGAATGTGCTGTCGTGCAACAACGGCACTGCGGCGATTTTGGCCGGGCTTCATGCGATGGGTATTGGCCCGGGTGATGAGGTGATTGTGCCGAGCACGACCTGGTGGAGCAGTGTGCTGACGATCCTGCACTGCGGCGGGGTGCCGGTGTTTGCCGAGACCGACATGGAGACGCTGGCGCTGGACCCGGAGGATGTGAGGAAGCGGATCACACCCAAGACCAAAGCGATTGTTGTGACGCATTTGTTTGGCATACCGGCCAAGATGGATGAGCTGATGGAAATTGCCCAGAGCCACGGGCTGAAGGTGATGGAGGATGCCAGCCACGCCCACGGAGCGACGTACAAGGGACGCAAAATTGGCACCATTGGTCACTGCGGGGTATTTAGTCTTCAGGTCAACAAGCTGTTACCCTCGGCCGAGGGTGGGCTGCTGGTGTCGAATGATCCTGAGCTGATTATTGATGCGGCCCGGCTTGGGCAGTATGAGCGGCTGGTGCCGCTGAAGGCTATTGATCATCCGTACGCGCGATTTGCGGCCACCGGATTTGGGTATAAGTTTCGCATGTCGCCACTCTCGGCGGCGGTGGCGCGGGCGCAGCTTGCGAAGATGGATGAGCGAACTGGTCGGCGTACTGGCAACTGTGTGCGGCTGTCGCAGCGATTGGAGAAATTGGGATTACAGACTTTTATGAGTGCGCCGGGCGGTGATACTCAGCGGGTGTACTTTGAGTTTCTGGTGCGGTATGACGCGAGCAAGTTTGCGGCCGCATGCGGGGGTAACCCGCCTACGACCAAGGCTGTGGCCAAGGCGCTAGTGGCTGAGGGGTGCGATGTCTCGGCACCGCGATACCCGCTGCTGCACCAGCAGCCGGTGTTTACCGAGAGTCAGGGCCACTGGAAGAAACTGGCCCGGTTGGAGCATCTCAGCGACCTACCGACGTATGACCCCGCGGCCCTGCCACGGACAACCGCGGGCAACGGAACGCTGCTGAAGTTGCCGAGTTTTCCATCGGCCGGTGATGAATTGCTGGATCAGTACGCGGTGGCATTTGAGAAAGTGTTTGGGAGCCTTAGCAAGTTGCCGCCGGGGTGATGGGCGGTGATTTGAGTGGGCCATCTGCTGCTGGGCCCGGTTTTAGCGCGAAGGTGGGAGGAGAATGTGTGCGAGGCGTTCGCGCATTTTCACGAATTGCAAGGTTTGTTGCACACTACTTTTTGTTGGGCCAAGCGGCAATGACGTTGCTTGGCACCTTGGATACTTTACTTTGTCGCTCGCTCGTAATCGTGAACTTGACCCTGGTTTTACGTTGCCCCCCCCGCTGCTGCCGCTGCCGGATGATGTGCTGACCAATCCAAAATCGGCCCATGTTGATGTGCGGGGCTGGTTTGATGATCCATCAAGGCCCTTTGAATTGGAGATTGGTTCGGGCAAGGGGACATTTCTGGTGCAGGAGGCGGCCCGGCGACCGGAGAGTAATTATTTGGGTATTGAGTACGCGCGTGAGTTTTATTCGTACGCGGCTGATCGTGTGCGGCGTGCGGGGCTGCGGCACGTGCGGATGCTGGGTGTTGATGCGTCCGAATTTGTGCGGTGGCGGTTGCCCGATGGCGTGTGTGATGTTGTGCACCTGTACTTTGCCGATCCGTGGCCGAAGACCAAGCATCATCGTCGGCGGATGATTCAGGATCGGTTTTTGCTGGACTGCACGCGGGTCATCAGGCCTGGGGGTGAGCTTCGGATTGTGACGGACCATCAGGAGTATTGGGAGTGGATGGAAGAGCACTTTGCGCGCTGGACGGGGCCGGAGCAGCCGTTTGATCGTGAAGAATTCAAGCCGGTGCTGCCGGTGCGGGACATGGATGCGGATGAGGTGCTGGTGAAAACGGATTCTGTTGCGATTGGGGACCAAGGTGATGCGGGGCAGACCGGTGATGATGGTTCGCTAAGTGGGGGTGAACTGGTTGGCACCAACTTTGAGCGGAAGTATCGGGCTGAAGGCCGAACGTTTCACGCTGCGACACTCAAGCTTGTGCGGCTTGCGCGGCTTGCGCGGCTTATGCGGCAGAAGCCGTGAGGGGTTACACATCAGGTGCGAGTGTGATTTGTGCTGAGGTGTGAAGTGTGCGGGAAATAGATTTTGGAAGATGGGTGGGCGGTTACCAAAGCAAAGCGGGCCGCACAGAGGTGCGGCCCGCGGGCTCAATTGCAAGTGAATATCAGGCTGATTGGGAGATGTGGGCGCATCAGCAGCCGGCTCCGAAGCCGTTGATAAAGAGTACGAAGTCATCACCATCGATCACGCCATCGGTGTTGATGTCAGCGAGCGACTCGCCTGCTCCGAAGGCGTTGATGAATGCGGTGAAATCGTTGCCATCGATGATGCCATCGGTGTTGACATCGGCCGGGCCGCACTCTGAGGTGATGTTGCCGAAAGTGCCATCGGTGTTGATGTTCTGAGCGAGGACATCACCGCTGCCGGTAGAACCGTTGGTGAAGGCCACGACCGCGTAGCCGCTTGGATGCACGGCCGAGGCGAGCCGGGCCTTGGTGGCTAGGGTGTTGTTGATGGTGCTCGACCAGGCGATGGTGCCATCGGCATTGACGCCCCAGCCGTTGACGGTGCCGGTGGTTGCGCCGGTTGCTAGGAAGCCGAAGCCGTACATGCCGCCGCTTCGGAGTTGGGCTTGCGTGAAGCTGGGCTGGCTGGTGGTGACTGGGCGAAGTTCCAGACCGGCATCGCCCCACAGGCGGGAGCCGTTGGAGGAGAGTTTTTGGGCGAACACGCTGTAGCTGCTCTGGCTCGAGCTATTGGTTTGGGTAGAGATTGTGTAGTACACATCTGCGGCTGCATCGTACACGGCGGAGCCGGAAACGCGGATCAGCCCGGTTGTGATGCCGGTGGTTGGTGCGGCGGCGGCGAACCGGAGGGCTCCGGTGCTGAGCACGTGCTGCACGAGGCTGTTGCGGCTACCACCGGTTTCATAGAAGCCGACGACGACGCCGCCGGTGCCATCGGGGGTTAGGGTTGGGAAGTAGCCGTTTTGGACGCTGGTGGTGTTGAACACGATCACCGGGTTGCCTGCGTTCCACGTTGGCAGGAAATCTGAACCGGTCAGGGTGAAGCGCTGGGCGTACAGAGCCTTTGCTGAGTTGATTGCACTTGTTCCGGAGCCGCGGATCCACATCGCTGCGAATTGGTTAGCGCCGACTGACTCCATATCCGAGAGTGCGACGTAGTGACCCGTCTCGGTCACGACGGCCGGAGTATTGATCAATGCGCCACCGGTTGAAACTTGCTGGAAGTTGATGCGGGTGATGGTGCTGCTGACCGATTCATTCCAGCCAACGACGACGCTGTTGTCTGCGAGAACGCAGACCTTGGGGTTCGCCTTGAAGAGCGTGCCGGTGGAGACCGCGGCGCCGGTGAAGCTTGGTGAGCTACCCCAGAGCTTCTGACCGGACGGGCTGATTTTTTGAATGATGATCTGCTGGGCAGCACCTGAGACGCCGCCGTCATCGTTATAGGCGACATAGGCATTACCATCGGCATCCACGGTGAGGTCATAATCAACGGTGGAGGAGACAGCCCGATCGGCGAGGAGGATTCCCCCTACTACCCACTCAACGGTGCCGCTGCTTGTCAGGGATTGCAGCCGAACATCGTACCCGCCGGTGGAATTGTCAAACAATGACACGAGTGTGCGGCCGGAGGCGGTGCAAGCCACCTTAGGCTGCACCTGCTCGCCGGAACTGTTGTTGATGATGGTGTTGGTTGTAGTGTCGGCCCCCCACTGTGCGAGGGCGGGTGCTGCGGCGGCACAAACCCCCGAGATTGCCAGCACAGCGATGGCCAAGGACCGGTAACTAGGGGCGTGTGTAAGGCCGGGAACGGAGTATTTGTGGGTCATAAGACCGATAGTGTGCCACAACTACGACAATGGGCAAGAGAATTGCGCCTCGGAGCGGTCAAATGGGGAAAGTTGATATTCGGCCGCGCAATCGGGGTTCGTGGGAGCGCAAGTCCGCAATCGATCTGGCCGATAGTCCGGGTGAGGCGAGGGGCATTGCCGCGGATGCAATGCCCTCGTTTACAGTGCTGCCGTGCAACAGCATCAGCAGATTTGCCAGCAGGAGCTCTAGAAATGGCCGTTGACACAGCCCAGCGTGACACAGTTGTTGCCGCGGCGATCAAGGAGATCGCCCACATTGCCACGCTGCCGGAGATTACGCTGAAGATCATTCAGTTGGTTGAGGATCCGACCTCGACGGCGCAGGACCTGCACAACGTGATCGCCAAGGATCCGGCGCTTTGCACGCGGATTCTGAAGGTGGTGAACTCTGCATTTTACGGATTGCCCGGGCAGATTGGTTCGATTAACCGAGCAATTGTGCTGCTGGGGCTGAACGCGGTGAAGAACATCGCGATTGCGGCATCACTTGCCAAGTTGTTTAAGGGCGGGAACCTGACGCCGAATTTTTCAGCACGGGATTTGTGGCTGCACTCGGTGGCAGTGGCATCGGCCACGAAGCTGCAGGCGGACAAGCTGAAGCTGGGGCTGAGCGATGAGGCATTCCTCTCTGGCCTGCTTCATGACATTGGCGTCATGGTGATGCTGCAATTTGATCGCAACAAGCTGGTTGAGGTTGTCAACAAGACCGTGGCGCAGGGACCGGGTGCGGACATGATGGCCAATGAGATCGAGATCTTTGGGGCCACGCATCAGGATTTTGGCGCGGCCTTGTGCGACAAGTGGAAGTTTCCGAGGGCTTTTTCTCTTGTCACTGGGTATCACCATCGACCGATGGAATTGCCGGAGGAGAACCGTGTGCTGCCGTGCATGGTCTATATCGCCGACAGGCTTGCCAGCGAGCTGAAGAAGGATGGCGGGTTCACGCTTGATGTTGCGTATACCGAGATCAGCGATGAGGTGCTTGATGAGATCAAGCTCAGCCGCGAAGATCTTGACATCATCCGCAACAAACTGCCCGAGCATGTCGAAGCCGTCAGCGCGATGCTGATGGGTCCTGGATAAACACGCGGTGCCCGTTTGCGGCGGCAGAGAGTGCCGTCGGAATCCGGGCCTGCTTACAGCCTCTCTTTCTCCCTCCGGGCGGCCAGGTGAAAACCTAGCCGCCTCTTTGGTTTTTGTTGCGCAGCGCTCCGGGGATTGTGGTGGGAACTACGCTTTGAGCATGATGAAGATGCCCGGAGTGCTAGAGGCGAGGGCCATGCTGGATGACCGCCGCCTCAGCAGTGCTGAGCTTGTTGACTTGTGTCTCGAGCGGATTACGGCAGAGAATCCGGGTCTGAACGCATTTACGCAGGTTTTTGATGAGGAGGCACGGGCCGATGCCGTGCGGAGCGATGCGCTTCTGGCGGCGAAGACGCCACGTGGTGTGCTGGAGGGCGTGCCGATAGCCATTAAAGACAACATCGCCAGCATCCGGGGCTTTACCACCTGTGGCAGCCGGTACCTGGAGCACTATCGCTCACCGTTTGATGCCACGGTCGTTTGCAAGCTTCGCGAGGCGGGAGCGATTGTTATTGGCAAGACCAATCTTGATGAGTTTGCGATGGGTGGTTCGGGCGAGCACTCTGCGTTTGGTCCGACGCGAAATCCCTTTGACTTGTCGCGGGTGCCGGGTGGCTCATCGTCAGGGTCTGCCGCGGCGGTGGGTGCTGGGCTTGTGCCTGCTGCGTTGGGGTCGGACACTGGCGGATCAATCCGACAGCCAGCGGGCTGGTGCGGGATTGCGGGGTGCAAGCCAACGTACGGGCGGGTGTCACGGTTTGGGCTGGTGGCGTACGCAAGCTCGCTTGATCAGATCGGCACGATGGCGAAGCGTTCTACCGATGCCGCGGCTGTTCTGGATGTGATTAGTGGGCATGATGAGAGGGATAGCACCAGCGCCGCGATGGGGATGATCCGGCCGATTGGGCAGGTGGCCAGCGGATTGCTTGCCGGGATGCGGGTGGGTGTGCCGCGGCAGGCGATGGAAGGAAACAGCGAAGGTGTGGAGCGGGCGATGGCCGATGCAAGAAAGCGGCTTGAAGCCCTAGGTGTGTTGGTTCAGGAGGTTGATCTGCCGCACGCGGGAGCGGCGATTGCGGCGTACTACATTATTGCGACTGCAGAAGCATCATCGAACCTGGCCAGGTTTGACGGGGTGCGGTATGGGAAACGCGCGGCTGCGCGAGCGGGCGAAGGGCTGATGGAGTTGTTCTGCAGATCAAGGACCGAGGGATTGGGCGCAGAGGTTCAGAAGCGGATTATGCTGGGCACGCATGTGCTATCGAGCGGGTATTACGACGCGTATTACTTGACTGCGTTAAAGGCGCGAAGGCTGATTCGCAACGATTACGAGGCGTGCTTTGCCAGCGGCATCAGCGCCTTGTTGATGCCAACGAGCCCGGGACCGGCATTTAAGCTTGGTGCGAAGAGCGATGCGTTGTCGTTGTATCTTGAGGATGTGTATACCGTGGGGGTGAACCTTGCCGGTCTTCCGGCTGTGGCCATCGGCTGTGGCCATCAAATTGTTGACGGTGTACGACTGCCAGTTGGCGTGCAGTTTATTGGCCCGAACATGAGCGAGGCGGTGTTGTTTGGATTTGCCGGTGTAATGAGCGATGAGGACCCGCGCCGGTGAACGGCGGTAACAAGGAACAGAGCATGAGTGAACGTAAACCGCTGGATGGACGCGTTGCGATTGTGACCGGTGCCTCGGCTGGTATTGGCTTGGCAGTGGCGGAGCAGTTGTTTGCGATGGGCTCACGAGTTGTGATGAACGCCCGCCGGAAGGACACGCTGGAGCGTGCTGCACGCGGTCTTGATGCGACCGGCAAGGTTGTGGCGGCGGTGGCGGGTGATGCCAGCGAGAGCGGAACCATTGCTGCGATGTTGACGGCGGCCCGGGAGCTTGGCAGCGATGCGGACCTGGTAGTTGTTAATGCGGGGCGCGGGCTGAAGGGGAGCGTTACAGATTCTGACCAGAGCCAGTGGGAGGAGCTGATTCGCACAAACATTATGGGTGCGGCGAGGCTGATGCGGGAGGCAGGTAACGCGATGACGGCGGGAGCGCAAGGTGATGGTGCTGGGTGGTTACACCATCAGCGTGATTTGATTGTGATTGGCTCGGTTGTGGGCAAGCACGTGTCACCGTTTTCATCGATGTATGGAGGAACAAAGTTTGCGGTGGCGGGCATGGTGGAGGGTGTGCGGCGTGAACTTGGTCCCAAGGGTGTTCGCGTTACGCTGATTGAACCCGGCTTTGTCACCACTGAGTTTCAGGGCGTTGCGGGATACGACCCGAAGTGGTATGAAGGTGTGGTTGAGCGCATCGGCCCGGTGCTGTTGCCTGTGGATGTTGCCAACGTGATTGGCTTTGTTGCGCAGCAGCCAGCTCATGTGCATTTGAGCAACGTGCTGGTACGACCGACCCGACAGGATTATCCGTGAGAACTGATTGATGAAAAAATCAGAGATCAGCAACCAGCGCCGAAGGCGTTGATGAACTCGACAAAGTCACCACCATCAACGGTGCCGTCCTGATTGACATCGGCCAGCGGTTCTGCGGCCCCGAAGGCGTTGATGAACGCGATGAAATCGGATCCATCAACTGTGCCGTCGGCGGTGACATCCGCCAGTGAACACGCCGCGGATGCGGGGATGATGACGGCCTGTATCAGAATTGGCAGGGCGGAGGTATCGGCGTTGCTGGAGAGTGTGAATGAGCCGATGTACGGCCCGGTTGCTGCGGGCGCGATGAAGTTGAGAGTGTGGGTGCGAGAGCTGAAGAGTGGGCCGGCGGGCAGGGCAGGCTGATTGAGCGGCGCTAGGGTGAACGGGCCGGATCCGCCAGCGATAGTTAGCGTGGCGGGCAACCCTGTGAATGAATAACCGAGAGCCTCTATTCCTGCTGCCGCGGCCGTGGTTGGGTTTATGGCGAAGGTGCGCACATCGGTTGAATTGGTGATGGTAAGAGTTGTACTGGCGGCAGAGCCGGCGGTGACCGTGCCGAGGTTGACGATTGTTGGGGCAGTTACCTTGGGCGGAATGCGCAGATCAAGATAGACGGGAAGGTGGCCGGTGGAGAGTGCACTGGCTGCCAGCGCGGTCGCGATAGTGGCACCCACCATGGTGTTCCCGGCTGTTCGCAGATTCGTGTTGCATGCAAAGCCGTCGTTGCCCCACGAGCGGTACGAATGGTTGGGGTTGTCCCAATTGTTGTTGTTTGCGCACCAGGTGTTGTAATTGCTGTTGGTATCGCCGATGTAATTCAGGCCGCTGCCGTCTTTGAGCGCTGCGGAGATGAGGAGAAAGTCCAGCCGATCATCAAACCCACCGGTGGAGTTTATAGCTGGGTCTTGGGTGAAAACCCACTTGTACGTGCAGTTGTTGTTCCAGCTGCCGGGCGTGTTGATGGGGTCAAAGAAGCGGCCGATGGTTGCGCCGCCTAGAAGGTTCTGAAACGCGGTTTGGCTGGAAGATTGGATGTTAAAGTCGCCGCCCAAGATGAAGTGGGCGTTTGCGGGGAGCGTGTTTGTGTCGGCGCGGAGCCGCTCTACCTCGAGTGTGCGCCGGGTCTGGTCGTCTGTTGTACTGCCGGCCTTCATGTGCGCCGAATACAGATACATTTCAGAGCCGGTTCCGCTGACGGCGGGGGCCGCGTAGCCGGCGAGCCGGAGGAGATACCGCTCGTTTGGGCGTGGCGGGCAAGTGGTGGCTGTGGTACACGTGACGCCCGGCACGGTGGAGAGAACAACTGGGCTGCCGATAAGCGTTACCTTGCTGGTGCGGTAGAACATTGCGTTCTCCGAGCCGCTGACCGGGGCGACGGCGTAGTCTCGCGGGCCGGGGCCGCGGGCATCGGAGTAGCTGTTCAGAAGATTTTTGAAGTTGTTGGCCGCGGTTGCCCCTACAACTTCTTGGGCGATGAGAACATCTGGCCAGAATTGGATACCGCTCGGAGCCTGCGCGAAAAATGCAGTTTGGAACTCGGTGATTCGACCTGAGCTGTAGGTGGTGACGTTCCAGTTCGCCACGCGCAGCTGACCGTGGGCAGCGCTGGCGATAAGCAGGTTGGCTACAGCCGCGGATAGAGTCAGGAAGTTGGTTGTGTTGATGCGCATAGTGAGGAGTTGGCTTGAAGTGAGGCCGATCTTGAGTCAGCTGAGCATACACGCAAGAGAATCATCTGCCAATATGATGCGCCTATCTTGAGTCAGATTGGATTATCGGTCTGGAGAACTTCATGTTTCATACGTCATTTTCTGCTGCCGTGCTCGCGACTGCAATGTTGGCCCAATCAGTTCAGGCTACCCCCCCTGCTGCTCTCACCACCAGCACACTAGCTCTTGTACCGAGCGCGGTAACACCAGTAAAATCCTACGGGATTGCAACGGACCATCAGCTTGCTACGGATGCCGCGGCCGCGATGCTTGAGCGCGGCGGCAATGCGGTAGACGCTGCAGTGGCGGCGAGCTTTGTGCTTTCTGTGTGCCGCCCGTTTGCATGCGGAATCGGTGGTGGCGGATTCATGGTTATTTCGTTACCCGGAAAAGATGGTCGGGTGGAGCGGGCTTTGAATTACCGCGAGATGTGCCCGAGCGGTATCAGCCCAGAGAGCTTTGGCAAGCCTGGGCTACCCCCCCACTCCAGCGAGTTTGGTGGCTTGGCGGTGGCGACTCCGGGTACGGTCGGTGGGTTATTATATGCACTTGAGAAGTATGGAACGCTTCCGCGGGCGGTGGTTATGGCGCCGGCGATTGATGCTGCGATGAAGGGTTTTGTAGTTGACACTGCGTACGAGGAGGCCGCGGCGAAGACATCTGCAAAGTTTGAGGAGCAAAGGGAGTTTAAAGATAGGTTTTTGTTCGTATGGGAGCAGCTTCTTCAGCGAGGTACTGCAAAGGTTGGTGTGCGGATTACGAATACGGATCAGGCGGCGGCGCTTCGGTTAATCGCCGCGGAGGGATCGGATGCGTTTTACAAGGGTTTGATCGCTCAAGCGATTGTGGAATCGGTGGCGGCGGATGGGGGCGTTTTGACGTCAGCGGATTTGGTACGCCAAGTGGTGTCGGAGACAGCGCCGCTTCGCGGCGCTGGTTTTGGACGTGAATTACTGACGATGCCGCCGCCAAGTTCGGGCGGCGTAGCGTTGCTGCAGATGGTCGGTATGGTGGAGCGTCAGCACGTTAAGGTTGGGTCGTTGAAGTCGAGCGACCCTGGGTATCTGTTTATTCTGATCGAGTCGATGAAATTCGCGTTTGCGGATCGGGCACATTTTATGGCGGATCCTGCGTTTGTGGCCGTACCGACCGATCAGCTTCTTTCCGATGCTCATCTGGACATGCGAGTCAAGGTGATGTCAAAACGCCGCACAATGAACCCTGATTTTTACGCGTTTGATGAGAACGGCCAGCAGTTGGTGGAGGACGGCGGGACCAGTCATGTGTCGATCGTCGATGCCCAGGGCGGGGCGGTGGGTTGTACCGAGACCATCAATCTAACCTTTGGGAGTCTGCTTGACGCCAAGGGGTTTGGGTTCGTGCTCAACAATCAGATGGATGATTTTACGACCAGTGCAGGCCCCAACGCGTTTGGTCTCACGCAGTCGAAACGCAATGCTCCGGAAGCCGGGAAGCGACCTCTGTCGAGCATGACTCCGACGATTGTGTTGCGGAATGGTGCGGTAGAGATGGTTGCGGGTGGTGCGGGCGGGCCTCGGATCATTACCGCTACAACGCAGGTTCTGCTGAACCATCTGCTGTTTGGGATGAATGGGGTCGATGCGGTGAAGGCGCCTCGTGTTCATCACCAGTGGAAACCGAGTGAATTGGTGGTTGAGGAACGGTTGACAGAACAGTATAACGGGCTGCCTGTCTCGACCTGGTTGGTGAAATTTGGCCACCGGGTCGCGAACGTGCCGGCGAGCACTGGTGTGAACTTGGTGCTGGTCGGGGAGGATTCAGTTGAAGGTGTGGCGGATGAGCGTCGTGGTGGGGCGGCAACCCCCCGCTTTCGATTGCCGCCGAAGCCAAGCGGTTCAGGAGGAGTCAAATAATGCCGCGACTCCAGGGTCACTTTACGTCGTCGGGGGTGCGCAATCCGCTGATTCGCGTGTTAACCGCGTTGATTCTGGTGTTGCTGAGCATCATCGTCATTGCGGTCGCCGTGATCGTGATTATCCTTGCGGTCCCTCTTGTTCTTGTGGCGTGGATCGCGATCAGCCTCCGAAGGCTCTGGGGCGTTCGCAGGTTCAGTACTTCGGATGAACGGGTAAACGTTCGGGTGCTTGAGAACCAGCGTTAGCGATGTTTCACCTTGCCGCGCGGCAAGAGTTTTTCAACACGTAGCCGAGCGCTCTCGGGCTTGAAGTTGGCGGATTTGAGATCCGAGACCTTGAGCCACTCAAAGGTGATGTGGGCTTCGAGCGATGGAACTGGCACCAAGCGTGTGCCGCGCGGCAACAACTCCACCTCGTACAGCAAATTGAACTCGTGTCGAGGCTTGGATTTGCCTTGTTTCCCTTTCTGCTCAAACCGACATTCGTCGACACCGAATAACTTGCCAACCAATGTTTTAACACCGGCCTCCTCAACAAGCTCTCGTGCAAGCGCCTCTTGTGAGGTCTCACCGAACTCTACGTGGCCGCCGGGAAGATAGCAGTACCCAACAGCCACGTTCCTGCAAACCAAGATATGATCTGCTCGAATGCAGACGCCTCGGGCGATGACTTCGATGTGCTTTGGCATATAGTCATTACGGTAGCACTAAGGAACTGACTCATGGCAAACATTGACACATCCGGTAAACCCAAGAAACTCGGACGCGGGCTGAGCAGCTTACTGGGAGATCCTGTTCAGGTTGTCCCGGGCGCGGTCACCACTCTAGATTCGCGTGGCCTCGCCCCCGTAGCTGAGACTGGGAAACGGGTCGTTCAACTTGAAGTTGGCATCGTCGTCCCGAGTCCATATCAGCCTCGTCACGTCTTTGACCCTGGGACACTCGCGATGCTGGCGGACTCTATCCGCACAAGTGGTGTCATGCAGCCGATTTTGGTTCGGCGGAGTAGTGGGGGTGGACAGCGTTATGAGCTTATTGCCGGTGAACGCCGGCTCCGCGCAGCGCAGCTGGCTGGATTGAGGGTGGTTCCCAGTATCATCTCCGAGATAACCGACCAAGAAGCGGCGGAGTGGTCACTAACAGAAAACTTACAGAGAGAAGACCTAAACCCCCTTGATAAGGGATATGCATTCAAACGACTCAGTGAGCAGTTTGGGCTGACTCAGGTACAGATTGCCGAACGGCTCGGGATTGATCGATATTCCGTGGCCAATCACATTCGAATCACGGAGCTTGAGCCGGAGATTCAGGATTTGGTTCGGGACGGAAAACTTGGCTATGCCCATGCTCGGGCACTGCTGGCGGCGCCGACGATTCATCCGACCGGCGATCCCGGGAAGTCTCGTGTTTCGCTTGCCCGGCGGGCGGTTGCCGAAGGTTGGACGGTACGGAAGATTGATCACTTCGCCGCGGCTGCGGCGATTGATGCGGGTGAGGTCGCCAATGACACTTCGGTACTTCAGGCAAAGGCCAATGAGTTGGGCCTGACGGCTAAAGCTCGCGCCCTTGCCCGTGACGAGATGGAAAAGCAACTGAGCATGGCTTTGGGAACGAATGTCACAATAAGTGGCACGACGGGGAAGAATGCCAAAGGCAAGATCACCATCGAGTTCTATTCACTGGATCAGTTTGACGGTTTGCTCAAGCGTATGGGAACACAAATCCAGCTTTAGCGTGCGATAGCAGTGGGGGGGCGAAATGACAGCAGCAGCAGCGAATGCCCGACAACGAGCAGAGTGCCGCCTTCGTGACCGAGCACGCCCATCCAAAGTGGGAACCGAAGTCCCATTGCGCCCCCGATTAATGTTGCCAGCACCATCAGCACAATCGCTCCGAGTGCAAGGGCGATGTTGATCTTGACCGTGCGATCAGCCCGACGTGCGAGTGCTACGGACCATGGCAGGAGCGAGGCTTGATCGCGGATCAGCACGATGTCTGCGGATTCCATTGCGGCCTGACTGCCGATCGACCCGATCGCCAGTGAAACATCGGCAGCGGCCAGAGCCGGAGCATCGTTGACGCCATCGCCGACAAGTCCAACGCTGCCGCCACTTTGCTTCATTCTGGAGAGATGTTCCACCTTGTGCTGAGGTTGCAGTTCTGCGAAGTACTGATCTACTCCGACCCGCTTGGCAACTACGGAGGCTGTGAATTCATTGTCACCGGTGAGCATGACAATCGGTCGCACTCCCATCGATCGGAGCTCATTGATCGCGTCGCGCATTCCCGCGCGTTCGGTATCACCGAAGATGAGGACCGCCCCGGTCTGGCCAATTGATAGAACGATTGCAATATGCCCTTGTTTCTGCGCCTCGGCGAGGGCGCCGGCGATTTGCTCGGCCATTGGCTTGGGTGCGGTTTCAGCGATGAACTTGCCTGAACCAATGCGCACTTCCGTGTTCTTGAACGTTCCGATGATGCCCTTGCCGGTGATCACGCGAGCATCAACCACCGCCGCGGGCGTGATTCCTCCCTGCGTGGCTGCTGCGGTGATTGCGGCAGCGACCGGGTGGGTTGAGTGCTGCTCTAATGCTGCCGCGAGGGCGAGGGCATCATTTGGTTCAAGCTTCTCTGCATTGGACTCGGCCATATGAATCGGCAGAACCGCCAACAACTTTGGCTTTCCTTCGGTGATTGTTCCGGTTTTATCCATCGCCAGCGAGGTCAAGCCTGCGAGGCGGCTGATGGCCTGTCCACCTTTAAATAGCACGCCCGCGCGAGCTGCCCGAGAGATTGCTGCCAGGGCGGCCGTGGGTGTTGCGATGATCAGCGCGCAAGGCGACGCGACGATCAGCAGTGTGATGGCGGTGAACACGGAGTCATACCAGGAACGATCGAGTCCGAATCGCCATCCGAGGAGCGTGCAGACCGCCGCCGCCATGACACCGAGTGAATAGGTTTGGGACAGACGATCGATAATTTGTTCGAGCGGTTGCCGCTGCTGCTGAGCCTGGGTTACCAGATAAATCACGCGCTGGAGGGCGGAGTCTTCGGGTCGGGCGGTGACCCGGAACATGAGTGTGCCTCCCGCGTTCATGGTGCCGGAGAAGACCTTTTCTCCGGCTTCGGCATCTCGCAGAACGGATTCTCCGGTCAGTGATGCTTGGTCCAGTGAAGCGGTTCCGCTGACAAGTTCGCCGTCGGCAGCGAGTGATTCACCGTGAATGACCCGAAGAATATCTCCGACAGAAATATCATTTGGGTCTACGTCTTGCCAGAGGCTCTGTATTTCGTGGTTCGGTTCCCCGTTACCAGTAAAGCGAAACACCCGTGAAGGCATGAGCTTACTCAGCGCTGTTACAGATCTATTTGTACGCTCTTCCGCAAGATCCTCTAGTGCACCTGAGAGAACAAAGAGAAACAGCAGCAGTGTTGCTTCACGCAGCTCACCCAGGCTGGCAGCGGCAACAGCACCAACTACCATCAGCACATCGATATCAAATTTCCCCTGTCGGACCGATTGAATCGCTGCGATTGCGCCGTAATACAGCACCACCAGCAGGCCGGAACCTGCGACCCAATTCGCCACCAACGCTGAGGAATCCTCGAACGGCTTAGTCCATGCGAGTAGATAGGAGGCCGCCATCAACAGTCCGGCACCGATCGCAGCACCAAGCCGGACCCGAGGTTGATCAAGACGCTGGAACAAATTGATGTTTGTAGCTGGGATCACGGTAGAAGGTATAGTCGGTTCGTGTTCATGTAAAGCTGATTTTGATTCTCATCTGCGTAACGCCAGCATTGGAGAAGAGATATTAATGCAGTGCCGCGGCGATGCTGCGCCTTCATAGACTACACTAGCTACTGAACGCGGCATCGCGCCGTCATCAATGTTTCACAAATGGAGTCCTATATATGGCAAAGAATCCGTCACGCTCAAAGGATGGCCTTGGATCGCTTTCAATTTCGGAGTTGCAGGCTGAGATCAACCGTCGCAGTAAGGGTGTAAACAAGCTCATCAAGAAGCGTGAGAAGTATGTTGCACTCCTGGCAGAGCTCGAAAAGCAAATTGCGGCGGCGGGCGGTGTCGCTGGTCGCCGTGGTGGCCGACGTGCAAACGGTGCGGGCCTGAAGGAGAGCATTGCCAAGGTGCTTACGGGTAAGCCGATGAACGTCACTGATATCGCTGAAGCGGTCTTGAAGTCAGGCTACATCAGTTCATCACCCAACTTTAAAGTCATGGTCAACCAGCAGCTGATCGCGAATAAGAAATTGTTCAAGCGGGTTGATCGTGGCCTTTACGCCGCAGTTTGATGCCGTAAGTGGAAGCAGCCGTCTGGTTCTGATCGAACCCTGCTTTCTTTGGTGTTCCCGTCACACCTCCAGATTCAAAAACCGGCACCGTCAACGAAAAACCCGCCTCGAGAGGCGGGTTTTTCAATGGATCGGTTTCGTGGATTGGTTCTGTACGAACCGCTGTTTAGCGCACCGGCTCGGGGGTGAGCCGCGACGGACGATCGGTTAGGAACAGCCGGCCAACATCGCTCCGGAATGCACGCCAGTTGGTGTCAAACACCACAGTCGTCGTGTTGGTCACATCAGTCTCACGGCTCTGAAGCGTGCCAAGTTCGGGGGTGGGGTCAAGAACGATCTCGTCGCGCTGGGCCTGCTGTGGACTTTTGCAGCCAGACAGGAACCCCATCGCAACGCCGCACGTTGCCAATGCGGCAAGACAAATGACGCCGGAAACAACGGAGGACGTGGTGGAACGAGCTGATCGCATGAGGGTCTCCTTGAACTGATACCAAAAGTCAGGACATATGGGTAGCGTCCCTGTCCGTGTGGATCAAGTCCGAGACTCAGACTCTTCCGGTTGCAGCCACCGGCCGGATTCCTTGTTCGGATTATGAAAGGATGGTGGCGAGTTACGGTGTGGCGGCTGAGAGTGACTGCGAGACCTGTTCGCACCAAGATTTTAGCGTGGCCTGCCGGCTTTCGATTGTTTTCCAGGCTTCGGTTTCCTGATTTGGACCCAGAATCCCGATCCTGCTGCACACTGCCAACCAGGTGTGAACTGCCTCGCCAACCGTGCCATCCCGCCTCGGACGGCGGCAGGCGCCCATTGCACACGCCGTTGCCGTTAGATGGCCGACCACGCTGCCGGAAACTGCCGGCAACGGCCCGAATTTACCAAGCACGGCCGCCAAATCTGCTGCGATTTCGTCGGTTCTCAAGTGCGTGCCGCCGACAGCGGAGCGGAGGATCGCTCTGGCGAAGTAGGACAGTGTTGCTTTTATCAATAGAAGATGCAGTGGCCCGGTCGCATCCAAACCCTGCCGCCGGTAGGCGGCCCCGTACACCTTACTACTCATAGCCAGCATCTGCTCAAAATCGGCGGAGCGGCTGCTCGGTGAGATTCGATAGTTCGCGACCACCTCGCCGCTGTGCCGCCATTTTACGCCAGATTCGGCCAAACGCAGGAACCAGTCGGTGTCTTCCAGCACCGGTAAGGACGGATCGAACATGATGCGCTGGGTGAATGCTGTTGGGGTTAGCACGGCGTGGACCGCGAAGAACACGCTGCTGAGCACCTCGCGGAGACCAACGACCGCGGCCCGTCCGCGCTGCAGCAGTAGGGGGGTGCCCACCTTGCTGGTCATCACAAAATCGCCGTATGCACCGCACGCACCTTGCGATGTCTCGGTGCATGCCGCCAGAAGTTGCTCAAGGCCTTTAGGCAGTAAAGTGTCATCGGCATCGAGCAGCAGAGTGTACTTGCCGGTGACGCGGGACAAACCGGCGTTTCGGGCCGCCGCTACGCCCCGGTTAGGTTGCGAATACACGGTGAATCGATCATCCGTTGTGGCGATGTCTGTGGCAATGGTCAGGGTACGGTCCGTCGAGCCGTCGTTGATGATGACCTCATGCCAGTCCGTCAGCGTTTGGGCCTGCAGCGATGCGGTGGCGGCTGGCAGCGATTCGGCTGAGTTAAACGCGGGTATGACAATACCCACCTGTGGCGGTCTGCTCGTGAAGGGGTCAGCTGTTCGCACGGCTGTGCATCGGCACAATGCAAGCGTGGGGTGTACCGGCGCGATGGGGCAAACGCCCAAGCCTTGCACTGAAGATCAGTCGCACCATGGCCGAAACCATGGAGACAGGTTCAATTATGCAAAACGACGCCCACACGCTCAGCTTTGAAAATCCTGCCCTCGGTGCCGAAACCCAGAATCGCGGGAATCCGGGGCGTGAGCGTCGTGCCGCGGCACGGCAGCCGCAGCAACGCACGGTAAAACTGACAGACATGCAGGGATTGCGCTACTGGGGCGGACAGACAGTGGATGTGTCGGATTCTGGGCTGCTTCTGGCACTTGATGGACCGGCACTGCCGGTTGGATCAACTGTCCGGGTCGCGGTTGCGTGGGGTGGCCAAGGGTTTTTGCGGGAGTCTGACCTCGTCCCGGCGCGGGTGGTGCGGTGCCTGCGATCACCAAGCGGGCAATTCATGGTCGCCTTGGAGTTGAAGGTTGCCAGTGACTCTGTCCGGCAGGCAGCCTGATCTGGCGAAACTCAGTTGCGGGCATCGAAGGTCGAGTTGGGCCAGACGCGGCTCCGGCTCAACGTCTGATAACATAACTTGCAGTTCAGCCGATGTGAAGTGCCACCAAATCTGGCGGAGCAGGTACGATGTGGTTCGTCGCCGCCGAGTTGGTTTGAGCATCCCGATGCGTTGGCCCCAACATGTCAATCTGTCAGTACGGTTGCTTCTCGCAGCGGGGGCGGCTGTGCTGTTGGGTGGAGCGGCCACATCTGTTTTAGTCGCAACGGGTCAACCTCCGGCTCCGCTGGCTCAAGCATCGGCTCCGGCAACGCAGGCTGATCCATTTGCTACCGAACTTGATCGCCAGATGGTTGAGGACGTAATGCCGCTGCTGGCGACGTACTGCCTTTCGTGTCATACCGGTGAGGACGCCAAGGGTGATGTGCGGCTGGATTTGCTGAAGAGCACGCAAGGGGTACTGACCGGCGTGGATGATCTACGGATGCTGCGGGAGATGATCAGCACCGGTGAGATGCCACCGAAGAAAAAGCCGCAGCCTTCTGAGCATGAGCGACTGCGGCTGACGCAATGGGCGGATGCAGCGCTCAGCTATATCCCAGCGGATGCAAAGGTTGATCCCGGTTGGTTTACGATTCATCGTCTCAATCGCAATGAGTACCGGGCCACACTGCGCGACTTGCTTGGTATCGATCCGCGCGAATTTGATGTGGCTGCCAAGCTACCCCGTGATGACACCGGGTACGGGTTTGACAATATTGCCGATGTCCTGTCAACCTCGCCTCTGGCGATTGAGCAGTACATTGAAGCGGCTGAGAGCGCTGTTGAACGTGCGCTCGGATCCATTTTGGAGTTTGGTGACCACCCGCGCGCGCTGAAACCGATTGAGGGTGGTGCGGCCGGACATGTTCTCCCGCGTGGCGGTTTCTTTTTGTTCACCAATGGTGCCGCGACAGCCGCGTTTCGTGCGCCTGTGGCGGGTGACTATTTGGTGCGCATTCGCGCTTGGGAAACCCACGCTGGTGATGAGAACGCCAAACTTAGCCTCGCGATAGACAAGAAGGAGCGCAAGAGCTTCGCAATAGCCGGGACCGAGGACAAACCGCAGGAAATCGAGCTTCGCGTTCGCATGGAGCAAGGGCAGCACACCATCGCCGCTCGGTTTACGAATGACTTTTACATCAAAGATAAAGGCGACCGAAATCTCGCGGTCGAGTCCATCAGCGTTGCCGGACCACTTGATGAGGCCACCACGGATCGAACAGGCGCGTGGAAAGGGATCTTTGGTTCGGCATCGGCAGCTTCCGGTGATGAGGCACGGGCAGAGTCGATCTTGACTGCCTTCGCGTCGCGGGCTTACAGAAAACCCGCATCAGCTGAGCAGGTGCATCTGCTCATGCGGGTTTACCAGGCTGAGCGTGCGGCGGGGATTGCGTTTGAACCGGCGGTGCGTACCGCGCTGACGGCCACGCTTGTTTCCCCAAACTTTCTGTTCCGCTCAGTCGCCAATCCGGAGGCGGCAAACCCAGCGGCTGTGTACAGGCTCAATGGATACGAACTGGCAAGCCGGCTCTCGTACTTCTTGTGGAGCAGCATGCCCGATGAGGCGCTGATGGCGGCGGCCGCGGACGGGTCGCTGGTGACAGACAACGGGCTTTCGGCGCAGGTGAAACGAATGCTCGCGGACCGACGGTCCGAAGCGTTTATTTTGAACTTTTCTGGTCAGTGGCTGCACATCCGGTCGCTGGAGGGCATGGCGATTGATCGCGGCCGGTTCCCGGAGTACAACGACGAACTGCGGAATGCCATGGCGACTGAGGCCACTATGTTCTTTGCAGATGTGCTGCGCTCTGACCGCAGTGTGCTGGACTTTGTGAGCAGTCGTGACACGTTCCTGAACGAGAAGCTCGCATCGTTCTACGGTGTGCCGGACATCAAGGGGGTAGAGTTCAACCGCGTTACGCTGCCGGAGAACTCGCCGCGCGGTGGAGTGCTCACGATGGGCGCTGTGCTCACGCTCACGAGCAACACCACGCGCACCAGCCCGGTCAAACGCGGGCTGTTCGTGCTCGATGAGATTCTTGGAGCGCCACCACCGCCGCCGCCGGCTGATATCCCGCCGCTGGAACAATCGGCCCACGCCAAGGCGGATGCCACGGTCCGCGAGCAGCTTGCCATCCATGTCGCCAACCCATCGTGTGCTGCTTGTCACAATCGGCTGGATCCGCTTGGGCTGTCGTTTGAGAACTTTGATGCGATCGGACGGTGGCGAGATTTGGAAAATGGCAAGCCGATCGATGCCAGCGGGACGCTGCCCGGGGGCAGTGTCATCAACGGTTCGGGTGACTTGAAGCGAACGCTGCTCGCCCGCGGCGATCAGTTCGTGGAGGCTCTGAGCGCCAAGGTGCTGACGTATGCAACTGGCCGGGGAATCGAACCGTTTGATCGTCCGGCGGTGCGACAGATTGCCACCAAAGTTCGGGGCCAGGATGATCGTTTTTCTGCAATGATTGAAGCCGTTGTGCTTAGTGATACGTTCCGCACTTGCCGTGGAAGGAAGTCCAGCCGTGAGTAACACGCTTTCTCGTCGTACGGTGCTCCGTGGTCTTGGCGTTACGATGGCGTTGCCGCTGCTGGACATTATGAACGCACCGGGTGTGCGGGCGTTTGCCAGTCTCTCCGCAGCGCCCCAGGCGGCGGCGGCCGCACCGGTGAGACTGGCGTTTGTGTTCATGCCCAACGGTGTGAACTACAACGCATGGATGCCCGCGGTTGATGCAGCGCCGGGCGTTCTCTCGCCAACTCTGCAATCCCTGATGCCGGTACGCGAGCATGTCAACGTCTTGACCGGTCTGACCTTGAGCAAGGCTCGCGCCAATGGCGATGGCCCGGGTGATCATGCCCGTTCGTCTGCATCGTTTCTCACCGGTCACCAGGCCCGGAAGACTGCTGGCAACGACATTCGCAACGGCATCAGTATCGATCAGGTCGCAGCCAAGGAGATTGGTAACCGCACACGTCTGCCGTCGCTGGAGCTTGGGTGTGAGAACGGACCGGCAGCGGGGGGGTGTGACTCCGGGTACTCATGCGCGTACACATCCAACATCTCGTGGCGGGATGAAACGACGCCGATGGCGAAACTGATTGATCCGGCCTCGGTGTTTGAGCGGCTCTTTGGTGATGCCAGTCAGGCTGTTGCGGCCAAGGAGCGGATGAGTCGTCGTAAGAGCATTCTTGACTTTGTACGTGAGGATTCACGCGGGCTGGACAGCCGGCTTGGCAATGCGGATCGACGAAAGCTTGATCAGTTCCAGACCGCCGTCCGGGAGATTGAGCTGCGTATTGAGCGGGCCAGTAAAGAATCTGAGCCGGTGAAGCTGCCGGGCGTGCCGGCCCCTGCGGGCATTCCCAATAAAATTAGCGAACACATCGATCTGATGTATGACATGATGCTGCTCGCATTTCAGACTGATGCCACACGCATCAGCACACTCATGCTCGCGGTTGATGGCAGCAACCGCACGTTCCCCGAAATTGATATTAAAGAGGGCCACCACCACCTCTCGCACCACCAGAACAACCAGGAAATGATCGACAAGATCCGTCGGATTGACCAGTTCTATGTCGAACGCTTTGCCCGCTTCGTGAGGCGCTTGTCAGAAACAGCCGATGGCTCCGGCACGCTGCTTGACAACTCACTGATCATGTTCGGCGGTGGAATCTGCGACGGAAACCAGCACAACCATGAGAACCTGCCGATCGTGCTTGCTGGCCGCGGCGGCGGGAGTGTGCAGACAGGGCGCATTGTGCGCTCTAAGACCGAGACGCCGCTGTGCAATCTGTACTTGTCGATGCTCGAGAAAGCTGGCTGTCCGCTACCGAGTTTTTCTGACAGTACCGGCCCACTGGTGCTGTAAACATGCCCACAACTGCTGCTGCGTCCGGCCGGTGCATCACCCCAGTCCGGAATCCGTATGCCCCTGCTAAGGGAAGCGTCGCGACCGAATGTTGCACTGCACGGTGCGGGTTCCGCACAACACGGCGTGCGTGCGGAAAATACTTGTAGCAGACCATTCTCTGTTATTGTGCGAGCCCTTTCCAAGAACGATTTCAATCCCGGTCAAACATTCCATTTTGCCCACTAATACGGAGTTCACTTAATTCCCGCGCTCTCTATCCACGCAGTCTTGCACACGGTCTTCTGCCGATCGGCGGTCACGCGGGCACAACTCTCCTCTGTCGCCCGATGCACCGCCGCCAGATCGGCGTACGCCCGGTTGCCCAGGTAGTGGCTTCGCATCCAGTGCCAAACCTGTTCGACACAGTTGAGTTCGGGTGAATAGGGCGGCAGCCGCAGCAGTGTGATGTTCGCCGGAACCACCAGCTTCTTGCTCGTGTGGTAGCCGGCGTTGTCCCAGACAAGCACCGCGTGCCGCCTCTCGCCCAATTTCTTTGACAGGTTGTCCAGCAGGTTGTCGATCGTCTCGGTGTTGAGTTCATCGGTGATCAGCCCTAGCGCATCGCCGCTGACCGGATTGACGACCGCCGAGATGTGGACCGATGCGTACTCGGTCTGCTTGACGGCCCGTGGCCGCGAACCTTTCTGCGCCCAGATCGTTGTCAGCGTGCCCTGCTGGCCGACCCGCGCTTCATCTTCAAACCAGACTTCAACCGCTTTGTCCGGGTGTTGTTCGCGGACACTGCGGACAAAAGGGGGGCTTGCTCGAGCCAGGTCTGCATCGCTTCGGGATTGTTTTTGACGTGCCGCGGCCGGGGAATCAGCGGTTCAAGGCCGAGTTCGTGCATCAGCTTGTACGTGGTGCTCAGCTTCTGGGTGATCCCATACTCCACAGCCAAAATCCGCTGCACATCAACGCCGCGAAGCGTGCAGACCTCGTCGGTTTGGAGAGCACCGGCCTCGATCCGCTTGCGGACCGCATCGAACTTGTCCTTGGGGCATTTGCGCGGAGCACCGGTCCGCGGAGCATCGCTGAGACTCTCCAGCTTGCCCTCGTTGTACCAGCGAACCCAGTCCTGTACAGCCCGCCGGCTGACATCGAGTTGCTGTGCCACCTCGTTGGCGGTGAGTCCTTGCTTGGCCTTTAACACACCACGAATCCGATCTCGAACGCGTCCGTTGGACTCGTGGTGGATGGCGGATCGAAGCTCCTGAGCGGTGTGATGCGGCAAAACGTGCATGCGAGAGATTCCTTGCGGTTAGTGCAAGGAAGTATGCCATGGATTTCCGGTCGCGCAACCTAACAGAAGCGCAACAAGCGAGAATAATTTTCGTGGAAGCCGTATAACTCAACGCGGGCCGCATCCTTGGCCTGCCGCGCCCCCCTCGGCGGCGGCCTGGGACTTGCCGTGGGCAGCGAACGCCGCCACCCACGCGCTGAGGGCTTCCTTCAACGGTTTTAGCTCGGAGTCATCAAACCCGTTGACGCTCCACCACTTCTCCACGGCGTCATAGTACTGGTTTGCCCACGCGGCAAAGTTCCCATCGGGCCAGGGGCTGTAGTTCGGGCTACTACGTGGCATGGGCAAGTGTCCGAGTACACGCGCCGGGTCGGCGGGGACCAATCCCGCTTCGTTCCCGTTCGCGTTGATGCCATTCCCATCGGCTTTCCGTGCCATCGCGGCAGAGTCAATACCGAGCCACCAATGCACCAAAAAAAATGTAGACCAATCTGTTACCGTCTCCGAAGAGCGCGTTGCCCCGACAGAACCGAAGCGCGCAGGACGCAACAGCTTTCGCATTGCAACGGTATGAACAAGAGGCAACGAAACGCCGCTGCAAGCGAAGGCCACAAAACCTGCCCGATGCGCTGGTGTAATGCCGACCCTCTCGTCAGCGCTCCGGCTCCGGGCACACTCTCGGTTCCGTCCCCCGGCTATTCCGAGGCCGCCCTTTACCCCAACCTCTCTTCCCCTCCCACACTCTCAAAGCTCAAAACGTAATACACATTCGCCAGCGGATATGCCACCTCCAGCCTGTATCCCACATACTGCCCCGCATCAATCCCCAGGTGCGAAAACAGCCTTGCCGTCAACTCACCCTGCCGCCCATAACACTCGCTCTGCGCGTTGTCCAGCCCGCGGCCCAGGAGCCCCGGCATCAGGCTCCCCGGCAACCTGTCAAACCACCGCTTGCTCGGATCTCCCGAGATCCCCCCGAAGATCCCGTGCCGGTAGCTCGCCGCCGCGCACGTCATCTTCGCCGCCACCGCTGCCGGCAAATACACGTCCGTAAGCAGCGACCGGCTCGGCGCGCCGCACATCGATATTGAATTCAGATACCGCCGCCCATCCACCGTCATGCTTACCGACTTGCCTGTAAACGGCCCCGCTAGAAAATCCATCGGGCCACGCATCTCAAAGTTCGGGTCCACGATCTCCACGATCGAGTTGTCACGCATCACCGTTGTCAGCCGCGGCAATGGTTTTGAGCAAAAATCATCCAAAAGCCTCTGGTCCCCCCGCGGCGGCTGTGTGCCCTCGGCCTGCTGAATCGGCACCCCGTGCGCCAGCACAATCGGCAGCGCCGCGTTCTGCCGCTCAAAGCCAGTCCGGCCCACCACACCATGAACATCCAACTGCCCCGGCTCATCCGGCGACGGCGTGTGCACGCGCAGGCTCACCGTTGCATCGGCCGATGCTCCCGAAAGCTCGCACGCCAGTCTGTAATTCGCCGCACGAAGCTCGCTCAACCGCCGCCCGTGCGAGCCCGCACCCGCCTCCCCCGCAGCGCCACCACCCGCATTCTCGGCGGCCCCCAGCGCATCAATCAGTTTCCGCTGGCTCCCGCCAAAGCGCTGAATCAAATTCTCAAACTCCGCCGCCGCAGCTCCCGCGGCGTCCAAACGCTCCAGCGGCGCCCCGCACCGTCGGGCCGCATCAATAAAAATCTCAAGCCCGGCGCTCCCCGGAATCGTCGTTAGCGTCTCAGCCGTCTGCGTCGGCTTCCGCGCTGCCGTCAGCACCCGGTGGCACAACGGCACCTGCAGGTTCAACCACCGCGCCATGCCCGAGGCTTTCCGTGCCGACCGCGGGAAGGTCTCAATAAGTTGCCCGAACTCTGCCTTCAGCCGCAACGCAACAGCCTCGGCGGCCTGAAAATCAATTGGGGTCACGGTAGTGGCGGTTTGCACAACTTCAAGCGTATCGCGCTCACGGTTCCCCATTGAAAGAACGTTCTCCCCTACGCTCCGGTAGATTGGATATTGCATTTTTCAAATATATCTCAGAATATTTCAAAATCAACTGGTCTTCTCCTTTTTTTGGTTTATATTGCTTTCGCTGTCGCCGCTGCGCGGCACCCGTGGGCCTTCATCTTCAGGAGATTTCTCATGTTCCGCACGCACTTCAAATCGGTAACTTCAGCCGCCGCACTCTTTCTCGCCGCCACCTGCGGCTGGGCCCAGCCAACCAACTTCGCTGACTTGGGCAGCATCACCGCGGCCGCAACCCCGTCCTCCGCTCTTGAATATGTCAGTCTGCCCCCAGCGTTTCTTGACCCCGGCTTCGCAGGTCCCGGCCAACTCCTCACCGTCGCTTGGGCCCGCTTTGATCTGTCAGCCCCGATCGATGGCGACCTCTTCCTCGACATCGACAGCCGCATCACCAGCATCAGCAGTACCCCCGGCGATTTGTTCATGGCACTCTATGACAACGCGGGCAACCTGGTAGCCGCCGACGACACCGACGGCAGTTTTCCGGAACTCTTCGCCGCCGGTCTCTCATTCGGTTCATCCGGTTTCCGCACCCCTCCAAACACCCCGGTCCTTGCCGGGCAAGACGGCGCGACCCTGCCCGCCGGCCGCTACTGGCTGGCGCTCGCCGCCGGCAACGCGTTCACCGTCACGGCCAACCCCACCGGCTGGGACATCACCACCACCTCGTCCTATCAGCTCGGCTTCCTCTTTGACGGCACCTCATACGTCGAACTAAGCATCACAACTGGCAACACCACCCCGCTGCCGCCGCCAAGCAACGACAACTGCACCAGCCCACTTGCCATCGGTGAAAATACAAACGCCGACACCCCCGTCTGGACCGGCTCCAACGCCGGTGCAACCTCCGATGGTCTTGTACCCTGCTACGGCTACGTTTTCCCCGCCAACGCACCCAAAGACATCTGGTTCCAGTACACCGCTTCTTCCACCGGGTTCGCAGAAGTCGTCGCCACCGGCGGCGCCGGAGGTGGCGGCACGCCGCTGCTCGCCCGCTACACCGACTGCTTCACCACCCCTGTCCAATGCACTGGCGGTTCCTTCTTCAGCTTCGGCGAGGCCGTTCGCCTCAGCTTCCCCGTCGTCGCCGGTGAGTATTACCTTCTCGGCCTCTCCATCCGCGCCGGCGACACCGGCCCCATGGAGCTGAACATCCGCACCCTCCCCTCGCCAGTCCCCCTAGACATCCCGGCCGGCGCGATTTCCGAGTCTGAACTGTCCTGCGGCGATTCGTCCAACGATGGCTGCAATGTTTCACCCCCGGCCTACGACCAGCTCGCCATCGGCCAGACCGTCCGCGGCACTCTATTCAACAACGCCACCATCCGCGACACCGATTGGTTCGAGTTCAATCTTACCCAGCCCTCCAACGTCACTCTCACCTTCAGCGCCCAGTTCCCAAGCGGTGCGGCGATTCTCGGTGAGCGATTCGCCCCCACAGCCTGTCTCGCCCCCGAAGCGCTCACGGTCATCAACGACCGCTACGCCGGTCTCAGCGAGACCTATTCCGGTTCGATCGAACTGCCCGCCGGCACCCACCGCGCCGTCATCGCCAACGCCTTCTTTGACGGCATCGGCTGTGGCACCGGGTACGAGCAGTACTGGCTCCGCATAGACGCGACACCAATCACCCCGCCCTGCCTGCCCGACTTGGTCGGCGGCATCTCCGGTGGCGGCGACGGCGTCGTCGACGGCTCAGACTTCATCGCCTTCATCAACTCATTCTCCGTCGGCAACCCCGCCACGGATCCGCTCGCCGACATCGCCGGCGGCGGCGGCACCGGCCCCGGCCCCTCCCCCGATGGCATCATCGACGGCTCCGACTTTATCGCTTTCATCAACGCCTTCGCGGCGGGGTGCTAAGTGCCATTACCGGCGTTGCAGTTCGGCATGAACGGAAGCCCACTTCTCTCAACCCCGGACCTCCCCCGGGGCTTTTTTTCTATCCATCTGAATTTGGTTCCCCCATTGCTCTGTAGAAAAGCGTGAAACCAACTCGCTTTTCGCCAGTACAGGTGTGCGTGAACAAACGCACACCCGACCAGATCGCCGATGAATTTCTGCTGCTGAAGATCGCCGTCTTTGCCCTGCGGCTCGGCCGCAAGTGCCTGAGTGACTACGGCCACGAGTACAGCCCGCAGCGCTTCACGCAGGTGCAGTTGTTCGCGTGCGTGATCATGCGTGAGGTGCTACGCACCACCTATCGCGGCGTGATTGAACGGGTGGTGCTGATGCCCAAGCTCGGAGAGGTTGCGATGGGAGGCGATCGGGCTTGATGTGCTGCCGCACTACACCACTTTGCAGAAGTTCTCGGCCCGAAAAGATGTTCCGAAAATCGTTGACAAATGCCTCAAGCAGCTCGTCAAGTCGCTCAACCTGTTGCCCAGCATCGAGGCCGGGATTGATTCGACCGGGTTTGAGACCACCGGAGCAAACGCTCACTTTGTGGCCAGAAGTGACCGAAAACGAGGGCGATTTGTCAAAGCATCGATGATCATCGTCTGCGGTTTGTTGCTGCCGGCGGCGCTGGTGCTGAGCTGGGGTCCTGGTCCGGACATCGTCCAGGCCGTGCCGCTGGCGCAGAAGGCCGCCGGTGTGATCCAACCGTTGACACTTTGGGGCGACAAGGGGTACGACAGAGACGACTGGCATGAGTTCTGCAATGAAAGTTTGAGGGGTGGGGTGTTACGAGCTACGCCCCGGCGCGACAATGTTCACCACAGGGGCTAGTACGAGGCAAGCATCAATGGATGATGGGAGTGAAGTGGCCGGGATACGGAAGGCGATGGGGTAACGAGACGGCCCACAGCACGATGAAGCGGATAACTGGTTCGAGCGTCGTAGGTCGCAGCGACGCGACGATGATGGCCGATGCGGCCGTCAAGGTGCTGGCCTACGCCCTGCGGGTCTGAGTTTGGTTACCGACGGAGGCATTTCAACAGAGCATTCCAGAAGCAAGTTTGAGGCGGCCAGCCTGGCTCGTGCTTGGTAACCATCGGACAATACCAATGCCCGGGTGACGGCCATGGTCGGTCTGCAAGACGCCCAACCTTTTAACCCGCTTGTTTGACCCCAGATTTCGATTTGTTTCCATTGAGAAACCCCACTTTCAACGCCTTGCGCGCACCCAAATCTCGGACTCCGGCGCGCTTGCCTGCTAAACTATTGGTCCGTCCTCCATTTGGTTCGCCGCGAGCAAGCCCCGGCGTCCGTTTACCGAACGCTTTCCTAATCTGTCGGGCTTTGCAGTTCCCCACGCATAGAGGCCTTCATTTATGTCCACGATATCCAGCAAACAGACAAGCTCGAACGGCAACGGCCCCCGCATTACTGGCAAGGCCACGCCGTCAAAGCTCCAAGCTAACAAAATGGTCTTTTACTTCGGCAAGACCCGCACCGAAGGTGTCGCCGCACAGAAGCAGCTCCTCGGCGGCAAGGGTGCCAACCTCGCCGACATGTGCTCGATCGGCCTACCCGTTCCTGCCGGCTTCACGATCACGACCGAAACGTGCGCACGTTACTACCAGGCTGGCCAGCGTCTGCCCGTGGGCCTGATGAACGAGGTTCACAAGTACGTCAACCAGCTCGAAAAGGAGACTGAGAAGCGCTTTGGTTCTCCAGAGAATCCGCTGCTTGTGTCGGTCCGCTCGGGCGCTGCGGTCTCCATGCCCGGCATGATGGACACCATCCTGAACCTGGGCCTGACCGATCAGGCTGTTGAGGGCCTCGCCCGCATGACCGGCAACCGGCGCTTCGCGTATGACAGCTACCGTCGCCTCATCAACATGTTTGGTGATGTGGTGATGGGCGTGCCGCACGAGATGTTTGAGGATGCGTTCGCCAAGATCAAGAACAAGTACAAGGCCGAGATCGACACCGATGTACCCGAAGAGGGCATTGTTGAGCTGTGCGATGCGTACAAGGAAGTGTTCCGCAAGCGCGTCGGCGAGATGTTCCCGCAGAACCCGTTCAAGCAGCTTGAACTGGCCATTGAGGCTGTGTTTAAGAGCTGGAACGGCGAGCGCGCCATCGCCTACCGCCGCCTTCAGGGCATTAGCGGTCTGCCCGGCACCGCCGTTAATATCCAGTGCATGGTCTTCGGCAACATGGGCGATGATTCGGGCACCGGCGTGGCCTTCACCCGCTCCAACACCACCGGTGAAAACAAGTTCACCGGCGAGTTCCTGATCAACGCTCAGGGTGAGGACGTTGTGGCGGGCATCCGCACGCCGCGGCCAACCGATGAGATTGCCAAGTGGGACAAAAAGGTCTTCGATCAACTGCTCAAGATCAAGACCAAGCTTGAGAAGCACTACAAGGACATGCAGGACATCGAGTTCACCATCGAGCGTGGCGAGCTGTTCATGCTCCAGACCCGCAACGGCAAGCGCACCGGCATGGCCGCAGTCAAGATTGCCTGCGATATGGTCAAAGAGAAGCTGATCACCGAGAAGGAAGGCGTGCTCCGCATCCCCGCGGGCGACCTCTTCCAGCTCCTGCTGCCCAGCTTTGACTCCACCAAGCGCAAGGGCACCGATGTTATCGCCTCTGGTATCCCCGCCTCACCCGGCGCCGCCGTTGGCAAGCTCGCCTTCACGGCCAATGAGGCCAAAGAGCGGGCCAGCAAGGGTGAGAAGGTCATCCTGTGCCGCACCTTTACCAGCCCTGAGGATGTTGAGGGCATGCACTCTGCCGCCGGTATTCTGACGACCACCGGTGGTCGGACCAGCCACGCGGCAGTGGTTGCTGCGGGTTGGGGCAAGTGCTGCGTCGTGGGCGCCAGCGAAGTGCTCATTGATGAGAAGAAGGGCATCATGACAGTCGGCAAGCGCCAGTTCGGCCGGACCGATGTCATCAGCCTTGATGGCACCACCGGCCAAGTCATGGTGGGCGCTGTTCCCACGGTTGAGCCCAAGCTCTCCAGCGACTTTGCAACCGTGATGCGCTGGGCCGACAAGTACCGCACCCTGCAGGTTCGCACCAATGCGGACACCCCCGCCGACGCCAAGCGTGCCCGTGAGTTTGGTGCGCAAGGCATTGGCCTGTGCCGCACCGAGCACATGTTCTTTGATAAGGGCCGCATCACCTCCATGCGTGAGATGATCTTGGCTGACACCATTGAGGCCCGCGAGAAGGCTTTGGACAAGCTCCTGCCCTTCCAGCGTGATGACTTCTACGGCCTGTTCAAGGAAATGAAGGGCCTGCCGGTCACCATCCGTCTGATCGATCCGCCGCTGCACGAGTTCCTCCCCCATGATGATGCGGGCCAGCAGGAAGTGGCCAAGGTACTCAAGCTCCCCATCGAGAAGGTCAAGGCGCGCGTCAAGGCGCTGCACGAGTCCAACCCGATGATGGGCCACCGTGGCTGTCGTCTGTGCGTGACCTATCCCGAGATCCTGCGCATGCAGATCCGCGCCATCGTTGAGGCATACCTCGACTGCGTCGCCAACGGCATCAAAGCCCAGCCCGAAATCATGCATCCGCTTGTGGGCACCAAGAAGGAAATCGAGTGGCTCCGCCAGATGACTCTCGAAACCATCGAGACTGTTAAGAAGGACAAGGAGTGGACCAAGCGCATCGAGATTCCGATTGGCACCATGATCGAAATCCCCCGCGCCGCCGTTGTCGCTGATCAGATCGCTGAGCACGCCGACTTCTTCAGCTTCGGCACCAACGACCTGACCCAGCTCACCTTTGGCTACAGCCGCGATGATGTCAATACGTTCCTGCCCGATTACCTCGCCAAGGAAATCCTGGAGGTGGACCCGTTCATCTCGCTGGATGTCTCCGGCGTTGGCAAGCTGGTTGAAATGGGCGTCAAGGGTGGTCGCAGCACCAGCCCCAAGCTCAAGATCGGCATCTGCGGCGAGCACGGTGGTGATCCCAAGAGCGTCCACTTCTGCCACAAGGCTGGTTTGGACTATGTTTCTTGCAGCCCCTATCGCGTTCCCGTCGCCCGCCTCGCCGCGGCACAGGCTGCGATTATGGCGGAGAGTTCTGAGAAGAAGGGCAAGTAATCCTCGCAACGGTTAGAAACCTTTGATCGTGAGTTCAGGCGGCCCATCCATAGCGATGGGCCGCTTTTTTATTTTAATGGTGTTGCTGATCCCTTCTCAAGGGTCGTCCCATCCGGCCGTGGCATTGCAACAACAACTTGTTATCCGACCCGCGGCCTTTTAGGGAAGGTGCTTACTTGTGCGCATAACTCAGTCACTCTCGGCACCCTGTGCTGCGTGTGCCGGCAGGTAACCTCGCACAGCCCGCTCAGGCTGTAGCGATCTGGTGGCATCTGCTGTTGTGAATTGCATCCTTGCTGTATCGCCGGTCTTGCAAGCCCGGCTAGATATCCCAAACCAGCAAGGAGTGTCCATTGTCGATTTCACAAAACAAAAATGTTGGGTTCGTTGCCGTCTCTGCTCTCGCCCTGCTTGCGGCCGCCTCCGGGGCGCACGCTGATTTGACTCTGAACGGTTCGGAGGCTTTTAACTGGCAGGCATTCCCCGGGACCATCACCGGTGGCAGCAACGCCAGCGCCTCACGGCCGTTCTGGGACAATCGGTCGATGGATGGTTCTGGCAACCGCAACATCGGTGCGTATCTCACCGGTACGTACACCGGCGGCACCCCCGGTGGCGCTGTCGCCAGCCCGCTGATCAGCCCGGTGTGGTGGGGCGGCCCTGTGGCCGAGGGTGGCTCTTCGGGTACCTCAGCTATGGACAACAGTCTGACCTTCAGCAGCACAGGCGGAGTAAACGCGCTGCTCCGTCTGGAGGTTGCCGGGTACGCCAGCCGCAACGAGCTGGGTTGGTACAACCCTTCGGCCGCGGCGGGTCAGGAAGTGCTCAACCAGATTTTCTCTGGCCCGGATGCCGCGGGTAAATCGGTCGCGTTCAATGTCAATGGTCAGTTCGGGTTGTACCTCAAGAACGGCGCTGGCCAAGTGTTCTTTACCGAGTCGTTCCGCAACCGTGGCGGCACCGCTGCGGACCTGACAACCCAGCACTTCGCAATCTTTACGAGTTCTCAGGTTGCCGGTCGCCAGAGTTACCACATCGGAGTTGAAGACCTCGCTCGGGCCAACACCGGTATTGAAGGTGTCGGCGACTACAACGACATGGCCTTTACCATCACCACGGTTCCCGCTCCTGCCTCGGCTGTTTTGCTTGGTGTTGGTGCCGCCGCCATGGCCCGGCGTGAGCGTCGGACTTACGCGAAGTAAGCACTACCTTTAGCTTTGGAGCTTCTCGCCACGCTCGGCAAGTGGCGTTCATCGACAGTATCTACACGAGCGGCTCGCACACCAAGGCTCAGGTGTGCGGGCCGTTTTCATGTTGTTGGATAAGCACGCTGCCACGCTGGTTTCACTTGGCGCGGTTTGGAGGTGTGCATTTGCTGAGTGTTGTTAGCATTTTGTAAGAATAATCCTCCCGAAGCAGTCATCGAGGAGGTGCCGTGGCTTGTTTTTAAACAGCCAACTTCCGGCTGGTAGCCTTCCAAGTATTACCACATGCCCACCAAGCCCACGCACGAACCGGATTCGCCGAGCGATGCAGATTTCCTAAGCAACCCAAGTTGCCCAGATTTCCCACGAGCGGCAGTGGGGGGCTTACGGATGGCACCAATATCCATCGGTGTGCTGGCCGCCGTTGTCGGAGTCGTTTCGTTCGTGCCATCCGCCATGTTGCAGGCGGTGCTTGCTGATTCGCTGGTATCTTCGGCAGTGGCTTCAGATGCGCCCAGACTCACGGTGCGTTGCCCGCAGGCCGAGCCCGGAAAAGAGCGCCCCGCAATGTCCGGTCGGCTCATTGTCTCGCTCATCGCCCCCGGGAACAAACTCCCTCCGGGGACCGAGCCCAACGATGCCCCGTTCTGGTTTGACTGGCAACCCATGTTCGCCAGAGATGTTGTGGATTGCCAGCCAGGAGATATTTTCCCTCTTTCAGCGCAGTGGGAGCACAACAAAGTAGCGTTTGATGACCTGCCGCCCGGTGAGTACACCGCCGCAGCGCGGTTTATCACCAATCGCACCAGCAGCAGTTGGAAGGAATCGGCGGGCAACTGGTTTTCAGCGCCCATCAAGTTCAGCATTTCGGCCAAAGGCGCAGCTAGCAAGGCCGCCAATGCCGGAGGCACGGGAGGCACAGGTGGTGTGGGTGGCGTACTCATGCTCGACAAGCCGACGGCACCAAAGGATTGGAAGCCGCCGGAGGGAGTGCGAGTTGTCGAAGTTCGCTCCGCACTTCTTAGTGACTATTTGGGCCGCGAAGTGATGCTGCGTGCGGCGGTTGTGCCGCCGATTGGTCTTGACGCCGTAGCGGCCGGGCCACCGCAGCCCGCAGCCAATGCACCGGGCTTGGCCCCGGCAATCGCTGCCAGGTACGCCGCGGTGTACGAGGTTCCGGGCTTTGGCGGCCGGCACACCGGCGCTGCGGGTGTTGCCCGCTCCCGCAAGGCTCTGGCGTCATCATCGGATGTGAGCATTGCGGAGTACAAACTTGCCAGCAGCACGTTTTGGATCACGCTGGACCCGGAAAGCCCCAACGGCCACACGCTGTTCGCGGACTCTGCCAATAACGGACCGTGCGGGCAGGCGCTCGTTTCGGAGCTTTTACCTGCGATCGAATCGCAATTTCCGATCGATGGGCGGCCCGCGGCTCGTCTGCTGCGTGGTCACAGCTCGGGCGGATGGAGCACGCTTTGGCTTGGCCTGAATTACCCCGAGGTCTTTGGTGCGGTGTGGTCCAGTTCGCCAGACCCGGTTGATTTCCAGCGGATGCAGTCGGTGGATATTTACACTCAGGCCAACATGTATCGCGTCCCGGCTGATCCGAGCCCGGGCGAGCTGGCTGCGGAGAAGCGGATTGATGCCAACCCCGGCGCTCTTGGGCCGGCGATCTCATCAGCCGCTCGCGATATCACCAGCTTCCGCAAAGATGGAAAGCCAGTGATGTCTGTTCGTCAGGAGTCGCAAGGTGAGGACATGCTGGGTGCCAACAACACCAGCGGCCAGCAGTGGGATTCTTGGTTTGCCACCTGGGGCCCGCGGGCTACGCCTGCGACTACAACCGTCCGGCCCACCCCTGCGGCATTGTTTGATCCGGCCACCGGTAGTATTGATCGCGCCATTGCCGAGCAGTACCGCAAGTACGATATCGGCCACTTGCTGCGCGCCGATCCTGCCAAGTACGGTCCGCTGTTCCGCAGCAACATCCGCCTTGTCGTTGGCGATGCTGACGAGTTCTTCCTGAACGAAGCGGTGGAGCTGCTCAAGGCCGATTTGGACAAGGTAAGCCCGGCCAGCGCGCTGCCTCTGCCCGTGGCGGAGTATCCCGGGTACATTACTATTGTGCCAGGCGCAACGCACGGCACGGTGTTTGGCAGTGATGCCGTCAAGGCCTTTCCGAAACAAATGGTTGACCATCTGGCCAAGCTTGGCTTAGCCCGTATCGCACCGGTTGGACTCGTAGCACCGGTTGCACCGGCAGCAGCGCCCGCTGGGAAGTGATCGGCACAGCACCGCCACAAGCAATCCACACCGCGCCCACGCCGGTATCTGGTGGGCGGGTGGCTGCCAGAATTTAGTTCCCGGTCAAATCGTCTGGCAGGTCTCTTGCCGCTTATTATCTTTATCCCGGCTCTGTCGTACGCCCCCTGCGGACGAGGCAGAACCAACGGCCCGAGCACTTGCGAGCCGGGGGCTCCGGCCAAGTCGCCGGCAGGTTCTGATGTCTGATTTTCTTCCGGCAGCGCACACGCTGCCCGCACTCGTGAGACTTCGCCCATGATTGACATCCGTAAGCTCAAAGAACTCGTCCGCCTGATGGTTGAGAACGACCTGACCGAGTTGAACCTTCAGGACCAGGCCGAGACCGTGACCGTCAAACGCGGGTACGCGGGCTCCCCGGTTGTACACCACGCTCCTGTCTCTATGGCACCTGCCGCCGGTGGTGGGGCACACGGTGCCGCGGCCGCGGCCGGTGATGATGATGAGCCCGCAACCGCAGGCGCCGCAGCGGCCGCTTCTGATGTTGGCCTCGTCGCGGTCGTTTCCCCCATGGTGGGCACGTTCTACTCCTCAGCCAACCCCGACAGCCCATCGTTCGTGGCCGTTGGTGCGGCAGTCAATGACGCCACCACGGTGTGCCTGATCGAGGCCATGAAGGTGTTTAACGAGATCAAGGCTGAGTGCAACGGCACCATCGAGCGAATCTTGGTGCAATCTGGCCAGCCTGTCGAGTTCGGCCAGAAGCTGTTTATGGTCAAGCCGAGCTGATCGCAACGCCGCGAGTATGAAGTGCGGTGTGGCGAGTGGAAAGATGCAGCACTGTGACGCACATCTGCCTCCCTTAGCCCTTTCTCGCAGCCATTGACTCGCAGCTCGCGTTCGCCCCCTGCCTTTGCTTTTCTCTTTCATCTTTTCTCTCTTTTTTCTCCCCTGCCTTGCCTTCGCGACTATCGACTATTGACTATCGACTGGCGACTCGCGACTCCCCCTCATGTTCAATCGCATTCTCATAGCCAATCGTGGTGAAATCGCCCTCCGCATCATCCGCGCATGCCGCGAGCTTGGTGTTGAGTCCGTGTGTGTCTACAGCGAGGCCGACAAGGATGCACCTTATCTGAAGCTGTGTGACCGCGCCATCTGCATCGGGCCACCGCCGGCCAAAGAAAGCTATCTCAATATCGCACGCATCATCGCCGCGGCGGAGATTGCTGATGTTGACGCGATCCACCCCGGCTACGGCTTCCTGTCCGAGCGAGCGGAGTTTGCGCAGGCCTGCCGCGACTGTGGGATTGAGTTTATTGGTCCCTCGCCCGAGGCCATGGCCCGATTGGGTGACAAGGTTGCCTGCAAGAATGCTGCAAAGGAAGCGGGCGTGCCAGTGTTCCCGGGTTCACCGGGTGCGATTGAGGATGAAGATGAGGCCGTCAAAGTTGCGCACAAAATTGGCTTTCCGGTGATTATCAAAGCCTCGGCTGGTGGCGGCGGCCGCGGCATGCGGGTGTGTCATAACGAGATGACCCTGCGGGCCAACATCAAAGCCGCCAGCACCGAGGCGCTGGCAGCCTTTGGAAACGGCGCGGTGTTTATTGAGAAGTACCTTGAGCACGCCCAGCATGTTGAGATTCAGGTTATCGGCGACAAGCACGGCAACGCGATTCACCTGTGGGAGCGCAACTGCTCCGTACAGCGCAGGCATCAGAAGCTGATTGAAGAAGCCCCCAGCCCCGGACTGTCGCGCGAAAAGATTACCCCTGTCTGCGATGCCGCGGTGCGGCTGATCAAGCTTGCCAAGTACCACGGAGCCGCCACGTGCGAGTTTTTGATGGACGGCAAGCAGGATTTTTACATGCTCGAGGTCAACACCCGCGTGCAGGTAGAGCACCCGGTTACCGAGGAGATCACGGGTGTGGACATCGTCAAAACGATGATTCGCGTGTGCGCTGGCGAGAAACTGCCGTACGGGCAGGATGAAATCAAGGTTCGTGGCCACGCTATTGAGTGCCGCATCAACGCGGAAGATCCGGCCCGTAACTTTATGCCGCAGCCCGGGCTGATCACCACTTGGCAGCCTCCCGGCGGCCCCGGCGTCCGCAACGACACGCACGTGGTGACGGGCTACACGGTGCCCAAGTACTACGACAGCATGGTTGCCAAACTGATCGTGCATGATGACACGCGTGAACAGTGCATCATCCGCACCGCCCGCGCCCTGCGTGAGTACAAGGTCGAACCTATCAAGACGACGGTGCCGCTGCACCTGCGACTGATGGAGAATACAGACTTCCGAAACGGCGGGGTTGATATCCACTTTCTTGAGCGCCTGCTGAAGTAAGGCGTGCTGTCGCGTTCACTTCCCTGCCAACTCCGCGGATACTGCCTCGATAAGTACAGAGTCTTCCTGACGCTGCTTTGAGACCGCCAATACCGCCCGCGCCGCGGTCAGCATTGCGGGTGCTTCAGCAGCCACACCGGGGTGCCGCTCCCGCAGAGAGTGCGACGCTCTGGCCAGGTTTGCCATCAGTCGCGCCGCCTTCGGCGACTGCTGGAGCCCGCCGGCCTTGACGATGAGCGGAATTTCGTTCCGGCACTGATTCATGTAAGCGAGCAACCCGGCATCGATGCTCACTATCGCGGGATTCATGCTGGCCAGCAGGTCGCGGTACTCGCTCATCCGGGTTCGCACACCGGCGCCCTCCTCACTGCCAGCGGCCAGCAGGCGTGCCCGCAGGTGCAGCCCCAAGAACCGCAGAGCGCCATCGCGATCACCCGCGCTGGTGTGGAGCCGCAATGCCAAACCAGTCAACTTCTCAACCTCAAAATCGCCGTCGTCCTTGGCCAGTTGCATGATCTCCACGGCTCTGCTGACCATCGCCAGCCCTTCAACTGATCGACCGTTGGAAACCAACACACTGGCCGCCGTTGCCAAGACATATCCAACACTTGGGTGATCCGGCGGGAAGGTCTGCTTCACGCGCTCGACTAAGTCCAGCACGATCGGTTCCGCCTCGGTGAACCGGCCACGTCCGACGAGAAAAGCCGCGTAGTTGTTCCGCGCAGCGAGCGCGGCTGGCGCGCCCGCCCGGGTTCCCTGGCCGCTCATCTCCACTGCCTCTCGCAGCAGAGTTTCGATCTCATCGCTGCCGCCGGCGGCCTGCAGCGAGGCCACGAGGCTTACGCGTGATGAGGCCGCCAGGACGCGGCTCGCATCGTCGGTTGGAACTGTTTCGGCTATAAGCCGGCGGAGAATACGCTGCGCCTCCTGATGCTCACCGGCACGCTGGAGCACCTCACCGAGAGTTTGCGCCGCCTGCGAGCGGTTCAGCGCAATGCGCGGGTTGGTCGCATCGCCGCACTGCATCGCCTGTTGAAGCACCGTCCTGGCCTCCTGCTGCTTCTCTCGCTGCGCCGAAAGTGTGACGCCGAGCAGCCGCAGGGCCTCGCAGCGCCACTCGTCGTCGGCCCCCGACCCGCCGCCCAACTCATCAACGGCCTTGCGCACGGTCTGCTCAGCACGAACGGACTGGCCGGTGCCTAAGAGCATGTTGGCGATCACCGCACGCACGCGTCCGCGCAGCACCGCATCGTTTGCGAAGCGTACATCAACCGCCGCGGCCGCCTCATCGATCAGCTCCGTCGCGCGCACGGAGGTGCCCCGGCGCGATGGCGATGCGGCGCCGAAGGTGTCGTAGACAAGAAAACTGGTGATGTCCTGCTGCGCCTGGGCCTCGCGCCTGGCCTCCGCCCGGGCCACTTCCGCGGCGAGCCGTTGCCGCTGCTCGCCCCGGTAGGCGGCAAAGACCAAGATGCCCGCCGCCAGCGCCAGCACAACCACACTCACCACCGCGGCGACCAGGGGCTTATGGCGGACGGCAAACCGCCGCAGGATGTAGCCGACGGTGGCCGGTCGGGCGGTCACCGGTTCGCTGGTCAGCACGCGGCGCAGGTCAGCACCAAACTCCGCCGCGCTGCCGTAGCGGCGGTCGCGGTCTTTGTGCATTGCCATCGCCACAACGGTTTCAAGATCCCCTCGGCAGGCACGATTAAGGGCGCCAAGCCGTGCGGGCTCCTGCTCAAGCGTTGCGCTGGTGAGCGCGTACACGCTTGAGCCGGGGTCACCGTGCGGCGGGCGGCCACCAAACAAAAGGTAGGCGATCACGCCCAGCGCAAAGACATCGCAGCGCGTGTCGATCGCGGCGTTCTCGCCGCGGATCTGCTCCGGAGCCATGAACCCGGGGGTGCCGATGGGCTGACCGACCTCAGTCACCATCGCGCCACCGTCATCGCCCAGTTGGCCGTGGGCCAGCCGGGCAATGCCAAAGTCAAGGATCCGCGCGAGAGGTACCCGCCCCGCGACGACCGGGCCGGATTCCGAGGGGATGAGAATATTGTCGGGCTTCAGGTCGCGGTGAATCACACCCTGCTGGTGCGCGTACTGCACGCTGTCGCACAGCGATGCAACAAGCTCGATGCGTTGGCGAAGACCAAGATCATTCCGCACGACGTACTCGGTCAGGGGTGTGCCCCGTACCAGCTCCATGGCAAAGTATGGCACCGAGACGCCGCCCATATCCGCGATGCCGGCATCGTAAATCTGAGCGATTCCAGGGTGTGTTAGCCGGGCCAGAAACTCAACTTCGCGCTCGAAGCGGCGCAGAGCAGCAGGGGAGGCCGCCGCCA
>JBBRKQ010000028.1:0-44176 GCA_038231815.1 Phycisphaerales bacterium
CGGTGGGCTTCGCTCACGGTACGCTACCGCGTACCGCTCTTAGGGAGGGTGGGTGGTTGTTTGTGCGTGGGTTTGTTTGAGCCGCGGCTTGCGTGGGATTGTGGTTGGATCGCCGGGCCGCGGCGGGGAGGACGGGATACGGCGCGTGGCGGCGCTTGGTTCGGTGGCTGGCTCGCGGAGCTTGCGGCGGTACCGGTTACGGGCGTGCTCGCGTTGTGCGGGGGGCAGCGGATTGGGCGAGGTTGCTGGGTCGGGGCGGGTGGTGCTTTGGGGGCGGCACGGGAGGTGGCGGGCTTCGATGGTGTCGGGGGTTTTTGGGGGCGGTGGGCTTCGCTCACGGTACGCTACCGCGTACCGCTCTTAGGGAGGTTGGTTGGTTGCTTGTGGGGCTTGCGGCGCTGCTGGCAACGCGCGTGAGGACTTCGTGCAAGGAGCGGCAGAGGGTGCGAGGTTGCTGGGTCGGGTAACTTCCCCTAAAAAAGCTAATCCCCAAAGCACCAAACGCCGAACGCGTCGCTTTTTCTGCTGCGCGAACTCTTTGACATCATCAACACTCGCACCCACGGTACCCTGCCGGGTACCGCTCTTATTGGGGGCGGTTTGGTTCGTCGTGACTTTGTGCGGCCCGGGGGGATTGGGGCTTGTACACTCGCCTTCCCGCTGGCACCTTTTTCTCTGGAGCCTTCTGATGTTTTCCAACCATTTTCCTCGACGTTCGTTCTTGGCTGCGGCTGCTTTGATTGCGGCTGTGCCGGTGGTTCCGATGGTTATGCCAGCTGCGGCAAGGGTGGCCCGGCGGATTGGCGCTGGCGAGAAGCTGACGCTGGGGTTTATTGGCATGGGGATTCAGAATCGATTTCACCTTGACAGTTTTTTGAAGCGGGACGACTGCCGCGTGCTGGCGGTGTGCGATGTGGACACCACGCGCCGAGATGATGCCAAGAGGCATGCCGATGAGAAGTACAAGGCGACTGATGCGGCCTCCGGCTGCGCGGCGTATGAGGATTATCGCGAATTGCTAGCCCGTAAAGATATTGATGCGGTGGTGATCGCCTCGCCGGATCACTGGCACGCGATCATGGTTATTGAAGCGTGCAAGGCGGGCAAGGATGTGTACTGCGAGAAACCGATGACCCTGACGCTGGCTGAGGCGAACGCGTGCATTGCTGCGGTGCGCAAGCACGGGCGCGTGTTTCAGACCGGGAGCCAGCAGCGAACGGAGTATGACGGCCGATTCCGCAAGGCGTGCGAGTTTGTTCGTTCGGGGCGCATCGGTGATGTGATGACGGTTCACGTGGGAATTGGCACATCCAGCAAGTTCTGTGATTTGCCAGAGGAGACGATGGAGCCGGGGCTGAACTGGGAGAAGTGGCTTGGGCCGGCGCCGATGCGTGCGTACAACTCGATACTGGCTCCACGAGGGGTGATTCGTCATTACCCGAATTGGCGGCTGTATCGCGAGTACAGCGGCGGCATGATGACCGACTGGGGTGCGCACCACTTTGACATCACGCAGTGGGCCCTTGGCATGGATGAATCCGGCCCGGTACGGGTGATTCCGCCGGCCAACCCGAAGGCAGAGTTTGGCGCGAAGCTGATCTATCCGAATGGAGTCGAGGTGATTCACGGCGGGGCATCGGGCATTACGTTCATGGGAACAAAGGGAATGATCTTTGTGTCTCGCGATGTGCTGAAGTCTGAACCGGACAACATCACAAAGAATGCACTGGCCGAGGCGGAGGTGCATCTGCCGCAGGCCGCAAGCCACATTGACAACTGGGTGAGCTGCATCAAGAGCCGCGAGCGGCCGATATGTGATGTTGAGGTTGGCGCACGCTCAATCGCCTGTGCGCACCTTGCCAATATCGCGTACTGGAATCAGAAGCCGCTGCGTTGGGACCCCAAGGCTTGGCAGTTTACTGGAGAAAACGCGGCAGAAGCCAACACGTGGATGGACAACCCGCGTAGGGCTGGGTATGAGCTGCCGGCGGTGTGAGGTGATGATGGCACAAGAGAAAAGAGAAAACAGAAAGGGGAAAAGCATCGAGAGAACTGCAAACGCGCGGGGACTGCGATGCGGTGGTATGGCGAGCGCTTCGGCCTCGATCGAGAGTTGGCGGTGTGCGCTCCGACGTGCGGTTAGCTTGGCATCAGTTTTTTGACGATCCAGTCGGTCAGCAGCCAGCCTTGATGCGTGACTTTGAGTCTACCTGAATCAATGGTGACCAGGCCATCGGCCTGAAGTTGGGCCAGCGTAGAGCGGAGGCGCTGCTTGTCTTGCGGCGAGCAGGTTGCCTCAATCGCCGCGGCTACTCCGGCGGTCATGCCTGAACCGGACGATTGAGTCCAGTCCACCCCCTCGGCGGTGCGGAGGCCCATCATCAGGACCTCACCGATGACGCGTTTGGGATCGGGGAGTTCGAGATCTGTAATTGGTGCATAGCCGCGGGATTGGGCGTGGTCTAGCGACAGGTACGTGCCGAGGTTGCCGACGTTTTTCCAGCGGTACCCGGGTGTGCAAGAACCAGTTGGCATCCCGGCGTAAACGTGACCGGAGGCGCTTGGTCCGGCGGCGAGCCACTGCTCGTGCCGCCAATACGCTAGATTGTGGGCACTCTCGTGGCCGGGGAGGCTGTAGTTACTGACTTCGTAGCGATTCAGGCCGGCGGGTGTGAGCATGGCATCGGTCAGCTCGAACATCGCCGCTTCGGTGTCCTCATCAACCGGCACAAACTCGCCACGTTTGAGGCGGACGGCCATGGCGGTGTTTGGCTCGTAGATGAGGTTGTAGCAGGACAGGTGGGTAGTGCCAAGCTGGAGGGCTTGGCGGAGATCATCCTGCCACTCGGCAACGGTCTGGCCGGGGATCGCGTAGATCAGGTCGATGCTCTGGCGGGCGATTCCGGCTTCGCGGGCCATGGCGATGACCTTGGCGACATTCTCGGGCTGGTGCAGGCGCTCGAGCGTTTTGAGGTGGCGGGGGTTGAAGCTTTGCGCGCCCATAGAAATGCGGTTGACGCCGCCGGCGCGGAGCATGGCCAGAAGCTGCGGCGTGGTCGATTCGGGGTTGCACTCAACGGTGAACTCACCGCCATCAAGCTTGCCGGAGCTGGCCACCGATGGCTGGCCCATGAGCGAGAGATCAAAGTGAGTGGCCAGACCGGCGAGTAATTCCTGCCAGAGATCAGGGGCGAGCAGGCTGGGCGTGCCGCCACCGATGAAGATTGTGCGGAGCGGGACCCGGGAACCGTCGGTGGTTTGGGCGTGCGGGGCGAGGGCGCGCAGCTCGGCTAAGAGTCTTTGGACGAACAGCGGCTGCTGATTGCGCGTATCTACAAAGGAGTAAAAGTCGCAGTAGTGGCACTTGTGCGAACAGAATGGAATGTGGATATACAAAGACCGAACCGGGGGGCGGGCGGGTGCGGCGGAGGACTCTGCCCCTGAGCGGTGCGGCGAGAGCGCGAGTGCCGCGGTATGCAGCGGATTGTGGGCGACTGCAGTTGGAAGGGAGATGTGGGGCTGGCTGTCGTGATTCATGGAGTGCCGGGTGCTTTGCCGGGTTCGGCGTAGGGAACTGATTGTTGAGGCCTTTGGCCCGCTACGCTCGAAACGCATAAAGTTCGTATGGGCAATGCTGCGGGCATAAAGCCTTGACAGTATTGCCCGGCTTGGGTTTGATGCGTGGATCTGGCTTGGTCGTGTTGCTGACCTCCCCTGCTTGGTTTCTTAGTTTTTGGTTTCCTAGTTTTTGGCCTCCTCGTTTTGGTCGTCTCATTTTGGTCTTCTCATTTTCCTGGCAAAGGACCGACTCCCGTGGATATAACCCTTGTGATGGTGAAGGCAGACGGCACCGCCCGTGAGTTTAAGATTGACAAGACGAAGATGACCATTGGGCGGGATGAGACTGCCAAGCTGCGCATACCTGTAGCCAGCGTGTCTCGCGTGCACTGCGAGCTTTCGTTTGATGAGGATGATGATGAACTGCTGGTCAAGGATTTGAGCAGCGCGAACGGAACTTGGGTCAATGGAAAGCGGATTAAGCAGACCGAGCTTTCTCCGGGCGATTTGCTGGCGGTGGGACCGGTGGTTTTTGTTGTGAAAATTGATGGGTTCCCCAAGACGATTGATGCGAAGGATTCTTACGCCGCGGGGCTGGTGGGTGTTGATGAAGAGGACCATGCTGATGGCGCCAAGGGCGCGGGCGCTAAGCCTGTGACACTGGGGATGGAGCGGCCGAAGGCGCCGGTGCTCAAGGACTTGCCGCCACCGTCGCGCAAGAGCAGCCTGATGGATGATGACGATGATGAGGACTTCAGCAAGCTGCTCAAGAAGCTGGATGATGAGGATGATGATGACGACACCCGGCCACCGGCCAAGAAGAAGTAGTTAGTTGTAGTGATTCGGGCTGCTGATTCATGACTGTTGTGCGGCTTGAATCAAGGCCGCTTGATACACCGTGTCCAAACCGGCGACCATTGCTTCGGTACTCCAGTGTGCAAGGCACATGGTTTGACCGGCAGCGGCAAGGGCGGCCCGCTGGGCGGGGTGGTCGTGCATCCACTGGATTGCATCAGCAAGGGCGGAGATATTGCCGGGCGGAACAAGTTTGCCGGTGACGCCATCGATGCAGGCTTCTTTGGTGCCGTCGACGTTGTACGCGATGGGGCACACGCCGCAGAGCAGGGCCTGGGGGACGGTGCGGGGCAGGCCTTCGCGATAGCTGGGGTGGCAGAGGACATCCATCGCCCGGATGAGCGAGGGGATGCGCTGGGGAGAGACCAGACCGGTGAGAACGATGGTTGGGAGTGCGGGGTTGCTGCTGGCCCATGCGGCCGCGACGGAAGAGGCTGTATCCAGTTCTACGATGTTCAACAGCGGAGCGGAGCGATTGGCTCGAGCGATAGCGAGGAGGCTTTCGCGGAGCCAGCCATCACCCACCCAGACCAGGACGAGATTTGAAAGCAGAGAGTTCGCGAGGCTGCTGGGTTTATCGCCGTTTACTTTGGCCGGATGCCGGAGTGATTCGATCGCGGCGAGAAGATCGGCGTGGCCTTTGTGCTGGGCAAGGCGAGCGACGGTGCCGATGACGAAATGTTCCGGACGCAGACCGAGGGCGGCACGGACGGAGTCGCGAGCTTCGTTTGGGCCGGGGTTTGTGTAGGGCAAGAGGTCCATACCCGAACGGACCGTGGTGAACAACTCTGGGTAGCCGATGTTTCGGGCGAGGAACTGCTGGGTCATTGCATCGGCCACGGAGACGATGGCGTGGCAGCGGCTGGCGGCGTATCGCTCGGCCAGGGTGTAGATGGCGTTGCTGAGGGTGATTTTTAGGCGTTTTAGTGGACCGCCTTCGATGGGCATGAAGGGCGGGCCATGGATTGTGTGGACGACGGCGGGGCGACGCTTGCCTTGAGCAGACTGCACCACACCTTCCTGCCACACCGCGTAGCCCGCCATGCGCCCGAGAATACCTGCTTTGCTTGAATGCGTGTGAATGACATCCGGCCGGACTTGTCTGATCAACTGCTTCAGCTGCTGAAGGCATTTGGCATCACGCAGCGGTGAGACATCGCGCACGAGGTCTGGCACCTCGTGGGTGGCGATCCTGCGAGTCGAGCCATCGGGCGCGACGCAGGAGAACGCTGCGACACGATCGAGCAGCGAGCCTTCGGGACCGTAAATTGGGCCGTAGGCCAGGTGTACCTCATGGCCTAGGCGGCTTTGCCCCTCACACGAGAGCACGGTGTTTTCCTGCGAGCCGCCCAGAATTAGGCGGGTGGACAGGTGCAGGATGCGAAGCGGCTTGGGCATTGGTGGGCGTCTGGCAATTCCTACATAAATTCTTGATCAATTTGAGGTGGGTTTTGTGGCGGGCGATCCGGGCGGCGTGGCCGAGACGAGCTGCTGTGGCTACTCACTCTCCAGCGCGGGGCGCTTGGGTGCGCCCGCCGCACGATACTTGATCCAGTGCAGACACAACCCCTGTGGTCCGAGCGTTGCGCCGGCCCTGCGGCGGTTGCCTGTAGCGAGGGCTTGGCGAACATCATCAAGCTCGCGCCGATGTTGCCCGACTTCCAGCAGTGTGCCGGCGATGATGCGAACCATGTTCCACAAGAATCCGGTGCCGGCGATATCGATTCGTACCCGTTCACCTTCGTCAATGACATCGCCCGTCGCGGCCATGCCGGCATCAACCGGCTCGCGCATCACCGCGCAGCTGAGGACCGTGCGCACCGTCGTTAGCCTTCCGTGCCCGGCGGCGGCGAAACCGGCAAAGTCGTGCTCTCCCACGAGCAGTTCCGCCGCGGACTGCATCGCGGCGAGATCCAGCGGCTCGCGGCGCTGCACGTGGTAGACGTAGCGGCGGTCCCACAATGGCGCCTGCATGCTGCGCACAATTGTGAACCGGTATGCTTTGCTTTCAACATCACCAATCGGGTCGAAGTCATCTTCGGTGACCTCGGCGGCCAGGACCCGGACATCATCTGGGAGCCTGCCGTTGATTGCGAGGATGAGGCGCTCGGTGCCGCGTTCGGCTGGCCAGCCGATGCCGCGGACGACGGTGCCGTCCGGCAAAAGTGCTGTGCCGCCACTGGTGTCCTCGCCGGGCTGACCCTTAGGTGAGGCGGTAAACGCGGCGACTTGACCTCTGGCATGGACTCCGGAATCGGTGCGGCTGGCACCCATGAGTCGCGGATCTTGACGGATTACGCCGCGTACTGCCTGCTCGAGGACGCCCTGCACGGTGCGGAGGGCGATGCGGCCTTGGCGAACGCTTTCCATCTGGGGGGTGTGCTCGCCAAAGGGTGCGCGATGCACGGCTGGGGTGGCCGCATCTGGGTTTTCATCGAGCGATGCGGGCGTGGACCCATCTGGTGGTTCCTGCTTTTGCCAGCCACAAAAGTCGGTGCCGTCATAGGCGATGGTGAGTTTGTATCGGGGCATCGGGGCTGGCGGTGGCGGAGGGCGGGCAGAAGTTGAGAACGGCTGGACAGTATTTGCACGGCATTCTAGTTGCGCCGATGTGGGGCCCGGCGGCTGGAGGGAGACGAGCGAAACATACTAAACTTAATGCCGGTGCGAGTCCCGCATACGCTCGTTTCTATGTCAGCCATCCCTAGCTCGAGCTCGCCAGCGGTTCTGGCCACACTGTCGATTAGTGGCCCCATCGCCCGCCTCACGCTGAACAGGCCGGAGCAGCGCAACGCGCTGTCGGTTGAACTGCTTGCGAGCCTGCATGAGCATGTTGATGCGCTGGCCAAACGCACCGACATCACCTGCTGCGTGCTGTCGGGCGCGGGCAAGTCTTTCTGCGCGGGGATGGACCTGAAGCTTGTTCTGGGCAACCCCCCACTGGCCGAGAAGCTTTTGACCGATCTGGCGATGTTTACGCTCAAGCTCCGGAAGCTTCCGTGCATTACGCTGGCTGTGGCCAGCGGTGCGGCGATTGGCGGGGGTTGCGGGATTGTGACGGTGTGTGATTTATCGATCACTCATGCCGAGAGCAAGATGGGTTTTCCGGAGGTTGACATGGGCGTGTGCCCGGCGGTTGTGGCCCCTTGGCTGTGCAAGAAAGTGGGCTTTGGCCGGGCGAGGCACATTCTACTTTCTGGGGGGCTGCTCTCGGGTGCTCAGGCGGCGGCGGCGGGGATTGTTTCAGACTTCTTTGCGACGCGGGAAGAGATGGAAGCGGAAGCTGAGAAGATTGCAGCCCGGCTGGCGACTGCCGCCCCGCACGCTTTGGCGGCGACGAAGCGGCTGCTAAATGAACTGGACGGCTCGCTGGATGAGGACCTCCTGCGGCGTGCGGCGAAGATTTCGGCCGATGTGCTGAGCACGGAGGTTTCGCAGAAAATGCTGCGGGACAAGCTTGGGAGTTGATTGGCGAAGCGACCGAACACAGCGTGCATCCGGTCAAGCTATTGTTTGCGAACAGTTTGAAAACTTTACTCACCACCATGTTTTAGGAGAACCGCTATCAAGTCATCTTGGTTACCTCGTGTTGTGTCGGCGGTCGTTGGGGCGGGGCTGGTTGCTTGCACTTGGGCCTGGGCGGTTCAGCCTGCTGCCAAGCCCGAGGCATCGCCGGGTGGCAAGCCGGCGGCGGCGACCTCGGCAGCGCCTGAGGGCCCCGGCCAGCCGCCGAAGCCGGGCTATGGCCCCGCCACAGCGCTCTCACCCCAAGGCATTGGCATGCTGATCCAGGCGCTGCAAAAATCACCCGGTTGTTTGGGGGTCGACTCGGCCCAGATGTCAAGCGGCAAGAACACGATCTTTGCTTGGTTTGACAGCAAGCAATCTGCTTTGGCGTGGTACAACAACCCCGCCCATCAGGCGATGGCCAGCGCTGCGAACCCGGGGCGTGACAAGGCCCGGGTGCCGATGGCCGATGTGCAAGATGAGTTGGCCCGATGATGATTGTCGCGTGCGCGACACCGATTCCCAAGGACCAGCTTCGCCCCGGTGAGGTTGAGGGTTCGCTGCGATTGGGAATTGAGCTTTATGCCCCGTTGCCGGGCGGTGTGCGGTTTAACAACGGCAGCTTTGCGCCGAGCGGCTTTGGTGAGGCGATTATCAACGATGCCGCCTCGAAGAAAGGTGCCGCGAAACCGGCCGAAAAGAAAGCCGGCGAGGGCAAGTAAGCCGGGGTGAAGGAACCGGGCACCAACCTCTACAAACTAGGCAAACGGACACCAAGGGTCGGAATCGAGTTTGTGGCGGCGAGCTGGTTCAGGGGGCGGGTTCAGCGACCGGGGAACTGGGCGGCCGTGCACTATCGCATGGGGCGTGGCACACTTCGTGAGTCTTTGCCCACTGAGACATTGGCCTCTTGCAATTTTTTGAGGCGGGCGGCCCATTCGGCTACGGATGGGTCGCTTTGGATGGGGGGAGGCTCACTGTGGATTGCATCGTTGACGGTTTTACGGCGACAACTGTTGATGCACTCGTAGAGGTGCCGGCGGATTTTGAGCGGGCTTTCCTCGCACTGGCGGGTGAGTTCGGAGATTGCGGCGATGGCGGTGCGGGCGACCTGCGAATCTTCAATGTTTGAGAGGATTGTTCGCGGGTCGGTGATTGCCTTGGCCACCATGCTGACGACGTGGGTCGCGAGGGCGGCGAACTCTGGGCGGTCAAAGTTGGAGGTGCGGAGCAGTTCAACGAGTTCCTGCGGCTCGATTTCACCTTCGATAAGCAGTTTGTCGTCGGCCAGGAGGCAGGCTAACAGATGCTCAAACACACTGCGAAGGGGCGGGCCGTTTTGTGTGGCGGCATCCGGCAATACCAGCGGGGCACGCTGCGGCGAGCGGCTGGTGGCGCTTGTGATGACGCGGCGAATTGTTGGCTCATCGACACTTGAGATGTCGGCGATGCGACGGATGATCATCTGCTTGCGGACGGGCGACACGTTGCTGAGGCCCATTTCGACGAGTCGCTGCAGTTCTGCCTCAACGGCCTGAGCCTTAGATGAGAGGTTCATGCCAGCCCATTCGGCCTTTAATCGCTGGTAGCGGTAGTCGAGGGCATCAACCGCGGCATCTAGTGCGCTGCGCAGCGCGGCAACGCCGCCAGGCAATTTCACCAAGTCGTCTGGGTCTTTGGCCTTGACGCCATCTATGGGTGGGAGATTGGCAAGGGTGGCGATTTTGACATCGAGCGCGGAGGTGAAGAGGACTTCAATAGCGCGATCTGCCGCGCGCTGGCCCGCCTCATCACCATCGAAGAGTAGAATCACGGTATCACACAAGCGCTGCAGCACGCGGGCGGACTGAGCCGTGAGGGCTGTGCCAAGGGTGGCCACCACATTGCAGACACCCGCCTGGTGGCAGGCGATGGCATCCATATAGCCCTCACACACGACTGCGCGGCCTTCTTTGCGGATTGCTTCGGCGGCGTGGTGGATGGCGTAAAGCGTGGCGGACTTGTTAAACAGGCCGGTTTCCGGGCTGTTTAGATACTTTGGCTCATCCTCATCGTTGATTCGCCGGGCACCGAACGCGATGACGCGGCCGAGCATGTCGTGAATCGGGAAGGTGATGCGGTTGCGGAGCGCATCGTACAAGCCGCCCCCGTATTCACGGGATTTGAGCAGGCCAGCGCCGAGATAGTTTGCGGGATCAAGCTGCTTTTTCTCGACGAACAAGCCCAGCCCATCCCAACGATCAGCCGAGGTGCCCAAGCCAAATTTTTCAATCGCCTCGGCGGAGACTCTTCGCTTGGCTAGTACAGCCCGGGCACCAGCGCCGTGCTCGGGGTGGGCGAGGATCGCGCGGAAATAAGCTTGCGCGGTGGTGTTGGCGATGGCCAGTTGCTCACGAGACACTTCCGGACCTGACGTATCGCCAGGCTCGCGCTGCTTTGGCTGCCAGGGTGTGAGCTTGACGCCAAAACGGTCGCCTAGGTACTGCAGCGCCTCGCCAAAGCTCATCTTGTGGTAATCCATCACAAAGGTGATGGCATCTCCGCCGGCGCCGCACACAAAGCAGTGAAAGATCTGCTTGTGGGGGATCACGTACATTGATGGGTTGCGATCTTCGTGGAAGGGGCACAGCCCAACCTTTTCGCGCCCTTTGGCCTTGAGCGTCACGTGATCGCTGATGACCCGGACAATGTCCGCCGCGGCGAGAACCCTTTGTTTGTCATCATTTACTGCCACAGTCGAGCCGCTGCCTTCCTGATCACCGATCGCCAAAGTTGCCCCGAAACCTGCCGCCAAACGCTACCGAGACTTTGGCAACATAGCCACCGCAACCGGGCGGCGTGGGGAGGTAGTTGACAGGGAGGCCGGGAGGAGGGGGAGAAAAGCGAAAAGTGCCGGTGCAGGAGGAAATGCAGGGGGCAAAGGAGAAAAGTATCAAGATAAAAGGAAACGCAGGGGGAGTAATTGAGATTTGCAAGCCTGCTGGGCAAGCGGGTGGAGGGGGTATGAAGATTGGCGACCTGCCGAAAGCTCCGCCACGCTGAGGCCTAGTCGAGCCCGGATACGGACTCTCCCCGGTGGAGCGAGGTGAGCAGTGCAAACACTGCTTCGTAGTTGGTGCCCTCGGGCATGGCCCTTGGCGGCAGCGCGGCGATAAGACCTGAGAGGCCCTTGCCTTCGATGATGATGTACTCACCATCACGGCGAACGCTGGCGATTTCACTCCACTTGCAATCAACGCTTTTACCGCTGGCTGCCATTCGGACGCTGCTGGTATCGATGGTTACCTCAATCTCACCGATGTCCGCGACAGCTTTTTGCAGAGTGGAATTGTTCTTCAGTGTCTCGCCCACATCTGCATCATCCAATCCTTTGCCCAGGTCCAATTTGAACTTCCGCATCTGCCAGCCGATGCCCACGGCACCGATGCCGATTGCCGCTGCTATGAATCTCAGGAAGGATGGCATGGGGAGCAAACCCGTTATGTTCGCGATCCAAACTCCCCAGGCGATGATGCCGACAACCAGCAGCACATGGCCAAGCCGCCGGAACCCCCCCCGCGGCATCGGTACCGGCCGGGCCGACTAGCGCTCCGACAGCACCGCCCCCGGGCATTTTTGCCATACCGGCCTTGGTCGTCACCAAAAGATCTTGCATCGTTGCGGTGTACCGAAATTGCAGCATGAAGGGCCTTGTCTTTAACGATATCAAGCCGGGCTGAAATATGGTCGGGTCGATGCTGGGTTGCGAGACTGGATGGAGCCCTAATGCTTGGTTGAGATTGCGCTTAACTTCGCAGACGGCTGAGCAAACCCGCTGCGCCGACGCTCATCGCGGTGATTGACCAGAGCGTGATCATGAGGTACGACTGGTCGTGGTCAGGGCTGCTGCGCTCATTGAAGAATGCCTTGCGTACGGCACGGTCCGATACTGCCCGCTGGGCCAAGGCAGGATCAGCCGCGGTGGCCGTTTGCCACTGCGCGCTCGCCTCCGGCCATTGCTGCATTTTGCTGGTTCGCATAACTGCCGGGAAGGCGACGAGTGCAGCGAAGACAAGGCACACGATGACAGCCACAAGCCGGCGTGAACCGTCGAAGGGATATCGCCGCCACGAAACAGCGAGCCCGCCTGCGATCAGCGCGATTGCACCGGGGACCGCGAGGGCGGTGGTTTTGTTCGCCTCAGCGGGTGCGGCGACGAATGCGAACAGACCGGCCAGCAAAACCAGCCCGGCATAGAGAAAAAGAATGGAGCTGGCCTTAGACATAATTATCCCTTATTTGGGGGAGCAGTTGCCGGGCTACGTTAGGCAGCGTGCGCATGGGGAGCGATTGTCGTTGGGTCGCGATCCACAGCCACAAGTTCTCTGCCCGTACAGGGTGCCTGCGTGTTTGACACCCCGATTCCAGCTAAACTCGGCCGATGATGTCCAAACGCCGCTTGCCGCAACATTTGAAGATCCTGATTGGGCTGGTTCTGGGCGTGCTGCTGGGTCTAGCGCTGAATCGGTTCTGGACTCCGGACACTTGGGCGGCGCTGAAGGTTGCTGACCCCAAGGCGTATCTGGCCGGTACGGCAGCGGTGGGAAATGACGCTGCCGGCGCTGTAGCCGGGACGGTCAGGTTCGTTGTTGGCTTCAACGACATGGCCGGAAAGTTTTTCATTCGGGGGCTGCGATTCATCGCGGTACCGATTGTGCTGTTTTCCATCATCGTCGCGGTGGCGGGGCTGGGTGATCCTCGCAAGCTTGGCCGGCTGGGGGCCAAGACGTTTGGCGTATTTGCGATTACGGTGGCGGCGGCCGTGTGCATAGCGCTGGCAGTGGCCAACACGATTCGGCCGGGGCTTGGCGTTGCCGAAGACACGCGGGTGAAGATTGTTGCGGAGTCCAGCGTGACGAACGCCAAGACACTGGGGGGCACGGCCGCGGCGGGGGCGGTTTCGATCAAGGATCAACTCCTCTCGGCACTGACGCAGAACCCGTTTGATTCGCTGGCCCGGGGCGACATGCTGCAGGTGGTGGTGACGGCGCTGCTGATTGGATTTGGGCTTACGCTGATTCCGAAAGAGAAATCCAAACCGGTGATCGCGGTGTGCGACGGGGTTTCTGAGGCGATTCTTGAACTCGTGCGTGTGCTGCTGCGATTTGCTCCGATCGCGGTGTTCTGCCTGATTGTGCCCGTCGTTGCCACGCTTGGGCTGGATGTGCTGCACGCGCTGATGAAGTACTGCCTGGCCGTGATTCTGGGGATGTCGATCATATTGTTTGTTGAATATCCGTTGGTGCTGCTGACATTGACGCGGGGAAGCCAGCGGGTTGGAGTGGTGCGGTTTTTTAAGGCCCTTGCTCCAGCGCAGCTGCTGGCGTTTAGCTCATCATCAAGCGCTGCGACGTTGCCGGTGACCATGGAGTGCTGCCGGGACCGGCTTGGCGTGCCGGAGGACATCACCAGCTTGGTGTGCCCGCTGGGGACAACGATTAACATGGATGGGACGGCGCTGTTTCAGGTGATCTCGGTGCTGTTTTTGGCGCAGTTGTATGGGATTGATCTATCGATTGCCCAACAACTGACTGTTGCCACGTTGTCAATCCTGGTGGCGATTGGCTCTCCGGGTTTGCCGAGCGCCAGCGTGGTGATGATGGTGGTGCCGCTGCAGGCTGTGGGCGTACCGATTGAGGGGCTTGCCATTATTTTGGCTGTTGACAGGCTGCTGGATATGGCCAGGACGGTTGTGAATGTGAGCGGTGATGCGGTGGCCGCGGCGGTTGTGGCGGCCAGTGAGGGCCGAATGACGCGCCCGGCTGTTTAGCCCCCCACTCACGCAACGTACTTAACGCTGGCGCTGCTGCGTCTGCAGCAGCGCCAGCGGTGCTTCAGATGCGGCAGTTGAAAGACCGCTTGCCTTTCCGTGCCCGGTCGGGCAGCGAATTCGCAGCGGAAAGCATGTCGGTTTGGTGAGGCCGACGGAACTGTTCTGAGGCCAGTTGAATTCCTGCATCAAAGCTCACAACCCACGCCGCTCCATGGCCCACGCACCGCCAACCGCGGCGGCACAGACGGCTGGGAGGATGAACCACAAGCGGAGGGGCACGCAGAGGTCGGTCATGCCTGGGGGCAAGGCCCAAACGATGAGGTGATAGCCGATGGCGACGGCAACGTACCCGGCTGCGGTGCGCGTGAACACCCATTCATAGCGTGAGCCGTTTGCCTGCTCGGCATCTGCTGCATCGTCGGCTGGCGGTTCATCTGTCTGGCGGAGGCTGCTGCGGATGCGGCCTAGGACAATAACCCCGGTCATGGCCAAAATCAGGCCGCACGCGAACATGAGCCTCTCTGAGGCTGAGAGTTGCTGGAAAAAAGAAACAACTGCCTGCATCATCGGAGTGTCAAGTTGTTCGCGTTTGTGCCCGCGTGAGGGGAAAAAAGTTCTTGTCTGGCTAGTGCTGTTGGATCGCCGCTTACATCATGGCGATGGCACAGCTTGAGACCATGGTCATGCCTTCGGGGTCAATCGCGGCGGCGTAGTTGAGCAGTCGCGTCTCCTCCGGTTCGGCGATCATCATCGCAGCGGTCATGTTGCCGATGGAGCACCAGCGATTGGCGTTGCCTTGCCAGGCGACACTGGCGACCAGCCCGCTTGCGCGCTGCATCGCGGTTTGGTCAGCACTGTTGGGGTCCATGCCGGTGAACTGCTTGAGCAAATCAATATCAGCCTGAATCACTTTGCGGCGGAACTCCTCACCCTCGCCTTCCTGATCCGCCATCTTCACCTGATCGCCAAAGCTCGGGCCGACGTGGGCCAGATCCGCGGAGGAGATCACCAGCGTCTTGCCGGGCAACTCCGCGATCGCCTGCTTGGCGGCGGCGACGAACTGCTCGAGCCCGACGCCGTTGCCATCGTAACTTTCGCCGTTGCTGACGGTTGGATCGTGAACGAGCACACCCAGGACCTTGGGGTACGCGCCATCAACTTCACCAAAGATGTGCTGGATCCAGGGGATTTGCAACTCGATGGAGTGCTCGCGTTCGTGGTCGTAGCGGTTGGCCATGAGCTTGCCGGCGAGGTCATTGCCAAGGTTGGTTTGCAAGGCTGCGAGCAGATCACCGGCGAGTTCGCTGGTGCCGAAGGGGGAGATGTAACCCTTGTCGCAGGCGCACACGCCGGTGCTGCGACCGAAGTGATTGGTGCCCAGAATCAGCACGCGGTCGGGCCGGGCGGCTTCACGCAGGCGGCCGAACATGGCGGCGTAGTTCATCCAGCCGCGGGCGTAATCAAGGTGGGGAACCACAATTCCCTTGGGCAGGGTTTGCAGGGACGCATCGGGAGCATCTTTAATTGCCTGCTTGATGAAGCTGTCAAAGGCCTCGCGCAGCTTGGCGGCGCTCATCGGGTCACGCTCGCTCTCGGGCAGCTTTTGCTCATCCTCGGTGAGGAGCGACTCAGCAAATTGAATGGTGCTGGCCGGGGGCAGGTTCGCCGCGGCATCAAACTGGCGGCGCATCTCGGTGACCATCGCCTCAAAGGTGGGGCCTTCGAGCAGGCCAGCTTCATCAAGCTGGGCGACGAGGTTTTCTAAGACCGGGCGTGTGAGGCCTTTGCCGACTTGGCCAACGAGATCATCAATCGTCCGAGAACCGTCCATCAGCGGGAGAAGGTGCATGGCGGCGGCTTGGGTGAAGACCACCTTGTCGGAGATCTGCTGGGTGTCGGCGAGGCCGATCATGGGCATTTCGGTGCCGTCGCTGCTGGTGCCCTGAGCGGAAAAGCCGCGTACTGGGCGGAGGCGGGGCTTGCTCATATGCACAGCCTCTGCATTAAAGCGTGGCTGCTGATTGGGCTGGGGTGCGGAGGGCAACGGTGCGGAGGAGTCAGACATCATGGTACTTTAGCGGTTCAGCGGGCGGATTACTTTGGCTGCAAAGAGGAATTCCGACAATCTGGGGTCTATTCTTGCGACCGTACTTTCCGCACTTGGCGGCGAGCGGCCGACCACAAGGCTTGACTTTCCGGCGTCTTTGCCGGAACGCAAATTTGGAGTTTTTCGATGACCGCTGCTGCCCCAACTTTCGCTCCCGGCCAGACCATCAAGTGCACCGTCACTTCGGCCCCCAAGACGGATAACCGCACCCAGACCATTGAGCGTCTGATGCGTCTTGACCCGGCTTCCCGCCGCGCTTTGAAGAAAGCCCACCGTATTCGTCAGCAGCGTCTGAACGTGTACAACCGTGGTAACCGCGACTGGACCAGCCGTGAAATTTGCGCACGTATTGTGCGGGTTGAAGTTGGCAACACGTGGACGATGCGGTTTGATTTCAACATCGCTCCTGACTTGGCGGCGGTTGCGCAGCACCTGAAGATTGAAGTGGCCTAAGGGTAGATCACACTGTTATTCAAACCCCAATCGCCCAGCGGTTGGGGTTTTTCGTTGCGGGACGTACTCATTGGCGGTAGGGCCTGCTGAGGTGCGTTGGCGACGAGCGAAAAAAAACCCGGCGCCCAGCACTATGCCGGGCACCGGGCCTCGTGGGGGACTGGGTTGTGATGAGACATTTGGTGCTTTGAGGCAGATTCGTGCGAAGTCGTACGAAAGCGCCGGCCGGCAGTTGAATGAACGGGTGATCGCGAGACGGCTTTTTGGTTTCCGCTCCGACGCAAACGGCAATACAGGGCAATGGAGCACAGTACAGCACATTTGATTCGAGGCACGCCACGGTGGCTCGAACGGACACAGCAAGATACGGTTTGGACTTGATTGCGGTTGCGAGTTGATGCGACGAGTTTTAAGTTTGCAGAAGTTTTTTTCAGCGTTGGTGCAGCGCTTTGGTCTAAGAAGAGACGAGTGCACGGCAACTCCGCACGGACCACGCAGGTTTCCCTGAGCACGATATGGCCAAACGAGCAACGACCAAGTCTGACAACGCCGCGAACGCCATGAGCCGACCGCTGGTGGCGATTGTTGTTTCCCGGTATAACGAAACGGTCACCGGCGCGCTGCTTGCCGGGGCGTTGCAGCAGGCCAAGTTGTTGCGGGCGGATACCGAGACCTTTGAAGCGGCCGGGGCGTTTGAAATATTGGGCACTGCCGCGGCGGCAGCGGCGACGGGCCGCTTTGCAGGAATCCTGTCACTGGGGTGCATTATCAAGGGTGAAACGAAGCATGATGATTATTTGGCCCATGCGGTGACTTCGGGTCTTGGGCAACTGACGGTGGCGACTGGCGTGCCGGTGTCGCTGGGTGTTTTAACGGTGAATTCGCAGGCTCAGGCGCTTGCCCGTGCTGGCGGAAAGCATGGAAACAAGGGTGCCGAGGCAATGGCGGCGCTTGTGGGGATGATTTATACGTGCCGGGCCATTGGGGCGGGTAAGGCGGCCCCTTCGGTTGGTGTGCGGCCGGATAAGTTGAAGCGATAACTTGATGTGCCGGGTGACCGGTGCGTTACAATCAATAATGCGTTCGGTCGTTTCGCTTCACATTCAATATCAGTCTTGACCGGCCACTCGATCTTCTGCCCGACCCTTCATATGGCATCAAACCGCGACAAACGACGCTACGCCTTTCAAGCTCTTTATCAGTTTGATGCCCTTGTGCCGCAGTCTGGTGAGCAAGCCAGTGAGCAAGTGGAGTCATGGTTGCGTGAGACCGCCGGACTTGGCCAGCCAGACCGGGAGGAGATTTTTTCTTTGGCGAAGGCGGCGTTTGATTCAAGGCTTGCCGCGGATGCTGAGTTTGCGACGCTTGCACCGACCTGGCCAGCCCACCGGCAGCCTGCCGTGGATCGGGCGATTTTACGACTTGCGTACTTTGAGCTGACGCGGCCCGGGGGCATTGAGAAGGGCCGGATGATTATTAACGATGCGATTGAGCTGACGAAGGAGTACAGCACGGATCGCTCGCCATCGTTTGTGAATGGTTTGCTGGACAAAGTGTTTAAGCGGCTTGGCGGCACGCGTGAGAAGCAGAGCAGCAAGACTGGGGTGACGGACAAGGTTGCCGCGACACCGGCGAGTGAGAGCGGGGCCGGGACTGAATTGCCGGGGGTGTGAGGGGGGCCGGGGCTGGGGACGGGGCTGGGGCTGGGGCTGGGGCTGGGGCCAAATGGTCAAATTTCTAAATGGCCAAATGGCCAAATTTTGAGGCAGGGGGATGGGGCTGGTGGGTGCGACGTTTTTGGTGTGCTGGGGCTGGGGCCGGGGTAGGGCCGGGGTCATTGCCTGCATGAATTAACTGCCGGTTGCTGACATTTGCCGGTTCATTCGATATCATCGCACCATGCTGACGCCCGCTTTTAGCTCCGTTGCTTGCCCGGATTGGACGCTTGACCGCATTGCTACTGCGGCGGCTGAGTACGGGTATCCCGCCGTTGAGCTTCGCACTTTTGGTGATGGCTCACTGAGCTTTGCCAATGACCCGGCGCTGACGGGAACGGACAAGATTCGCCGCATCTTTGGTGAGGTGGGCGTGAGCATTGCTTCGCTGGGAACATCCATCAGCTTTCATCACGCGGTGGACCCACCGGTGCTGGGTCACGCGATCTGCGATAATGAGGACACGATTCGTGCCGCTCGCCGCGCTATTGATTTGGCGGCGGCGATTGAGTGCCCGCTGGTACGAATCTTTGGATTCCGGCTGGCTGGCTTTGGCGGCCGGAAGGCGACTGTGGAGCGAATCGCCGGACGGCTTAGCAATGTAGTGGATCATGCGTACAACACGGGCGTGCGGGTGATGATTGAAAACGGCGGCGACTTCTCTACGGCGACGGAGCTCATGGAGATTATTGATGCGGTGTATGCGGTGGCAAAGCAGCCTGGCCAGAGCCAGTTGCTTGATGTGTGCTACAACGCAGCGGTTGGCCAGCTCGCTGGTGAGGACTCGGCGGCCGCGATTAATGTTCTTGGCAACAAGCTTTATGCGATGCGGCTGAAGAACGTGCGGGATGGTCGGCCGGTGGCCATTGATGAGCCGGGAGATGTGAACTGCCGGGCTGCCTTTGATGCGGCGAAACTTGCTGGCGTGAAGATGCCGGTGATCTTTGAATGGGATCGCGTTTGGATGAAGGACACGTATCCGGATCTGGCCCCACCGGAGGTTGTGCTGCCAGCGGCCTGCCGCACGTTGTTCTCATGGCTGGGCGGCGCACCAAACTCTGCGGATGCCCGTAATGTGCGCACGACGGTGCAGAACATAGCGTGAGCCGCAACCTGCACCCACCGCTGGTGCCGCCGGCGTCTTTGCCGAGCGACCCGCTGGGACTTTCGGCGGTGGTGCTGGAGCTGTGCCGCGGACTTGGGTTTGCGACGGCGGGGATTTGCGAGGCGAAACCATCGGAATTTGAGGCGCAGTACAGGGGGTGGCTGGCCGAGGGCAAGCACGGAGAGATGGGGTATATGTCGGAGCAGGCGTTTAATCGGTTTGATGTGGGACGGGAGCTTTCGGGCTGTGCATCGGTGCTGATGGTGGCGGAGCAGTATGCACCGCGGGGGACGGGGCCGGCTGTGGCGGGCGATGGCGAGGGCAAGGTGGCCCGCTACGCGCGGGGGCGTGATTACCACATGACGATCAAGGGCCGACTGCACCGGCTGGCCGACACGCTGAAGGCACGGTGGCCGGGGTATAGGTTTCGATCATTTGCTGATACAGCGCCGGTTATGGAGCGGGAGCACGCGGTGCGGGCGGGGATTGGTTGGACGGGCAAGCACACGCTGGTGATTAATCCGCGGCTGGGCAGCTATGTGTTGCTGGGTGGGCTGCTGACGACGATGCCACTGGCCCCGACACGACCAGCCCGGGCGAATACCGGCGACTTGGTGCATGACGGCAGCGACTGCTGCGGGACCTGCACCCGCTGCATTGATGCGTGCCCAACGGGCGCGATCACTGCGTACAGCGTCGATGCGCGACGTTGCATTAGCTATTTGACTATTGAGCATCGGGGGGAATTGGCCGAGGAGCTTTCGACCAAACTCAATGATTGGGTGTACGGGTGCGACATCTGCCAGGAGGTGTGCCCGCACAATTCAGCGCGCAGTTGGGAAACGCCGGTATCAGCGGTGTACAAAACCGAGCGCGCCCGGGAACTTGCGACCTTGCGGCATGAGGAAGTGCTGGGGTGGGACCAGGCCACCAAGGCCAAGGCGGTGGAAGGAACACCGATGCGACGGACAAAGTTGGAGCAACTGCAGCGAAATGTGCGCTGGCTGAAAAACAAGTAAAGCGTTCTGGCGGTGGGTGACCGGGGATAGATTGCCCGCCGGAACGGCAGTGGGCGGGCGGGTGACAATGAGCGTGCCGAATGGACCCGGCCCCATTGTGCTGCATACAACCCTGCATGAACGCTCACCCATCAACTATGGCCACGACGGCGGCGGCGACGGCACCCCACGGCATCGCGGGGAAACTCGCAGCGCTTGGATTGAGCCTGCCCGAGCCGGTCAAGCCAATCGGCAACTACATTCCGGCCAAGAGAATCGGAGACTTGGTGTTTGTGTCGGGCCAGATACCGATGAAGGCTGGCCAGCCCATTGCCCTTGGCACGGTACCAACTCAGGTGAGTATTGATCAGGCACGGGCATGCGCCGAGCAGTGCGTGCTGAACGCCCTGACTGCACTTCTTACGGTGATCAGCGATTTGGAGAAGGTTTTGTCGGTGGTTCGCATCGGCGTATTTGTTGCCAGTGGACCGGAGTTTACCGACCACCCCAAGGTTGCCGATGGGGCGAGCGAGCTGCTGGGCAAACTGTTTGGTGAAGCCGGACGGCATGTGCGGGCTGCGGTGGGATCATCTGGCTTGCCCAGGGGCGTACCGGTTGAGATTGAGTTTACCTTTCAAGTGCGGGACTGAGTGATTTGATCGTGTAGGTGTCGCGGGGCGATTGGTAGCTTTTCGACGGGCGACTGCGGGCCGCCTTGGCTCTTTGATTTTTCACTGTGATCCTTTATGCTGCGGCGTATTTCACTGGCCAATAAGTGTCTCTTGCTCTTCGGCTTCGCGGTCGTGGGCATCATCGGCGTTTCGCTGCTGGTGGCGCTTTTGCGTATGAATGCGATGATTGATGATGGGGAGTTAACTGCCGCACGGCAGGCCGCGGGAGTGTGGCAGAGCCAGCTTCGCAAGGCTCACAACACCTCGCAGACGAGCCGCCCAGCGAGCAGTGCGGAAGCGCCGGGCGGTGAGGCTGGGACCGGCACGATCACTGAACGGTTGACGTCAGGAGATATTGAGTTGCTGTTTATGCGCAGCGAGATCATTGTGCCGTTTAGCGGGCGGGCGGAACTGAAGGCACTTGTGCAGCGAGCGTGGGGATCAGCCAACGCCGATGCAACGTTTGAACAGCTTTCTGTTGTTGAATGGGGGTATTCATCGCGGCGGTATGTGGTGCTGGTACCGGTGCGGTACGGGGCCGAGTCACTTTCAGGGATGGGCGCCGCCATCGCGGCGGCGGGTGCCGCGGCTTCTGAGGCGGCGGGCAACACCGGTGAACCGGTGCCGCCCGAGGCCGCGGACGGCCCGGCGCCCAGCGCCCAGGCCGATCCGGCGGGAGGCCAGCCCTTGGAGGCTGTGCCACCCGAGTTGGCAGGGTCAAAGCGGGCTCCGGCCGGAATTGTGATTGCCATTAAAACCAGCAACTCCGCGGCGACTTCGCTGTGGCTTTCGCTGGTGTTTCTGGTCTCGGTTGGATTGTTCGCGCTCGGTCTGGCGGTGCTGGTGTTTTATCTGATCACGCGCAAGATCATTCTTGAACCGGTGCGACAGTTGCGGGCCACGGCGGAAGATGTGCGTTCAGGCAATCTTGATACGCGATCGGATATTGAGACGGGCGATGAGTTCGAAGAGCTCGCCGAAGCGTTTAACGAGATGCTCGCAGCGCTGCAGACGGGGCAGGATCAGCAGCGGGCCATCAATGCTTCGCTGGATGAGAAGATTAATCAGTTGGCAGAGCGAAACGACACGCTGCACCAGGCGGCGCGGATTAAAGGTGAGTTTTTGGCGAACGTTTCCCACGAGCTGCGGACACCGCTGAACAGCATTCTGGGGTTTGCTGAGTTGCTGGAAGAACAGGCGGCGCGCGAGGCGGAGACGGCGGAGGATTCTTCCAAGCTGCAGCGTCGGCGCAGGTACACCGACAATATTCTCTCGGCCGGTCGCTCGCTGCTGGATCTGATTAACGGGCTGCTGGAAATGGCCAAGGTGGAGGCGGGGAAGGTGGACCTTAAAATCACCGCGTTTACGGCCAAAGATTTGACGGAGCAGCTGATTGCCATGATGAGGCCGCAGGCTGACAAGCGGGGCGTGGAGCTGACGCTGGAGCTTGAGGGCAACCTTCCGGAGATGCGTACAGACCGGGGCAAGCTGCAGCAGGTGGTGTTTAATTTGCTGGCCAACGCGGTGAAATTCACCGGAGACATGGCTGAGGAACTGCGCAGCAAGCAGCAGCAGCGGGCCGCTGAGGCGGAGCTGTCCGGCCTGCCACCGCCAACGGAATTACCCCCGCCGGCAAAGGTAACGCTGCGCGTCGAGCCACTGATTACGCGCAACCCGGAGACCGGAGAAACGCAGGATCGCATCCGCATTTGCGTGCTGGACACGGGGCCGGGAATCTCACCGGAGGACCAACCGAAGATCTTTGACAAGTTCACCCAGCTTGACAGCGGCTACGGGCGAAAGCACGCCGGTACTGGCCTTGGTCTTGCCATATGCAAAGAGCTTACCAGTGTGCTGCAAGGGGAGATGCAATTGCAGTCACAGCTTGGGCGCGGATCTATGTTCTCGGTGATTGTGCCCGTGCACCTAAACGCCGCGACGACTGCGGAGAAGAAGCTGGAGCTTGCCTTTCGCGGGAATCTCGCTAAGGCTGACGAGTAGCGGCAGAACTGCAAGGGCCTTTGACTAGTTCCAAGTGCAGCCGCGGGGGAGATCGCCGCCGCGCTGGGGTTGGGCGAGGTCCAGCAGGTTCTTGAGTGATCGCAGCTCATCTTGGACCATGTCAGCGCGACGCTGCAGGTCGGCCTCTGCTAGCAATGCGTACTTTTGTTCCGGATCCTGAATCAACGAGAAGCCAACCAGTTCAAGAATCGCGGCGGTGGGAATCTCAGGGTCCTTTAAGTGACGGACCATGGTCTCGGCATCTTTGAGATCTCGCAGCGACCCTTTACTGAGCAACCGCATCACATTCAGCCGCACGGGCTTCATCTCGTGATCATCAACCTCTTCAATGGAAACCGGATCGAGCATCGCGACCCTGTATAAGCGGTCCTCATCGGGCGGCAGCTCGGCTACGACTCGGGCCCGGCAGACGCCTTGCAGGGCGATGTTGAAGCGGCCATCGGGCAGCGCTTCGTGCGCGACAATCTGTCCGATGCACATCATTTCACGCACTGGCGGGCGGGCGTGGTACTCCTCCTGCCAAGCCATTCCGTCAAAGACTGCCATGGCAATTTGCCCCGCACCATCGAGCGCATCGGAAACCATCTGACGATACCGCGGCTCAAAGATGTGTAGGTGTACGACGCCGTGGGGCACGAGCGATACCGCCGCGAGCGGGAAAAACGCCATCGGCTTACCGAAGTTCACTCGGATCGAAGTCGTCTCTGACATGGGCGATTGTAGAACAGTCTACGGGCCGGCATGACGGCAAACGCAGTGATGAGCATCAGGCGAGCGATCGAGAGATCTTGGCACCTCGTGGACACTCCCCGGCGCGCGGGTACACTGCGAAACCTGCCGCGGAGCGGCTCCGCTTCGGGTTTCAAACGCAGTCCTTTCACCGTTACCCATCGTTTTCACCAGCTTTCTCACCCTTCGCCACCAGCCCCAATTTGGCCGAGCAAATCAACCCCCAGGATCCGTACGCCGCGGTGCGATCCCGCAACTACCGGCTGTTTGCAGCGGGGTTCGTGTGTTCCAGCACGGGTTTGCAGATGCTCTCGGCTGCGGTGCTTTGGGACGTTTATGTGCGCACAAATGATGCCTTGGCGATCGGCATTGTGGGGTTGTGCCGGGCGCTGCCGGTTGTGCTGCTGGCCCTACCGGCTGGCCACGTTGTGGACAGTGCCCGCCGGGAGCGGGTGCTGGTGGCTACCCAGATTGCCATGGCGGGGGCCGCCGGGCTGATGGCATGGGCAAGCTGGTCCGAGCAGCCCCTCTGGGTGCTGTATCTGCTGCTGGTTGTGACGGGTTGTGCCCGCAGCTTTAACGGGCCCAGCCGCAGCGCTTTGCTGCCTCAATTGGTTGAGCCAGCCGGCTTTGCCAACGCCGTCACTTGGAATAGCGGGCTGTTTCAGTTTGCCGCCGTGAGCGGGCCGATCTTTGCCGGGATCATTCTGGCGAAGTCGGGCGTGGCCTGGCCGGTGTATTTGACGACGGGCGTGCTTTGCTTGGTATTGGCTGTGTTTGGCAGCATGCTGCGACCACGGCCACAGGAAACCAAAGCGGGCGGGGCGATGACTTTCCGGTCCATGACGGCCGGGCTCAAGCATGTTCTGTCTGAAAAGACCGTGCTGGCGGTGATTACGCTTGATTTGTTTGCTGTGCTGTTTGGCGGGGCGACGGCGCTGATTCCCATTTATGCCAAGGACATCTTGCACGTTGGGCCGTTTGGCTATGGGGTACTCAAAGCCTCGCCGTATGTTGGGGCGCTGCTTATGGCGGTAGCGCTTGCCCACTTGCCACCGATGAGAAAAGCAGGCTGGACACTGCTGGCAGCAGTAGCGGTGTTTGGCCTGACCACCATCGGGTTCGGATTCTCCACGATTGCTTGGGTTTCAGCGGTTATGCTGGCCATTGGCGGTGCGGCGGACGGAATCTCGGTGGTTATCCGGCATGTGCTGGTGCAAAGCCGAACGCCGGTCGAACTTCGGGGCCGGGTCTCGGCAGTGAATAGTGTGTTTATTGAGTGCAGCAACGAGCTTGGATCATTTGAATCCGGGGTGGTGGCGCGGTTCTTTGGGCCGGTGGCCTCATGCGTGAGTGGCGGTATAGGCACCATGCTGGTGGTGGCTGGGGTGGCGATAGCTTGGCCACAGGTACGCCGGTTGGGGCGGCTGGAAAACCCGAAATAAAGGCTGAAACCCGCTTAGAGGTCTAGCAATCCAGTTTTAGCTCGGTCCGGGTGAGGGTTGGGACCGCGAATCCTGCCGGGACAGCGGTGGGTCTCTATGATGCGACCTGCATGGAAACCTCTGAGTCCGCATCCCATCGTCACGACAAACTGTCCTCTGAAATTCGCACCGCGATTCAGCAGGTTTTCATTCACGGACTCTCTGACCCGAGACTGGAAGGCTCGATGCTCACGGTGACGAGCGTGGAACTGACCCAGGACAGCAAAACGGCGTTCGTGGGCGTTTCAGTTCTGCCGGAGAAGCACGAAACGCGAGTGAAGGCTGGGCTTAACCACTGCTCGAAGTTTATTCGCAGGTCTGCGGGCGAGTTGGTGCGGACCAATGTGCTGCCGCAGTTTAACTTTCACATCGATACATCTCTCAAAAAGCAGGCGAAGATCATGGCGGCCCTCGCCAAGGTGCAGCAGGAACAGCAGGAGAAGGAGGAAGCTGCGGCAAAAGCAGCCGGGCTGGGCGAAAGTGCTGCTGGGCAGACCGAGCCGGGCGGGGCAGGCTTCCCTGCAACACCGGGCAGCGCATCGGGCGCGTAAGCGGAGTATTTCGCCGCGGCTTTGGCAGCGGCTGAGCATTTGGTACTTGACAGAGTTTGCGATTGTTTCCAGAGTCCCCCACTGCCCGTACTGATTTGAGGTTTCATTCCATGGCAGGACACAACAAGTGGTCCAAGATCCGGCACCGCAAGGCCGTTGTCGATAAACGCCGCGGCAAGGCATGGACGATGTGCTCAAGGGCGATCATCGTGGCAGCCCGAACTGGCGGCGGTGATCCGAACTTTAACTACGCCTTGCGGGCGGCGATGGATGAGGCCCGGTACCACAACGTGCCGGCTGAGAATGTTGAGCGTGCGGTGAAAAAGGGGCTGGGCGGCGGGGCTGGAGACGACTACGAAACATGCCGCTATGAGGGATATGGAGCCGGTGGCGTGGCAGTGGTAATTGAAGCGTTTACGAACAATCGGGCCAGAACCGCGGGCGATGTGCGCATGATCTTGGGCAGTTATGAGGGCAAGCTGGGTGTGAGCGGTTGTGTGAGCCATCAGTTTGAGCAGAAGGGCCGGATCATGATCACTGCCGGACCGACCGATGAGGACGCGATCATGGAACTGGCGCTGAATGCCGGGGCCGATGATGTGCGACGGGCTGACGATGAGGAACACCCAACTTGGGAAGTGCTGTGCCCGCCGGCTGATTTTGCCAAGGTGAGAGCTGCACTAGGCGAGTCCAAACTGCGGGGCGAAAAGTTGCACATTGGAGAGTCTGGCATTGAGATGTTGCCGCTGACGCTGACGGCGGTTACGGGTGAGGCGGCAAAGTCGGTGCTTGATTTGGTTGAGGAACTGGAGGACAACGAGGACATCAAGAAGGTGTACACCAATGCGGACATCGCGGAGTCTGAATTGGCGAGCATGTGAGATGATTCGATGAGGTGCTGCGGGTCTGACGAGGAAACAGCAATTTGCAGCGCGGGCGGGAGAGTGGTCGGCGTCAGGGGATATGGGTGGAGCAGACAATCTCAGCAGAACCCGACTGTGCGCTTGGGTACCGGTACGCAGTTGCTCACGCAATCAGGGGGAAGGCACGGACGCGGGCCGGTTGTGTTCGCACGCTCGCGGCTGGCTCGGCTTACCCGTTCTTTACACAACTATCACAGAGCCTTGACATCGTTGTGAGGACCACCGGCACCAACCCGCACACAATGCAGCAGATAGGAGTTCTCATCCACACACCCCGCCGCTGCCCGGCGGCCGGATGCAAATCCTGTCCTTGCACCCGCCGAAGCGGGCGCAGGCGCATGCCGAAGGGCACGCGTGCCCGGAGAGATCTTCTTCAGAAAAGGATACGACCCGTGACCAATCGCTCATCCGCCCCACTTCTTGCCATGGCACTACTTTGCCTGACAGGCACCACCGTGGCCATCGGCCAGACTGACACGCTGCCCAACGGCGTTGCCGCTGGCGACACCACCACCACCTCAACAGTGCTGTGGACACGCACCACCGTGGCCGGCGCGGTGAACTTTGAAGTTTCAACTGACCCGGACTTTTTACCCGGAACAATTGTCGGCAGCTTCGGAGCAACAGTGACGGACACAACTGAGCCGGTGCGTGTGCAGGCAACGGGTCTGGCCGCAGCAACGCGCTACTACTACCGCGCTGTTGATGCTGCGGGCACGACCGCCGGCGGCCGCTTTCGGACACCCTCGGCTGGTGGGCGCAGCGGGCTGCACTTTGGCGTATCGGGCGACTGGCGGGGCGAGCTAGCGCCTTTTACGGCAGTGGGCAATGTTGCCGGGCGTGATCTAGACGTGTGGGTGTCGCTGGGCGACACTATTTATGCCGATGTGCCCTCGCCCGCAGTGCCGCTGCCCCAAGCGACGACACTGGCCGAGTTCCGCGCCAAGCACAATGAGATTTACACATCGCGGTACGGTCAGAACACCTTCCGGCAACTTCGTGCCAGCGTGTCTGTTCTTTCAACGATTGATGACCACGAGGTAACCAACGACTTCTCCGGTGGCGAGACCATCGGCTCGGATGCGCGATTTGCCGGTACCGGTGCACCGGGCGACTTGATTAACACGTCCAGCCTCTACCGCAACGGCATCCGGGCATATCAGGAATATCATCCCACTCAGCAGCGGGTGTGGTCGGGCACGGGTGATGCCCGGGTTGATGGCCGCCCTGACCTGTACCGCAACCAGAAGTACGGGGCTGATGCACAGATCACCGTGCTGGATGCCCGTAGCTTCCGGGATGCCCCGCTGCCCGGCCCCACAAGTCTGACTGATCCGGTCGCCATCGGCGGGTATTTGGCCTCGACCTTCACTCCCGGGCGCACACTGCTGGGCAACCCGCAGCTCGAGCGGCTAAAGGCTGATCTGCTCTCTGCACAAAGCAGCGGCACGACTTGGAAGTTCGTCAACATCAATGAGCCGATTCAGAATCTGGGTGTGCTGGGCGCCTCCGACCGGTTCGAGGGATATGCCGCGGAGCGCACGAACCTGCTAAAGTTCATCACTGACAACCACATCGAGAACGTTGTGTTTGTTTCTGCGGACATCCACGGCACGCTTGTGAATAACTTGACCTATTCCAACGGTCCTGGCCAGCCCCAGATTCACACAGGTGCGTTTGAGATCACCACCGGTTCAGTGGCGTACGACGCACCGTTCGGCCAGACGGTCGTGGGTTTGGCGGGCCAGTTTGGTCTGCTAAATCCCGCCCAGATCGGGTTCTACAACAGCCTGCCGCGAACCGGCAAGGACTCGTTCGTCGAGAATCTGGTCAACCAGCAGCTCGTCGGACTTGGCTATGACCCGATCGGTCTGCAAGGCTCCGAGATTCCGGCGACGCTGATTTCCGGCTCGTATGCAGTGACTCACACGTTTGGCTGGACGGAGTTTAACATCGATGCCCTGACCCAAAATTTGTTGGTCACGACCTGGGGAATTGACTCATACAGCCAAGCTCAGCTTGATGCCAATCCGAGCCTGATCACCAGCCGCGTGCCGGAGATCGTCAGCCAGTTCCGCGTTGCCGCGATCCCGGCGCCGGGCGCAGCAGCGCTGCTTGGGCTGGTGGGACTCATTGCAAGCCGCCGCCGCCGAAACGGGTAATCGTGGATTTGTTGAGGAGAACAACGCCAAAGCAACCGCCCGGCCGACCGGGCGGTTGCTCGCTGTCTGCACCGGCCCCGTTGCCAGCCCACGAGGCGGTACCACGGCCAATTACTGCGGGCTTTGTCATCGCGTGATTGTGGCCGCTGGGGACAGAGTTTTTAAACAGCCGGATAACACGCTTTACCCGCCAACGGATGAGTGAAACTGGCGGGCAATACCATCGCCGTATCGGCGTTTGCCCTTCACTCGCCTTGTGAGCGAACACGTGCCCGCACTTTGCAAATTCCTTGCCTCCACTAGGACTGCTTCGTATGAACTATCTTCGGCCACCGACATTGAGTTGCCTTGCAGTGGGTCTCGTGCTGATCGGGCATTCCGGCCAGGCGCACGCCATCAGAGGACCCTACAACTTTGACGAAGTCACCACGCTTGCCCAAGGCTCGCTTATGGGGATCAATGTCACAAACCCGGTGCCGGGCTTCGAGCTCCGGCTGATGTACCGCGGTCGATTGGTGTATGACCGCGCATTTGGTAATTGGGCCATCGGCCGTGTAGCCAATGCCGACAGCAGCACCAAGACCATCTCCGGTGCCGTGATTGTGTCGGTGATTGATTCATCACCAAACCTGTTGCGGCCGTTTACGCTGGCAACCAAACTCAGCGATTACATGCCGACGTTTGATGGCCTAAAACGCAATATTACAATCCGGCAGGCCTTTAGCCATACCGCCGGATTTAACGGTAACTCAACGGCGGAATCGAACACCAGCATCACGCTCCTGCAGGCGGCCAATCAGATCGCCGGGGAACCGCTGCGTTACCTGCCCGGGACCAACTTTTCCTACAGCGGAGTTGGCATGCACGCCGCCGGTGCCGCGGCGGAACTGGCCACGGGCACACCATGGAACACGCTGTTTGCAGAGCGGCTGGCAATACCGCTGGGCCTGACTGCGACGCGATTTGTGCTGACAAGCCCGAGTAACCCGCGCATCGCCGGTGGATGCGAAAGCAACGCCGCGGAGTTTTCGCGGTTCATGGAAACCCTGCGCCGAGGTGGCATTTATGATGGGCCATCCGGACCGGTGCGGGTGCTTTCGCAGAACGCCGTTAACATGATGTTCACACGCCAAAGCCCTGCTGGGTTGCCGGTGGCCAATACCCCCCTGACGGGTGTGAGCGACTATGGGGTCGGGGTCTGGCTTGATCAGCGGGATGCCGGTGCGAACCTGATCGGCGCGATCGCCGGTGGCGCTCGCGGCTTTTGCTGCTGGATTGACTTTGATGATGAAATGGTCGGCTGCATCAGCACTGATCTTACGAGCTTCAGCAATATCGAAGCGCTGCAATACCTGATTCGCGCGGCCGCAGAACAGGCGATTCGCAATCCTGCGTGTCTGGCCGATGTCACCGGCGGCACGCCCGGACCGAGACCGGATGGGATTGTTGATGGCTCGGACTTTGTCGCTTTTCTGAACAGCTTTGTGGCGGGGGATGTCAGGGCGGATGCCGCGGCTGACATTGTTGACGGTAGCGGGACTGCGCCTGGAGACGGCACGATTGATGGGAACGACTTCATCGCGTTTATCAATGCGTTTGCGAGCGGATGTTGAAATTGGCAGCGCGGCGGAAGATTGGTGCGGCGGAAATTGGCACGGCAGATGGCCGCGCGATCCGCTGCACGTGCGGCCAAAAATTCCGCGTTGGGCGTTTAGAGGCGTTTTCTTCAAGCGCTGTGGCGGCAATGGCACATCGGCGGATGCTGACGTTTTTGGTGCTATGCTCACAGCCCCCGATGGCTGGCGGTGTACATTTGACTCCCGGAGTCTGCCCGGATCAGCAAAGATCGTGATGCAGGCTCACCGCCGCTGCGCTCGTTCCCTTCCGCCACCGAACCAATCTGTGCTCATCGGGCACCCCATCTGCATTCCGGAGATCCCACGCATGTTTGCACGATTCATCGCACTCGGCATCATCAGCGGAGTAGTTTTTACCGGATCGAGCGATTTGCTCGGTGCGGAGCCGGGCCACACTTATGCCTCTGGCTTACGCTGCGAGTCCATGCTCGCACCGCTGGCCGTGGCGGAGAGCTCACCCCGGCTCAGTTGGATCATCGAAGCCGATCGTCGAAACGAGCGGCAGGTGGCGTATAGGATTTTGGTGGCCTCGACAAGTGCGGCGCTAGACAAAAACGAGGGTGACCTCTGGGATACTGGCAGAGTCGCATCGGATGTGACCGTTTATGTGCCTTATACCGGCAAGCAACTCAGTTCCCGCCAAAGTTGCTACTGGAAGGTGATGACTTGGGATCGCGATGCGGCGCCGAGCGTGTGGAGCGCACCGGCATACTGGCAGATGGGTCTACTCAAGCCAACTGACTGGGAGGCACAGTGGATTGAAGCTGGCGCAACACCCGTACCCATTGAGATTATCAGCGCGAGTTACGAAACGCTGAACGGAGCGATAAAGAAGGATGTCACCGCCGAGGTTGCCGCGATGGCTGGCTCTGGTGAAGCGATCATCGCCAGCAACAGCAAACTCGGTGGCGATCCGGCGAAAGACAACCTCAAGCAGCTCATCATCAACTATCGCTGGGAGGGTGAAGCTCGCAGCACAACGGTGGCGGAGAACAAGAACGCTTCATTCCCGCAATCACCAGTTCCGTATCTTCGGAAAACGTTTATCGCTTCAAAGCCGGTCGCATCGGCCCGGCTCTACGCTACGGCGCTCGGAATCTATGAGACTTTTCTGAACGGAAAGAAGATCGGCGATCATGAACTAGCTCCGGGTTGGACGGACTATTCCAAGCGGGTGCTCTACCAGACTTATGATGTCACCTCGCAAGTCGCCGCGGGAAACAACACGCTCGGCGCGGTTGTGGCTCCCGGCTGGTTTGCAGGTCGGGCCGGATTGTTTCACGCCCGCGCTTTCTGGGGTAAAACGCCCGCACTGCTGGCGCAACTTGAAATCAACTACACCGACGGCACTACTGATCGCATTGTCTCCGATGGGTCCTGGCAGCGGCACGATGGCCCGATCCTCAGCACCGACATGATGGATGGCGAGCATTACGATGCCACCAAAGCGATTGCCGGCTGGTGCGATGCCGCGGCAACCGGCACGGGCTGGACGGCGGTGACCACTCGTCTGGAATCTCGACTACTGGAAAGCCAGGCTGATCATCCCGTCCGCATCGTCGGGCAACTGCCGAGCCGATCGGTCACGGAACCAAAGCCGGGGCATTGGATCTTCGATGTCAGCCAGAACATGGTCGGCGTTGTCCGCATCAAGGTGAGTGAGAAGCCCGGTACGGTTCTCACTCTCCGACACGGTGAACTATTGAACCCCGATGGCACGCTCTATACCGCGAATCTTCGTGGCGCTCCGGCGACTGACACTTACATCTGCAAAGGCGGCGGACCTGAGCAGTGGCAGCCCGCGTTTACCACCCACGGGTTCCGATATGTAGAACTCACCGGCCTCCAAGCCACACCAACGATGGAAACCGTGACCGGCATTGTCATGGCCTCGGACCTGCCAGAAACAGGAACCTTCACGAGCTCGGATGCGAGCCTGAATCAGCTTCAGTCCAACATCGTCTGGGGCCAGCGTGGCAACTACCTGAGCATCCCGACCGACTGCCCCCAGCGTGACGAGCGCATGGGCTGGATGGCTGACACGCAGGTTTTCGTTCCTACCGCAGCGTTTAACGCCAATGTCGCCCCGTTCATGGCCAAGTGGATGATTGATGTTGATCATTCCCAGCAGGCTGACGGTGCGCATTCCGATGTCGCGCCCGTGATGAAGGGTCTGAACTTTGGTACACCCGCATGGGCAGATGCGGGCACGATCGTGCCGTGGACAATGTACCAGATGTATGGCGACACGCGGATTCTTGAACGACATCTAGATTCGATGACTAAGTGGGTGGAGTGGTGCCGCCGCAACAGCACGGGACTCATCCGCGACAAAAACCGCGGCAACGATTACGGTGATTGGCTCTCGATCGGGGCCGACACGCCCAAGGACCTCATAGGCACGGCCTACTTCGCACGATCAACTGACATTCTGGCCAGATCGCTCGCGGTACTTGGCCGCGATGCCGAGGCCCGGAAGTACCGGGAGCTTTTTGAGCAGATCAAGGCGGCGTTCATCGGCAAGTACGTCAAGGCAAATGGGCAGATTTTCGGGGACACGCAGTGCTGCTATGTGCTGGCCTTGCGGTTTGACCTCTTGCCCGAAACCCTGCGCACAAATGCGGTCGACAGACTGGTTGCCGATATCAAAGCCAAGGGCTGGCACCTATCCACCGGGTTCGTCGGTGTTGGGATGCTGCTGCCCACGCTTAGTGATGCTGGCCGTAGCGATGTTGCTTACAGGCTGCTGATGCAAGACTCGTTTCCATCGTGGCTCTTTTCCGTCAGGCACGGGGCCACAACCATTTGGGAGCGCTGGGACGGCTGGACGGTGGAAGGTGGGGCCCACCCCGACATCGGGATGAACTCGTTTAACCACTACTCACTGGGCTCGTGCGGGCAGTGGCTGTTTAGCGGCGTCGGGGGCATTGAGCCGGATGATGCGCACCCCGGTTTTACTCGCTTTACCATCAGGCCGCAAATTGATGGCCCGCTCACGCATGCCGACACCGCCTTCACGTCAATCCACGGCCGAATTGCAACGAACTGGAAGCGCGATGGTGACGCCGTGACTCTGAAAGTGACGATTCCGGCCAATACGACCGCCGCGGTAGTGCTTCCGGCTCGCTCGGGCGAGGAGGTCACAGAATCCGGTCGCCCACTGGAGACAGCGGATGGTGTCAAACTCACCCGAAGCGCGGCCGCAACGGTGACGCTGGCTTTGGGCTCCGGGACATTCGAGTTCGCATGGAAACATCCTGCTGAAGGCCAATGAGTTCGACGTGAGGCAAGCACACTCGCCACGCGAGTGAGCTTGTAGGCTTAACCAAGTCGCACCCCCCCCCATTTGCGGCTTTTGCATGCGAAGGCCCGGCTAGCCGTCACCCAGAATGTTGGGGTTTCCCGCATGAGCGCGCGGAAGGTGCGATTGCCGGGAGAATTTCGTCAACGGTGCGCTCCCGGGCTACAGATGAGCTAGACTTCTTTGAGTATCGGCACTCGGTGCGCCCACGCCCGACCCAGCCCGTGACGAAGGAGAGACCATGCAAATGGAGCGATTGACTACGGTGCGGCTAACGCAAGCAATTTTGCGCGCTGTTGCGACTGTTGATTTGAGAGCGGCCACGATTTTGGCTGTGGCAGTGGTGCTTTCCATGTGTGGACCGGCAACGCGGGCATTAGGCCAGTGCCCGGCACAGTGGCTCGCAGGTGAAGGCGTTCCGGGGGTGATGGGCGGCGCGAGCGCCTTCGTTCAAACGGTGCTCCCACTGCCCAATGGCGATGTGCTGGTTGGTGGCGCGTTCACTGTTGCAGGCAAGGCCCAAGCCAACAACATCGCGCGCTATACCGTGGCGAGCGGGACATGGTCGCCGCTGGGAGCGGGTGTGACGGGGGTCGTCTATGCGATTGCCGTGTTGCCGAACGGCGACATTGTGGCTGGCGGCAATTTCACTGGCAATGGTGCGGGGACGGTTCCGTTTCTTGACCGGTACAATCCGACGACGGGCGCGTGGTCATCGGTCGGTCTCGCTGCCGGTGCTCAGCCAAGCTCAGTTGTCAGATCACTCGTTGTACTTCCCAGTGGAGAACTGATTGTCGCCGGGGAGTTTCCAAACGTCGGTGCGATTGCAAACTCGGGTTACATCGCCAAGTTCAGCCCGGCAACCAACGGATGGTCTGGCTTGGGGGCAACCTTTGATGGCCCGATTTATACCCTGCTTACTCTGCCAAATTCTGACATTATCGCCGGTGGAGGCTTCTTCTCGATCAATGCCGTTTCAACCGCTGCAATCGCTCGGTATACAACCAGTTCCGGTGCGTGGTCGGCGGTTGGCGGCGGCACGCTTCGCGGGACAGTTCGCTGTCTGGCTCTTGCGCCCGGCGGTGACATTATCGTCGGCGGCAATGTCACGAACAACGTCCCTGCATCGCTGATCAATGGCATCGCCCGATTGAACTCAGCAGCCAACTCGTATTCGGCACTCGGTGACTGGACGATGTTTCGTGGTGTGCGCGGCAGCTGCGCCGCTGTCACGGTCCTCCCAAGCGGGCTCATTGTCGCCGGTGCGAGCTTTGGACTGCTAAACGCCTCGCCTGTTGCCATCTCCTTCGCCGCGTACAACCCGACGGCGGGCACATGGGCGGCCATCGGCAACCTCCGGACTGAGCCTGCCGTGTCATCGTTTACGCTGGTAAACGGTCTTGGGCAGTTACCGGGCGGCTTGGTCGTGGCTGGCGGTCTGTTCACGTCCGCCAGCGGCATCACTGCCGCCAACATTGCGATCGCGGATGTGACAACGAATACCTACACCCGCACCAATCGTGGAACCAACGAAGCGGTCTCGGCGTTGGCCGTGCTGTCGGGTGGGGATGTGATTCTTGGTGGTGATTTCAATTCCGCGGGTGGCGCGGAGGCCAGCCACATCGCACGATACAACCCATCAAGCAATGTCTGGTCGGGCCTTGCTGCAGGAATTTCGTTTGGCTATTTACAAACGGTCAATGCGATGACTGTGCTGCCGGGCGGTGACCTCATCGTTGGTGGCAACTTCACCACCGCTGGCGGGCTTGCGGTAAGCAACATCGCTCGGTATAGCCCCTCGGCGAACGTGTGGTCGGCGATGGGAACCGGTGCGGGTAACTTTGTCTATGCGCTTGCCACGCTCCCGAGTGGGGATGTAGTCGTTGGCGGCACATTTACCACAGCAGGTGGGGTACCAGCCAACCGCATCGCGCGATACAACCCGGTGACGAATACCTGGTCGGCTTTGGGTGTTGGCCTAAATGGAGGGGTATACACGATCATCGCGTTACCAAACGGCGATGTGATCGCCGGTGGAAACTTCACTTCAGCGGGCGGAGCACCAGCGAACTACGTCGCCCGTTGGAACGGCGCTGCGTGGTCGGCATTGGGTATCGGGGTCAATGGTTGGGTCAGAGCCATTACGGTACTGCCCGGAGGAGCAAACCCGGACCTTGTCGTTGGTGGCGACTTCACACAGACTGGCTTTACCAATGCCAGCCGTGTTGCCCGATACAACCAGACCACTGGGATCTGGTCTCCCTTGGGTGCGGGCGTAGTGGGGCTGACCGGTGCCAACGTTTATGCACTCGCGACACTTACCAGCGGCGACGTTGTCGTAGGCGGAAACTTCACCATTGCCGGGGGCATCTCCAATCGCAACAACATTGCGAGATACAACCCAACGACCAACTCATGGAGTTCAGCCGGGACTGGCGCGAACGGCGTTGTTAGGGCGGTAGCCACATTACCCGGCGGAGATGCTTTAATCGGTGGTGAGTTTACAGTTGCTGGGGGCAACGTGTCCGCGTTTTTCGCCCGATATGCGTTTACACCGCTGGCACCGGTGATTACGAGCCAACCACAACCCGTGAGTGCTTGCCCACCCAACTCAGCATCATTTTTATTGACTGTCACCGGCTCCGGACCGCTCAGTTACCTGTGGCGCAAGGGTGGGGTGCAACTAAACTCACTAGCAAACCCCTCGGCCGCCACGGCAGCCCTCACGCTCACCAGCATTACAGCTGGGGATGCTGGCTTATACGACTGTGTGATCACCAACGCTTGCGGCTCGCTCACGAGTAATTCCGTTGTGCTCACGGTGACCAGCTGCGGGCCAACGGGCTGCTCACTTGCAGATGTGGCCGGTGGCGGACCAACCGGGCTCCAGCCCGATGGAGTTGTCGACGGATCGGACTTCATCGCGTTTATCAATTCCTTTGCTGTGGGTGATCCGGTGATAGATCCGCTGGCGGATGTTGCTGGCGGTGGCCCTGTCGGGCTGGACCCCGACGGCGTGATTGACGGGACGGACTTCATTGCCTTCATTAACGCATTCTCCGCGGGCTGCTGAACGCAAGCCCGAAAACAGGGAAGCTTCCGACGATCCAGCGGGCATGTTTCGGTGTAAGTTCATCAGCTTAACCCGAAGTGGATTGAGTTTGTACTTCACTCTGACCGGTTGCCGAAAGGAACGATCGCATGAACAGTCTGATCAAAACAGGTATCGCAGGATTTGTCGCGTGGAAATGGGGCGGTGGGGTCATCGGCATCATCATCCTCTTTGCGATTGTATATTTTATTCTCGGCCGCCTTTGATCTGCTGCCGATGATAAAACAGACACATCGCGTGATGCTGCGCGAAGGGTGCTATTGGGCAAAATTCAGCCCCAATCGCTCACTTTTTGTTGCGGGCGTATGCAGGTTCTGCTCACGCTTAATCGCCTACTAACAGTGTTGCAACGAGATAAATACTCCCGGCCAAGGCGGTAGAATCTCCGCATAGAGTTTTGTTGTCATCAAGTAACAGTTTGGCAAAGAGCGGAAGATTGCGAAACCGGTGCAAAATAGCTGCGGCGACGACACGTTTCAGTCACCGCTTCACGGCGGTGTGCGGGTCGTTTTCAGTTGGGGCGTTATGCGTCGCGCAGACAGTCACAGTGCCGGCAACATGCAACATCTACGGTGCCGGGCACTCTGCGCCGCGAGCCAACTGCTCAAACCCGGGTCCCGGTCCGGGCGTGCTTCCTGTGGGCATCAACATTCCTCCCGGTTCCATCTGCATTGAACTTGTCGATGTCTCCGGCTCCATTTTATTTTGCCCGGGCGGCTGTGGCCCCGCTGGGCCGGATGGAACTTCATTTGCAACGTTTACACTCGACAGTGTCGATGGCATCAGCGGGTTCACCGCGACCCGAGCGAGAGCGCTTCATGGCGTGTTTCTTGCCGATGCCGAGCCAGCGAACCCGGCGCCGACCCCATTGACCTTCACCGATTTTTCGTTCACCCAGCTTGCGCCGCAAATCGCTCAGCAGTTTTACATCGGTGATGGACTTACGGGAACGGGTACCGGTTCACCGCAGCGGTTCATCGTTCCGCCCGGCGCCACACGGCTGTTCCTGGGATTTGCCGACGGTCTGGGACCATGCATCGGTTGGTACGGCGATAATGGTGGATCAGCAAGCGGCACCGTGCTCATCAGCGGCATCGTTCAGCAGCCACGTTCGCAAACGGCATGTCTCGGCGGATCTGCGGCATTTTCCATCACAACCCAGGCCGATAGCACGAACTTGCCGATCAGTTATCGCTGGCGAAAGAACGGCGTTCTGATCTCACCGCTGATCAACCAATCCGCGGCAACGCCCACGCTCCACCTCTTCGGCGTAGTCGCGACCGACGCCGCGGCGTATGACTGCATCATCTCAAACAGTTGCGGCAGCGCGGTAAGTGCTGCCGCGACACTGACGATCACCGCCTGTGCCTGCTCTTTGGCCGATATCGCCGGCGGCGGACCGACCGGCCAAAGCCCGGACGGCATCGTCGATGGATCTGACTTCGTCGCGTTCATCAACAGCTTCAGCACCGGCGATGGAGCGATCGACCCGCTTGCGTATGTGGCCGGCGGTGGTGCCGATGGGCTAGCACCCGACGGGGTTATCGATGGGTCAGACTTCATCGCGTTCATCAATGCCTTTGCGGCGGGATGCTGAAACACTGGGCGATCTACGATATTGAGCGGTGGCCTGTGTAAGGATTTGATGAACTCCATCCCCGATAACTCGACGGGGCGTTTGCAAAGCTGCGGACTGGTGGTACACTGCGCTGTTCTACTGTCGCGGAGCATCGCGGACGGCCATCGCTCCAACTTTTTCAATTGCCGAGGCAGATTCACCACGGCACGGAGACTCGAGATGAAGTTCAATCAAAGGCTGCTTTCTGCGACCCTAGTGCTCGCCCTTAGCGCACACTCTCATGCGAGCATCACTTTCATCCCCGGTGCCGGACCGCTGAACAACTTTTCGAACTTAGTCACCAACGGAAGCTTTGAACTTGGCGCGCCGCCCGCCGGTGCGCAGATTTTCTGGGCCAACCCAAGCTTTCCCGGTAACACCGTTCCCCCGGGCTGGACGGCTTCCGGAACACCATCCACCTATGCAACTTGGGGAAGTGATCCCACCACCGCCACCGGTATCCGTGGCTCCGCTCCGCTACCACACGGTACGAACGGACTCTACTTTGGCAACCAGTTTACCAATGTTTCCTCGGCCCCTGTGCACCAGCCTGATGGCCGCGTGAATTTCTCTTCGCCACCCGTGTTCGCGCCCAACTTCGGGGGTCCGTGCACCGTGAGCCACACCGTCAACACCCAATTCACAACCGCCACGCTCTTTCGGGTGAGCTTCTGGGTTTCTGGTGCGGATTCCGGTGTCCCGGGCAACACCTTCTCACGCGGAGTCATGGGCTTCCAGATGACCAACGTTGCCGCAGGTGATCCGATTCAGTATCTCACTGTTCCCAACGCGCTGTTCTCATCCAACTCTCGCGTCTACACGTTTGAATTTTCCCCGCTAAACGCCACGCTTCCGGTCGACATCAAGTTCATCAACTGGGGCCACATCTCGACCGTCGCCGGCTCGCCTGCGGGATTGGCCACGGAACTCGTGCTCGACAACGTCATCATCAATGCCATCCCCACGCCGGGTGCCGCGGCGTTGCTCGGTCTTTTTGGTATAGTCGCGGGACGGCGCCGCCGAGCGTGAGGAATTGGGACCGGCGACGGCTTTGTTCCGAGCGACAACTGCTTTTGACCTGAGCAACAGTGCTCACCCACGGCAGGCTTCCGCCTGCCGCTCTTAATCGTCCCGAAATGGTGATGCTTCTTCCGCCCACGGGTCTGGCTCATCGTGCACCATCTCAGGCTCGACACCATCTGGGAGAGCTTTTAAGAAGGCGCGGCCGTAGCCGGTTTGCACGATGCGTGGGTCCAGCATCACCACCTGGCCGGTGTCCGTTTTACTGCGAATAAGGCGGCCGAATCCCTGCTTGAACCGAATGATGGCCCGGGGCAACGAGTCCTGCGAAAACGGATCTCCACCCTGGGTCTTGATGCGTTCGCAGCGGGCTTCGGTCAGCGGGCGATCGGGCGGCTCAAACGGCAGACGGGTGATGATCACGTTGCGCAGGCCGCGGCCGCGCACATCTACCCCTTGCCAGAAGCTTGCAGCGCCCAGCAGCACGGAATGCTCGTTCTCACGGAAGCGGGCCAAGACCTGGACTGGCGAGCCGTCGGCTCCTTGGCGCAGCATGGGGTAACCAAGCCGCGTCAGCGGGTCGTACAACTCATCACCCACCCGGCGGAGGGTGTCAAAGCTGGTAAACAGCACGAATGCGCCGCCCTCGGTGGCTTTAATATGGTGCAGCACCCGAGCGGCGAGTTTGGTGAAGTAACTGGCTGATGCGGCTGATCCGCCGCCACCGGAGCCGGTGTTTCGGGCGTACCCACCGGTTTGCCCGGCTGTGCCTGCCGCACCGCCGCTCGTCTTGGGGCTCGGCACCGTCAGGTCAACTAAAAAGCGAACCTGGCGGCGATGATCAAACGGAGAACCCAGAATCACCGTCTCGGCCCGGTCCACACCGGTGCGCAGCGCAAAGTGGGCAAATGGACCTTTGACGAGCACCGATGCATCAGCAACCAATCCGCCATCCCCGCTAGCCCCATCGGCGACAGCGCCATCGCTGGCATCATCCGCAGCTGCCGATGATGGCTCGCCCATGGCGATGTCGCGCGATGATGGCAGCGCCGCGAACTCTTCACCTTCGGAAACAACTCGCTGGCCCTCATCACGCAGGTTGCGAGATTTCTTGCCGCCCGAACTGCCGCCTCCGGTTTCACCAAGCACGGTCGTGCGCCCACCACCGGCCACGGCAATTGTGGCGCTGGTCATCGTCACCGAGATATCTCGACCGAACAAGTGCTTGCGGAGAAGTGGCCCGACATCAATCGGTGCGCACGAAACCGCCAATCGCGATCGCTTGGCACGCCCACCAAAGCTTGCCCGCCCATCACCCGAATCTTCACTTGGCCCGCCCTCCAGCCAGTACACGCAGCCGGGGAGCTTTTGTTTGACCAAGACATCGGCATCATCCGCAGCACCGCGGGCGCGGCTGGCAAAGCTGTTTAATTCAAACTGATCTTCCTCGGGCAGCCCTGCGCCTTTGGCGAAATCCAGCGCCTCGGCCAGCGCACCCAGAGCGGCAGGCAGGGGCACCGTCAGCATTCCGGCGGCCGGGAGCCGCCCATTCTTGAGTTGCCCCCCCACGGCGAACCGCTGCACCTCATCAAAGAACGCCCGGCTTGCGCCTTGGGCCTCGAGCACGCGGGCCACGACCTGCTCAACAACTGGCCGCTGCGTGCTGTTGCACAGCAGCAAGAGCTGCACCAGATAGCCACGGCCGCCCTGCTCACTCCACAGAGATTGCAGCAAAAACTCCAACCGCCCTTCTGTGAGCCCCGCGCCAAAGTGCTCGCAGGCAACATCCTCAATGGTGTGGGCTTCATCCAGCACAACGTGGTGGTAGTCCGGCAAGAAGCCCTGATCCTCACGCCTCATCGAAAGATCCGCAAAGAACAGTGCGTGGTTGGTTACCAGGATGTTTGCGCTTTCCATCGCCTGGCGTGACTTCTGATAAAAGCACTGCTTGTACGTCGGGCACTTGCGGCCCATGCAGTTGTCGGTGTCGCTCTGCACGCGCTCCCACACCACCGGCCGCTCAATCGGGGGCAGGCTTGAGAGTGTGCCATCGGCGGTGGTGGTGGACCAATCCTGAATCACCTCCAGCGAGCGTTTGATGCTGCCATCGCCCATGCCGCGGTCAACGCGCCGCTGGGCAAGGCTCAGCCGGCGCAGCGAGACGTAGTTGCTGCGTCCCTTGACCAGCGCGGGCACCACCGGCCGCATGGTGGCTTTGTCTACTCCCCATCCGCCGGAGCGTTCGATCGTCTCCAGCAGCATGGGAATGTCTTTATGAATCAACTGTTCCTGCAGCGCGATGGTGTGCGTGCTGATGACCACTCGCTCCTCGCTGGTCATCGCGCGCAGAATCGCCGGCACCAGATACGCGTAGCTCTTGCCAACACCCGTGCCTGCCTCGGCAATCACGCGAGATTTCATGGTCATGCAGCGGTCAACCGCCGCGGCCAGGTCCATTTGCTGCTCGCGCGATTCAAAGCTGCCCGGCCGCTCGGCATTTAAGTACGCCGCCACCGGGCCATCCTTTGACAATATCTCAACTGCCCGCTGCCTCAACGGGTGGTTCCTTCATCATCAGACTCTTGCTTGGGCTGCCCGGCCGATGTATCTTTGAACTGGCCAGCGCCAAACTGGCCACCGCCGATGCCGCCGCCACCGGGGCGCGTGCCGCGAGGGGTGCCGTCACGGGGTGGTCCATCACCGCCATAGGCCTTGCTGCGGCGAGCGAGTTGTTCGGGTGCATCCGGGCGAACCGCCGCACGTTTGTCGTCGCGGTCTTCACGCTTGATGCCAATCGGTACGCGACTGGGCTCACCATCTCGCCTCGGGTAGGTCCGCGGCGTGCGTGCGACTTTGGGCATCAGCACCAAACGGCTGGTAGGGGTGGGCAGCACCTGGTCAACGCTCAGGCCAATTTTTTCAATCGCCTCGGCGGCGAGGGCCACCTCTTCCTCTGCCTTCTCACCCTTCACGGCAAGCATCAGCCCGCCAACTTTGACCAGCGGGCCAACAAGTTCAACCAGCACGGCCAGAGAGCCTACGGCCCGGGCTACTGCAATGTCGTACCGCTCGCGATGGTTCTTGTGATCCTGCCCCGCCGCTTCTGCTCGCACATGCACAACATCAACGTTCTTTAGCGCAAGACGCTTCTTGACAAGCCGAAGGAACTGCACCTTTTTGCCAGTGGCCTCCATGAGCGTGACATGCACATCCGGCAGCGCGATGGCCAGCGGGATGCCGGGCAGCCCGCCACCGGTGCCGACATCGACGAGCTTCATGACTTTGGGCTCAGCAGCCGGCGCATCTGGTGCCGCGGCTTTGAGCGCTGCGAGCACTGCATCCGGGTCACCATCGGCATCAACAAACTCTGTGGGCTCAAACGAGGCGATGGTGGGCAGTAGCATCAGCGCATCGGCGATGTGCCTGCGCCAGCCGGTGGCCGGGTCAGTCACGGCCGTGAGGTTCATGGAGTCATTGGCAATCAGCAGCATGGCCAGGAACTTGCCCATCTTCTCGGCCTCGCCGGGCTCAAGCTCAATGTTGTTCTCGGCAAGCAGCGTGGCAACATCATCGGGCATGGGCACGGGCTCAAGCTCGATGGGGATCAGCGAGATCAGATCAATCTCGGCCTTTTGCGGCATGCGCTTGGGGGGTGGTGGCGGGGTGTCCCGGCGGTCGTTGTAATACGAACTCTGCGGCGGGCGATCTTGCCCGAATCCTTGGTTGCGGTCCTGCCCGTAACCCTGCCCCTGATGACCTTGCCCCTGATGACCCTGCCCCTGCTGCCCCTGCTGGCCTTGCCCCTGCTGGCCTTGGTTCTGGTTTGGCCCATGCCCCTGCCCGGGGCCGTACCCCTGCTGCGAGTGGCCGCCGCGCTGGGGCGGGCCGCCGCCGCGTTGGTTGTTGTTGGATGGGTTTGAAGGGCCGCTAGGGCGGGAAGGGCGGTGCATTCGGGCAGCGTATGCAGGGTTTAGGGAGGCGCTTCCTCGGGCAGTGAATTGGTCAACTGGCAAGACCTTCAAACGGTGAAATTCCAACAAAAAAACACCCTCAGCTTTATCCAAAGCGAAGGGTGAGCACTCCATGGGGACGTGAGTGGTATGGGAAATCGCGGTCAGTCGGTCAGGTTCAGCAACCCGCGGCGAAGGCGTTGATGAAGGCGATGAAGTCGGAGCCATCGACGATGCCATCGGGGGTGAGGCCATTGGGGCCGCCGCCGGCGAGGTCGGCGATGCATTGGGCAAGACTGGGGGTGACAAGCAGGACTGCGGGGTCGCTGCGAACCGAACCGCAGGCGTTGCTAGCGACGCAATCAAACGCGGACCCATTGTCGCTGAGGGCTGCGGGGTTGATCGTCAACGTTGGGCTTGTTGCGCCCGAGATGGCTCCGCCGCTCACCAGGTTCACACCGTTGCGCCGCCACTGATAGGTGGGCGTGGTCCCCCCCGGGGGCGAGGTCGCGGCGACCGTGAACGACACCGAGGCGCCGGAGATCACGCTCTGGGTCGCGGGTTGCGTGGTGATGGAGGGGGGGCCGGAGATCGCCCCAAACCCGAGCAGGATGGAGACGTTGCTGCTGTTGGAATTCGCCACGGCGAGGTCGGGCCGGCCGTCGCCGTTGAAGTCCCCCACGGCCACGGATCGCGGGACGCTGCCCACCGCGAAGTTGGTCGCCGCGCCAAAGGTGCCCGTGCCCGTGCCCAGCAGGATAGAGACGTTGTTGCTGTTGGCGTTCGCCACGGCGAGGTCGGGCTTGCCGTCGCCGTTGAAGTCCGCTGCGGCCACGGAGATCGGGCCGCGGCCCACCGCGAAGTTCGTCGCCGCACCGAAGGTGCC
>JBBRKQ010000029.1:0-43152 GCA_038231815.1 Phycisphaerales bacterium
ATGGCGGTGCTTGGGGCGGTTTTGCTTTTTGCTGGGTCAGGTCACTTTGATGCGGCATCAACGTGGTCACCCACGGTACCTTGCCGGGTACCGCGCTTAGAGAGGCGAGAGCGGTTGGGTTCTAGCGCGGGGTTGCTGCATCGAGTTCTGCGAGCAGATCATCTGCACCGGCCGCGCCGAGGCGTTTGGCGGCGGTGGCGTGGTCGCGGGCTTTGCCTAGGTGGCCGGCTTTGAGTTGCCACTGGGCGGCTTTGAGAGCGAGGGGGCCGCTGGTGCGGTCGTGCTCTGCGGCGAGGGTGTATTGCTCCGCGGCTAGGTCGTTGCGGGAGATCAGGCCGAAGCACTCGCTGAGGGTTTGCAGCACCGGCAGGGTCAGACGCTGAGTGTCGGGCAGGGTCATGAGCAACTCTGCCGCGGTTTGGGGGGAATTTGAGCGTTTTTTGATTCTGGCTTCGACGAGTTTCCACTGGGGAGATTCGGGCTGGAGGGTGCGAGCTTTGTGGATGTGCTGCTCGGCGAGGTGGAGGGCGTTTGCGCGGAGGGAGATATCGGCGAGGGTTCCCCAGCCCTCGGCGAGGTCGGGCGCGAGGGTGACAGCGCGGATGAGGGCGGCTTGGGCTTTGAGATCTTCGCCTTGTTTCAGGCGGACCATGGCCAGATAGAGCGGGATGCGGGAATCAGTCGGAGATTTGGTCTGGGCGATTTCGTAGTGTTTGATTGCCTGCTCTGGCTTGTTTGCGGAGGCGGCGACGGTGGCAGTGTCAAAGTGCAGCGAGGGGGATTCGGGGCCGATGGCGAGGGCCTCTTGCATTTGGATGAGCGCTTCGGGGGATTGGCTGTTGTGGATGAGGGCCTCGGCGAGTTTGAGGCGCAGGCCTTGGTGCTTTGGAGCGGAGGCGACGGCTTTTTCAAGCATGGCGATGGCGGCGGTGAACTCACCTTGGCCGATTGATTGCTCGGCGAGTTTGAGGGCGGCATCGGTGGCGGAGATGCCGGTGGCGGGGGACTGGTTTGCGGGAGGCGCAGCGGGAGCGGGAGCGGGCCTGCTGGACATGAACGCGACGGCGCCGATGAGGAAGAGGAGGATGACCGCGAGGGTGATGGTTGCGGCGAGGATGATGGGGCGTGAGGACATGGCAAAGGTGCGCGCGGTTGGAGCGCGATTGGGGAGCGAGCGGGGCGCGATTGGGGAGCGAGTGGGGAAGAGGTGTGGCGGGGTGAGAGGCGAAGAAATTTAGAGCGTTTCGATTTCTTTTTGCTTGGCCGCGACCATGGTGTCACACTCTGTTTCACGTTTCTTGAGCAGGTCCTGAATTTCTTTTTTCAGGGTTTCGATCTCGTCCTCGGCTGTGCCGGCGCCTTTTAGTCCATCGGCGGATTTATTGGCATCGCGGCGGGAGTTGCGGAGCGTGACCTTGGCTTCCTCGGCGTGTTTCTTGCAGAGCACGACCAGTTGTTTGCGGCGATCACCGGTGAGGGCGGGAAGGTTGATGCGGAGGGTTTTGCCGTCGCTGATGGGGTTAAAGCCGAGGCCGGAACTTTCGATGGCGCGCTTGATGTCAGCGATGGCGCCGACATCGAAGGGCTTGATGAGCAGTTGGGTTGGCTCGGGCACTGAGATGGAGGCGAGGCTTTTGAGGTCCTGCGTGGAGCCGTAGTAATCGACCTTGAGGAACTCGATGATCGAGGGAGTTGCGCGGCCGGTGCGGATGCTCTTTAACTCCTTTTTCAGATGCTCTGTGGACTTGAGCATGGACTCTTCAACTAGCTTTAGGATGGTATCGGGAGTGGCCATGGGATTTTCGCCGGGGAAAGGGAGTCGCGAGGGGAGAGTCGCGAGGGGAGGCAGGAAGGCAGGAAGGCAGGAAGGCAGGAAGGCAGAGAGGCAGGGAGGTGGGGAGGTGGGGAGGCGGGAAGGCAGGGAGCGGGAGTGGCCGAGTGGGTTTTGGCTTAGGTGCTGACGAGGGTGCCGATGCCTTGACCCTCGACGACGCGGCGGATGTTGCCGGGAGTTTTAAAGTCAAAGACGACGATGGGCAGGTCTCGTTCCTGGCACATGGCAAAGGCGGTCATGTCCATGACCTTGAGATTCTTGACCATGGCATCGCGGAAGGAGATTCGATCAAAGCGGGTGGCGGTGGGGTCTTTGCGCGGGTCGGCCGAGTAGATGCCATCAACCTTGGTGGCCTTTAAGATGACTTGGCAATCAAGCTCGAGGGCTCGCAGGGCGGCGCAGGTATCGGTCGTACAGAAGGGGTTGCCGGTGCCAGCAACCATAATGACGACGCGTTTTTTCTCCATATGGCGGAGGGCACGCTGGCGGATGAACGGTTCGGCGACAGCCTTCACCTCGATGGCGGACATCACGCGAGAGTCAATTCCCACGGCTTTGAGCGCCTCGCGAAGGGCCAGGCCGTTGATGATCGTGGCGAGCATGCCCATGTAATCAGCGGTGGCCTGATGGATGTGACCGATTTGGGAGAGCTGGGCACCGCGAATAAAGTTGCCGCCACCGACGACGATGGCCATCTGCACGCCGGTCGCCAAAGACTCTTTGACTTCTTTGGCAATCTCGTCAATTTCGATGGGGTCAAGGCCGCTCTTGCCACCGGTACCGAGGGATTCACCCGAGAGCTTCAGGAGCACTCGCTTGAACGGTGACGGGTTGGCGGGCCGGTTGGCGTTTGGTGCTTCGGCCAGATTGCTGCTCATGTCGGCCATACTCCGGTACGTTCTGTGCAAATCGCGAGGGTGGGGGATTTTTGGAAGGAGGACTTGTTCGGGTGCAGACCCAACCATCATACACCCCAGCAGGGCGGCATGGTCGGAATTAAGCCTGGCCCAGCTGCCCAGTTCAGAAGAACTGGCGAACCGATCGCAACAGTTCGGGCGTAATGAACGGATAACCTCAGACGGTTAAGCGCTGGAACAGGATGAGGGCTGAAACTGCTTGCGGACCACAGGGAGGGTGTTTACCCCGCCTGATCGCGGCCGAAGATGGTGCCGTCGGCAGGAGATGCAGCCGCGGAACCGCCGAAAAGGCGGCAGCCAGATGGGTTGACGGACCGATGACCGAGGCATGAACAACTGCATGAAGAAACGAGGAATTCGAACTTTGGATGAACCAGATCAGGCTGGCCGGACCTTCATGGCTATGGCGACAAGGGCAATGGCAGCGGTTGACGACACGAGAACTGCCGCGGGCTGTGGAGCAGGATCGCCGTGGCGAGCGGGGATTGTGGACAATCAGATGAGTTCCGACATTGACGCAGGGCGCGCGGCATGACAAGCACGATGAGCAGCACGATAGGCGGAAGCGCGGGAACGTCCGCAGGGGTTGGCCGCGCAGGATTTTCTGAGCCACTGGTGCCAGCGCGGCGATCGGGACTCTCCGTGCTGTTGGGAGCGATGCTGGCCTCCGTGGTGCTGCACGCCACGCTGCTGGTGATCGGCTCGGTCATTTATCTGTCTAACGCCAAGATACTCGATGAACCAGCAGTCTCAGGTGCGGTTGGGGCAGCGATTGCGGTCTCGACGATTACCGAAGCGGAACTTGGAGACTTGAACCTAGGGGCAATGAATGCAACTGGCCCTGCCGTTGATGACAACTCTTCGACCTCCGGCATGATGGCCACGCTTCCGGGGATTGAAACGCCCGGCGGACAGGCCGTCGCGGGCGTGGGCGACCTCGGCGCAAGCGGCGGCGGGATGGGCGGTGCTGGTAGCGGCGAAGGAATTGGTATTGGTGATGGCACCGGAGGCTCCGGCGGCGGCGGGGCGAAGTTCTTTGGCGTGGAGGCCCGCGGGGCAAGGTTCGCCTATATCGTGGATGTCTCAGGCTCCATGGGAGGACCCAAGCTTGAGCTGCTCAAGGAGCAATTGGTCAGTTCCATAAGTGGGATTGTGGACAGCGGGTCATACTTTGTCGTTGCGTTCTCAAGCGGCCCGCAGCCGCTGCACCCAGCGGTGAAGTGGATGGATGCATCAGGCAAAAACAAGAAGGACTCGACGACCATGGTCCGGCGGCTGGAAGCCGGTGGCGGGACCGAGCCCCTAGGGGCGTTTCAACTGGTCTTTGGCCTACGGCCGAGGCCCGATGCGATTTACTTCATGACCGATGGTGAGTTTGATGATGCGATCATCGACACGATTTCTAAGCTGAACCGCGGTGCACGCAAGGTGCCGATTCACTGCATCGCACTGATGGATGATTCGGGCGCAGACTTGCTGAAGCGGATTGCCCGCGACTCTGAAGGAACGTACACACACATCAAGGGGGCGAGGATTAAGTGAGTGAGCGTGCCGCGGCCATGAATGTGCTGTTGATGTTTGCCGCGTGCGCCGCAGCGCCGATTGATCCTGCGCGGGGGGAAGTTGGGCGAGGAATGCAACCCGCCGTGAGCCTGCAGGCGGGAAGTGCCGCCAGCGATGCGCGGGCGGTTGCCGGGACCGTGGAGTTGCGGTTTGGTGGCGGGCGTGTGACAGGCCAGATTCTCTCAATGAATGGCGATGGGCTGCGAATGCGGCCCGATATTGGCGAAGAGCGGATCATTTTATGGTCGCAGGTTGCTGCGGTTTCAGGCCCGGCGGCGGCGAAGTTTGCAGCCTCATACGCGCCAATGGCTGAGGGATTGTGGCGGGTGACAGCGCGGGTGAACCGCGGCGATGCCGAGGGCGCGGAGCTGTTGCATGACAAGTTGGAGGCCGGCGGCACGCTGGCGGGCCTGAGCGGGGCGAGCAAGCGGGCTGCTTTGCGAACTGTGACCAACCTGCGGCTGGCTCGCGGGTTTATCACCGGGGCCGCACGGGCGTACTTTGAGTCGCTCGCGGCGACGGGCACGCTAGCCGATGATCCCACTGCCAGCAGCGGGATCGCGAGCGGTTCGGGCGATGGGAGCGGCGATGGCACACTCACGGGCATTCGCGCTGCGGTTGATGCAGCAACAGGGCTTTGCCCGAACCTGCCACCGGTGTTTTCATCACAACTTTCAGGCGGCGGTCTGGCGGCGTTGGCACAATGGCCAGGATGGGCGGAGTGCACCGCGCTGCCGGGAGCGGTTGGCGAGGTAGCCCGGTGGTACGAGGCCGAGGCGATAAGCGCATCAGGCGGCAAGGCAACGATTTTGGATGGAGCACTACCTGCAGTGGACCCTGCCGGGGCAGCGACGGCCGGACCGGAGGTGCTGACGCGGATGCTGGTTCAGGCCAGCCGCGGAAACGCTGAACAACGCAAGGTAGCGAGGGACTGGCTGCGGCGGAGGCTGGCGGCAGAGGCGGCAAAGGGTGGCGGCGGTGGAGACTCAAAGGTACCCGGCGCCAAAGTGGGCGAGGAGGGACTGGTTGAACGCTCCTGGCAGGAAGCCTGGTGCCGGTTGGGTATTGGCCGCAGCCTACTTGCGGAAAGTGATGCGGCCGACAAGCGACGCGGGATGCTTGAACTACTGCACGTGCCTGCGGAGTTTGCCCAGCGGCTGCCGCTTGCGGCGGCGATTGCACTGGCCGATGTGGCCACCGAGCTAGAAAAGCAGGGAGACCTTGGCACCGCAGCCGCCCTGCGTGCGGATTTGCGGCAACTGATCCCGCTGGGCGGAGCTGAATCAGAGGGCCGGACGGCAGGCCTCGGCGGGGCGGCTAATAGTTCAAGCGCAGGGGGTGGACCGACGATGGACGAAAAAACTGACCCGGAGACTAAAAAGTGATTCAAGCGTTTACTTACAACATTTTGCTGCTGGTGGCCCAGCAGACGGGCGCTGCGGGGACTGCCGGGCCAACAGGTGTGCCGGTGGCGGCAACCGGCGGGGCCGCGGTTGGTCCGATCATGGAAAGCAAATCGCTGCTGGGGTACATCGCGGCGGGCGGGTTTGTTGCGATTGTGCTATTGATGCTGTCAGCGGCGGCAGTGGGACTGATCATCGCCAGCGGGATGATGCTGCGAAAAAGTGCACTGGCCAAGCCTGCAACGGTGGGAACGCTGGAGATGCTGCTGAAGGAAAAACGGGTTGATCAGGCAATCGGCATCTGCCGCGCGGCTGAACATGACTGTTTCCTGACAAGGGTACTGGGCGCGGGGCTCACCAAGGCGCGGTCGAGTCAGTTCGGACTTTTGGAAGCAAAGTCAGTGATGGAGGAAGTTGGCCGGCGAGAAGCGGACAGGCTGGATCGGACGGTGTATGCAATACGGGTGGTGGCGGACCTCGCGCCCATGCTGGGGCTATTAGGCACTGTGATCGGAATTATTAAGGCGTTTGCGACCATTGGCGGAGCCGAAGGGGCGAGCCGGTCGTCTCAGCTTTCAAGCAATATGTCTGAGGCGCTTGTGAACACGGCTCTGGGCCTGGGTATTGCGATTCCATGCTTGCTGTTTCATGCGTTCTTCAAGCGCCGCGGCGAGGCTGTGGTCAATGAGCTTGCCGAGACGGCTGAACACCTAATGGCTCTGCTGTCTCAACCGGGTGGGGCGGTGCAGACACAGCAAACGCAGCAGGGTCAGCAGTCACGCCAGGTGCCAACAGTTCCGATGCAGCCGCTGTCGCAGGTTGCGGGCGCAGCGCGGCCAGCCGGGATCCCGAGTTGAATTTTAAATCTCGAAAACCCGAAGACGAGGAACTGACGCTCAACGTCACAGCGCTGACGGATGTGGCGTTTTTGATCATCATCTTCTTTATGTTCTCAACCCACTTTCATCGCACACAACTGCGGCCGATGGACCTGCCAAAGGAAGCTGGTAGCGAGGCGGAGAGTTCGACCGTGCCACTGATTATTGAAATCGATGTCACCGGTGCGCTCTCACTGACCGGCACAGGAGCGGTGGATATGGCGCGAGTGATTTCCGAAGCCAAGCCACTGGGGGGCGTTTCGCGACCGGAGGTCGTGATTCGTGCAGACAGGCGGGCAGCAGCGGCGCATCTGAACCGGCTCTCGACCGAACTTGCAAAGGCCGGCGTGCGGGACTGGAAACTGGCAACGGCCCCGGGCGGATGAACCGCACGGCAAGGCCGTGATGCGAGAACTGATGAGTCCAGTAAACCAATGTCTGGGTCGTACCGCCCAGGCGAGATTGAAAGTGAACAGCTATACGTGAATTTTCATCGGCGGACAATGCGACAGGATTCAGGAATCGTGCTACCGCTGGTGGCTCTGCTTGATGTCATTTTTTTCATGCTGTTTTACTTCATGGCGGCGGGCTCGCTGTCAGCACCTGAAACGCAGCTTCCGGCCACGATCTCTCCGGACCGCAAGGGTGCCGGCAACGCAAGCAACGACTTCACATCACAGGTGCTGTATGTTGAGCTTGACAAGGGCGTCGCACGTTTCCGTATCGGCCAACGCGGCATGGCAACGAGGCAGGACTTAGAGGCGATACTTGCTGAGCTACCGAAGGCTCCGGGGATAATCATCAAGGCCAGCGATGATGTTACAGTCGAGCACGTCGCTGCAGCGCTGCGGGCGGCCCAGGGGAGCGGGTTTACCAAAATCTCTTATGTTGCAGGCCTGTAACAATAACCCGATGCCGCAGCACTCCGCACCCCGGTGCCCCGCAAGATACCAGCGGTGGTGGGCGGCCCTAGCGATTGCGCAGGCGTGTGCGACGGGCACGATGGCGCAGCCAGAGGCATCGCCGCAGCGATCGCAAACCGGCGGCGCGGAAACACCTGCGGTTCGGGGCACGGCAGTTGCCCCCGATGCGCTTGAGAAATACCTGATCGCCCGCGGACTGAAATCTCTCCTGGTTGAGCACCTGGCCTCCCGCTTCGAGCAAACCAGCGGAACCGAGAAAGCAAGACTCGGCGAACGGCTCGCGCGACTGATGTTTCTGCAACTCAGCGCAACCAACGAACTCGCCGAGCGGCAGCGGCTTGAAGAACGGGCAAAGCAGTTTATCAAGGCCGTTGGCGAGAACAAGAGTGTTGGCCTGCGAATTGAGCTCGCTCGGACAAACTATCTCAAGGCTGAACAGGATGCCGAGGCGCTGGCGCTGGCCGCAGCGCCTGAAGAATCGCGAGCGGCGCTGTCCAGCACACTTGCGCAGTTGCACATGCAGCTTGTGAATCTTGGGCAGGATGCGGCCCGCCGAGTGCGGGTGCTGGAAGAAAAGCTGAGCAGCGGACAATCCGTGCCGAGTGATGAGGAGGAAGTGGGCGAGGCCCGCGCCATGCGTTCACGGGCGTATTACTTTGCAGGATGGGCGGGGGTCTACGGTGCCGAAACAATTGCCGCGGGGTCCGGCAACCGGCCTGCGGGCGTGCCGAGCGCTGAGTCGCTCGCTTCCGGCGCTCTAGAGTGCTTCGGCTGGCACACCGGCCGCTCTGCAATGGAGCGAGCGAGTCTTGAGAGGCTGCCGCTGAGCCTGCTAAAACACGAGCATGTCGCCCGAGCGGTGCTTGGAATTGCTGGCGCTCTGGCGATCACCGGGCAAGTGGCTGAGGCGAACCGTTGGCTTGATACACTGGAGAACGAGCCCGCGGTACCGGCGGCCGTGCGAGGGGCCGTGGGCCCAAGACGAATTTCGGTACTACTGACGGCCGGACACTACTCCGAAGCCCGCCGCCAAGTAGCGCTGCTGCGAGCCCGCTCCCCCAACACGCCAGCTGGGCTGGCAAACCAAATTCCGCAAACAGGTCCAGGCACCAATACATCAATCGAAGCGATCCTGCCAGCAAACATTGCCCGCGCGGTTGCAGCACAAGCTATGCGGCTGCTGGCGGGTGATGCGACCCGCCCGGCGGCGGGCGGTGCATCGACCGATCCAAACGGCGACCTGCCCGCAGTCGCCGAGACGGCGCTTGCGGATTTAATCGCGGCTCGACGGACCGATGATGTACTTGCGCTGGCGGAGCGATTCGGAACCGGAACCATTGGCGACAAGGGCTTCGTTGCGGTGTTCGTGCGTGGGATGCTCGGGCTTGAGCATTCACTGCGTGAGCTGCGGCTTGCCCGCGGCGGCAAGCTTGATGAAGCACCGGCGACGGAAGCCGCAATGATCAATCGGCTACGTGAGGCATCTGAAACACTCGATGCAGCAACGGTGCAGACCGATGCCAAGTCTTACGAACTGGATGTCGCGCGGGCGGTCTATGGCAGCGCGCGGGCACAGTACTATGCGGGCAGTGATGCAGCGGCTGCCGAGAAAGCCAGCCGCGCCTTTGAGCTTGCCGAAAAACTCAACGCACCGCTGGCTCAAGATTCGCTGTGGCTTGGCATTCTCGCGCTAGAACGACAGGCGGCGGAAGTAGGATCAGGAGCGCTGATTGCTGAAAAACTCAGTTCAGCGATATCGCTGTTTGTGTCGCGGTTCCCGGGCACACTCCGCAGCGCGACGCTGCTGGTGAAACGGCCGGACAAAACCGGGCTGAGTGATGCCAAAGCGGCCGAGATCCTGCTGAGCGTTGAAGCCGACTCACCCTTGTTCGCTGAATCACGGCGTGCGGCATCACGCATCCTGTACCGAATGTTTCGGGACAATCGCACAGGAGACAGGCAGTTTGCCGCGCGTAGGTTCTTAGCTGTTGCCGGTGAACTGCTTGAACCCGACAAACGTGCGGCGATGGCCGCAACCGGACCGGAGGCAGTCCGAGCAGCGGAGGCAACGCTACTGCTGATTCGCCAGATGCTTGATGCGTCGCTGACTCTGGAACCACCCGAAGTTGACCGCTCCGAGCAACTTCTGGCGGCGGCCGAATCACTGGTGAATTACAACGCGATGGACCGAACGCGATTTGGCAGGGAGTTGGTTTTCCGAAGATTTCAATTGGCGATTGGCCGAGCCGACTTTGCCGCCGCCGAGAAACTGGCCGCCGAGCTGGATGCGCCGGGCGAAGGCAAAGACGCTCGGTTTGTCGAAGCGAGCAACCGGCTCCTGTTCGTGAATGCGAACCTGCGGTTCAAGGCAGAACTCGCGACGGCTTTTTCCTCACAGAAGTCAACCAACCCGAACGCCGCAACGCAGCGTGGCACGGTTCAGCTGTCGGCAGACAGCATCGCAAATGCCGAAAAACTAAACGCCGAGGCTGAATCAGTTGTCCGGTTTGGCGGCAGGCTCATCGAGAACATTGGCACCACCGCCCGCACACTCGGAGATACTGGAGTGCTGGCGCTGCACCACGATGTAGCGGCGGCGTGCGAAGTGTTGTTCGCCACCACCGGCAGCATCGCAGGCCGCGATCTGGCGATGAGGCTTGACAAGGCCATCGTTTCAGTTCGTCCGGGCGACAACGTAAGCCTTATGCGTTTGGCAACCATGGCAGAGAACGCCGGTGATGATGCGCTCTCGCTGGCAAGCTGGCGTGAACTCTCCGCGGCGGTGCCGGACACCAGCGAACGCTGGTTTGTTGCCCGATACAACACCATCCGCTTGACGGCAAAAACCGACAAGCCTGCTGCGGCAACGTTGCTGCGTCAGCACGTCCTGCTTCACCCCACGCTGGGGCCGTCGCCTTGGAATATTCGCTTCGCGGAGTTGCAGACTTCGCTCTTAAGCACGCCGGCGGCCAGTACGGGCGCCGCACCGCCAGCACCCACACCTCCAGCACCCACACCGCCAGCACCCGCCTCCGTGCCGGGCTCTGGGCCCGCAACACCTCCGCCAGCCAGCAACGCACCAAAGACCGGCGGAGGTGGCCGATGAGCTTTGCACAGCAACCCAATGCACCTGATGACCCGCAACAGATCCGCGAGTTGCTCCGGATGTTCTTTGGCGATCAGGCCGCCGCGGACTGGTCCGCAGATGATCCGCATGGGCTCCTGGGGCTTGACCCCGGAGCAACCACCCCGGCAGTAGTCATCACTGCACTGCAAGACCGCCTTGCCGTGTTACGGCTGCACCCAATGGCGGACAGCGCCGCCGGTCGAGCGACCGAAGCTGTACTGAAGCAGGCCGCATCGGCGGCGATGCTTGGCGGTCGCACCGGAACGGGCAGTGGCGTGCCACAACGCATCAGCGAAATTGCCGCAGAACGAAAGCTTGCCGACAAACAAGCTGCTGAGTTGGCTGATCAGGATGCTTTCCGAAATCCACCCCCACCAAAGTTCCCGCAACCCCTCAAACCCGGTGATGGCGAAACAATCCCACTGGTGAACGACGATGACCAAGCAAGAGCGCCGGTGACCGACGCGGTCGCAATCGAAGGCACGCAAGTTGCGATTCCACCCGTACCGATGAACCCCGGCGCTGATCCGGTGGCCCCATCCGATGCAACGAGCATCCCCCCTATTGCAACCGCAACTGCAGCGGCGGCCGAACCAGTGCGTGCGCGTGCGGACGCGACTGAAACGGCAATGAACCTTCTCAGGCAACGGGCGGTGATGATTCTGACCGCCCGCGGGAGACTTGATGTCGATGCGATGCGGCAGTTGCACGCCGCGGCACTCGGACTCAAACTTCCAATCTCAGCCGCAGAAGCGGTCGTCTCGGAGATGGCTCGCGGTGGAAGGCCGGGCGCTGGGCAGCGGGCGGGAACAACAATGGCCTCAGCGGCAGGGCTGGCCGCGCAAACGCCCACTGGAACCTCCGAATCCGTCTGGACACACACCAAGATTTCGGATCTGCCCCGCCCGGTAGATGATGGCACCGATCCCGCATCTGTGCTCTTAAAGCGGCTGATCATCGGTGGTGGCCTCGTCGTGATGCTCTCACTGAGCGGCTTAACCGTTGCATTGCTGCGAGCGAGCAGGTCGCCAGCGAGCACCGGTGCCGTGCCCGTCGCCGCACCGATCGTGGATGCAAACTCAGCACCGCCAGCTGCCGTCACAAATTCGGCTCCGGCCAAGCCGTTGCTGACGATGGCGATTGACCGGTCAAGTATTGTGCCGGATGCCAATGCCGCGTTTGCCTCGGCGGCAACGCTGCGGGAAATCAGCGAAACACGCTCGACCGCCCCGGCCCAAAGCGAAGTTTCACACGCCATCGTCGCCTTTGCACGCTCGTGGCCCCGTATGCAAGCTGCCCAGCGCACCGCCACGGCCGAGCACGCCATTGATGCGATCCTTCGGGTTGATGCTGCGGGGCAGGTTGCCCTCATCAACGCTTTGGGCGCTGCGGCTGCATCCGGCGAGACGATCACGCCATCGCAGATTGTTGAAGCAACCGGCAGCGCAGGGCTGCTTGGCAGGCTCGCCCGCGAGCGTGAGTTTCCGGCTTCGGTTCGCGAGACCATCCGCAAACACCTTGGTAATGCGGGCGGCGGAGATGGCGGAGCCTTTGATGGTGCCGCCGCGGCGGTGCTGCGCGGCATCCCGTTGCGGTTGGTTGCCGCACAGGAAACTGGGCCCGCGCTGCACTCGGCCTGGGAGGCCATTACACTGTGCGGCGCTGCGCTGGCAGGCGGCACCACCGCTCGAGGCGACGGCGCCGAGCTCACCGAGTCAGAGCAGCTTGCCCTCCGCGAAGCAGCCGGGCCGTTCCTGCTGGAGGCGCTCGAACAGCTCATTCGCGGCGGGCCAAATCCTCTTGCGGTTCGGGCGATGCACGATAGTTTGATGCTGGCCGCGGAGCAACTGACGTGGTCACCCGGTTCAGCAGCGCGGGGCAGGCTCATCAACTGGTTTGATGATTCTTCGGTTCCCACCGTGAAGCTTGGAATCGTTACCGCTTCGATTGTTCAGCGGTCAGGGGCCGAAGGTGTTGATTTGACGATGGCCATGTCCAGCTCGGCCGATATTGCCAGCAGGCAAGAAGCCCGGGCGCGGTACGCCGAGGCTTGGAAACTCATCGGCGGGCCGAAGGATGCCACCCACCAGCAACTGCTGGTAAAACTCACCACGCTGGCAGCCGCGGCTGATAGTGATGCCGCACGCCTGCTAGTCGCAGCGATTGCCGCGGATGTAAACAGGTATTTTTTGGCAAGCTTTACCGCCGGTGCAACTAGCGCCGTTGAACCGAGCGTGCCGGAGAAGCTGACAGCGACAATCCGAGGGCAATCGGGTCAATCCATCGCGGCATTTCCGACGGTGTCCTTGGCAGGAGAGACCGCGCAGGCAATGAATATGCCAGCGAGCGAATCAGCCAGCACGGGCGTGCGCTACTTCGCCGAGCGGAATACTCAAGCTCGCATCGAAATCATCCGGCAGCTTGACACGCGCGGCACGCTGGACCCGGTTGATGCCGATGCACTGATCGATGCTGCTGCATTTGGCTCATCAACCGAACTTCGGGCGCTCGCGGCTCGCACCGCTGCAAAACGTTCTGGCGAGGCGATACTGGCGGCATCCCTGCTTGAGGCACTCCCCAGGATGGCGCGCAGCCGGGCCAGTGCGGAATTGATTTCATCGGTCACGCTTCAGCAGGTTCCGGACAACGACTCACCTGAGTACCCCTTGGCGGTTCGCAGGGCTGTAGTTGGCCGACTGATTGAACTGCTCGCAGCGGCGACACCCGTGACCGATGTTGAGGGACAGGCACAAAAGATCGCTGATGCGTATCGCGCAAGTGCCGCGGCGATTGGCTCGGCCATTCGCAATACTGATGCGGCCACCAGCGCAGGTTCGAGCTTTGATGCCCCATCAATGGTGGATGTAGCGGCTGGCAATGGTCCGGCGGATGCGGCCCAAGCTGTTTTTACAGGTTTGCGTTCGCGGGCCCTGCTGCTGGCACCTTCGAAGGAGCTTGCCGCAGCGGGGCTGAATCTGGCTGGGATTGACAGCAGATCAGCGGCCCGTGCGACGGCGGCGACGGGCCCCGTTCGGCGGTTCGCGGGTTGGCAGGTTTCGCTTTTGGAACTGACTGCGTTTACCGCCGGTGCCGATAGGCCATCGGCAGCGGAATCGATCGGGGCGGTGCTCGCGGACGCTGCGGAGCGACGCCAGCGTGCCACCGGCCTAGCGCAGCAGATTATGCACACAGAACTCACTATGGTTCGTATCTGGCTGGCGTGGGAGGCATCTCAATGAGAATGACTGCGAACCCTGACAGGAAGAGATCGACCTTCGGCTCACGCGTAACTGGGTTTTTTAGGCGCACGATGACCGGAATGGTGCTCGGCGCTGTCGTGCTGACGCTAGTGGGTGTGTGGGTAGTGTCCGGCGCAGGTGGTTCGCCAGCGATGGCCAGTCGGCCCTTTGCTGCTCCGGGACAACCGGTGTTTACGAGCGAGACTGCTGCGAAACTTGCGGCGCTGACGGCCGATGATCCGCAGGCGTACTTTCTGCTGGCCGAAGAAGTTGCCGACAGCGGAGCAACCGAAGCAGACTTGCGGCTGGCGCGACAGTTGTACACGCTGGCCCTAGTGCTGGACGGTGGGGAGAACATCGCGAAGTTGGCTGCTTCTAGCAGTACCGCAGAGGCGGACAAAGCTGGGAAGGAACAGAAGCGCACAACGTCATCTGTCGCGGCATCCGCATGCTATGGGCTGGCCGAGCTTACACGCTCGCCCACGGAGCGTCGGTGGCTGATGGCAACCGCCAGCGCCGCCCGACCGCAGGTGATCAAGGACCGGATTCAACCGGTGCGGCTTGTTGAAACGGCGACGAATCTCACCCCGGCAGTGCACTTGTTTGATGCCATATCGCTGGCTCGCGCCGGCGAGGGCCGCCGGGCCGATGCGATGCTGAAGCGACCCGGCGCTAGCGAACTGCTAGCCAAGTATGAGCGGGCACTTGATGACCGGGGCTATTTTAACTCCGCATCACGGATCAAGCGTTGGATCACCGAATGGCCTGTGTGCACCGAGTGTGCCAACAAGCGAGTCGTGAGCCGAACTGAAGGTGGCAAGGCGATCACGCGGGTATGCAGCACTTGCCGCGGTAACCCTGGGCCACAGCTCGAACTTGACGGTCTAGTAAACCAGGTTCGCTTTCAGTCGGCACTCTTGTCGGGCATACAGAACTCATGGTCAGCGGCGCTGCTGGTGGATGGGGGCGAGCCAGCACGCGAGCCCGAACCAGCGGCAGTGGCCCGTTTATACGGAGTTGATGTTGCGGCCACGCAATGGCGGGATGGACAGTGGGTCCATCCGAAATAGAGCGGGCTAAACTGAGACTAGGGCGGCTGAGATGCGGCGAATCTGCCGGGGAAAGACACCAGTTGACGGTCTCGTAAGCGTTTTTGCCGCAGCAGACCCCTGCACGAGCGTGTCGCCCTCTAGAACGACCGATCTTGGCATGGTCGGAGTTTGTTTCCCCTATACTGGGCCCCCACTTCGGACCGAAACAATCGATCCGGGATGCGGGGGCACGCCACCCGGGCGGCCAAATCTGTTGGAACTTGCATTGGATGGCACTATGAAGATTTTTCGTACACACACCTGCGGGCAACTGCGGGCCGAGCATGTTGGCCAAACCGTTGCACTCAACGGCTGGGTGAACTCTTACCGCGACCACGGCAGCCTGATATTCATTGACCTGCGCGACCGCTTTGGCATTACCCAGCTTGTGTTTGACCCTGAGGATGGTTCACAGTCACACATGATGGAAGCCGCCAGCAAGCTCCGCAACGAAGATGTGCTCGCAGTTTCCGGAAAGGTTCGCATCCGTGGCGGCGGCGAAAACCCTAAGCACGCGACTGGCAAGATTGAGCTTGTCGTCACGGAGCTCGAGGTGCTCAACAAGACGGAGAATCCACCCTTCCTGCCGGATGACTACACGCAACTGCCCAACGAAGAGATCCGGCTGAAGTACCGGTACCTTGACCTGCGCCGGCCGAGCATGCAGAAGATTCTGGCGATGCGCAGCCGCGCATTGCAGACGGTGCGTGAGTATTTCGTCGGCAGCAACGGGTTCCTAGAAATTGAGACTCCGGTGCTGTACAAGTCAACGCCCGAGGGGGCGCGTGAGTTTCTGGTACCGGTACGCAACGTCCCGGGCCAGTTCTATGCGCTGCCTCAGAGCCCGCAGCTTTTCAAGCAGATTCTGATGGTGGCCAACGCCGATCGGTACATGCAGGTGTGCAGGTGCTTCCGCGATGAAGATCCTCGGGCCGACCGTCAGCCCGAGTTCACGCAGATTGACCTTGAAATGTCGTTCGTGCGGCGCGATCACATCGTGGCGATGATGGAAGGCTTCGTCAAGCATTTCTGGCACGTGATGCTGGGCTACGAAGTGCCGACGATTCAGCGGATGAGCTATCGCGAGGCGATGGAGACATACGGCATCGACAGGCCTGACACCCGCTATGGCCTGCACATTGTTGATATCTCTGAACTTGCGGCGAAGACAGAATTTGGAGTGTTCAAAACCGCGATCGAGAAGGGTGCTGATCGGCCAAAGTTCAACAGCAAACGCGGCGTGGTCAAGGCCATCCGCGTACCGGGCGGGGCCGAGAAACTCACTCGCAAGATCACCGATGGCTACAGCGAGTTTGCCAAGGGCTTTGGCGTGGGCGGCGTAGCCACGGTCAAGTACATCAACGATGCGGCGACCGGGCAGCCAAAGTTTGATACCGGCTGTGCAAAGTTCTTAGAACCGATGAAGGCAGACTTTGTCGCGGCGCTGGGCCTGCAAGTTGGTGACACGGTACTGTTCGTGGCCGACGCGTATGGCGTGGCCACCAAAGCCATTGGCGAGCTGCGCCAGAAGGTTGCCCGCGATATGAACATGGTGCCCAAGCCCGGTGCTGAAGGCGGGCCGTGGAACTTCCTGATCGTGCTGGACTTTCCGATGTTTGAGCGGAACAAGGAAACCGGCAAATGGGTGGCGATGCACCACCCATTCACCGCGCCGCGCGACGATCAGGCCGAGGCGTTCATCAACGCTGCCGAGGATGATGATGACACCATCGAGGCGATCGTCTCGGCGGGGTACGACATCGTACTCAACGGGTCGGAAATCGCCGGTGGCTCGGTGCGTATTCATGATGGCCGGGCCCAAAGCAAGGTCTTCTCGCTGCTGGGTCTCTCACCTGAATCGGCCAAGGAAAAGTTCAGCTTCTTGCTGGAGGCACTGTCGTACGGCGCACCGCCGCACGCGGGCATTGCGTTTGGATTTGACCGACTGATGATGCACATTTGCGGCACAGAAAACATCCGCGACGTCATCGCATTCCCCAAGACGCAGGTTGGCGCCGACCTGATGACCCGTGCCCCCAGTACGGTGCCGGAGAAGCAGCTCAAAGACCTGTTCATCGCCAGCACGTTTGTGCCCGAGCCGGAAAAGAAGTAAGCCGCGGCGATTTATCAGTTTAAGAACGTGGATGCAAACGAGGCCCGGCAGCAAGCCGGGCCTTTTTCTGCGCCGGGCGACGAAAAAACGGGCAGCGGGCCGCGGATGGAACGAATTTTCTGAATGCCAGCGGGCTGTACGCCGGGCAAAAGCCAGTCTAATCTTCACTGATGACCGCCCCGACCAACGCCACCTCCCTCGCCGCTTCCCCCATTCGCTCGCTGCCTCCGATTCCCAGCGTAGGGGTACGTATTCTGGGTTCGGGTTCAGCGATCCCGTCGGGCATTCTCACCAACGACGATCTGGCGGACATCGTGCAGACCAGCGATGAATGGATCTTCCAGCGTACGGGCATTCGTCAGCGGCGGATGTGCGACCACAGCAAGGGTGAAAGTAACCAAAGCCTGTGCACAGCGGCAATGGCCGGAGCATTGGCAGATGCAAAGCTGACCGTCCATGATCTCGACCTCATTATCGCGGGAACGATCACGCAGGATTACCGATGCCCATCGGTCGCGTGCATGGTAGCAGCGGCACTTGGCAGCACCAAAACCGCGGCGTGGGACCTCGGGGCGGCCTGCTGCGGGTTTGTGTACTCACTGAACGCAGCGCACGATCTCATCCGCGTGGGCACGCACAAGCGCATCGGCGTCATCGGCTGCGACACAATCTCGGCAATCACAGACTACACCAACCGAGGAGTGTGCATTTTGTTCGGCGATGCGGCGGGCGCCGTAGTAATCGGCGCAACTGATGACACAACCAAGGGCTGCATCGCCCAAGTGAACAAAGCCAACGGCAGCGGCTGGCAGGACTTGTACCTACCAACGTGGATCGACAACATCCCGGCCAATGCGGATTTGCACACGGTCAAAATCGGCTGTCTTCAAATGAACGGCAAGGCCGTGTTTAAATTCGCGGTTATGACTTTTCAGGAACTTATAGCCGAGACGCTGGCCAAAGTTAACATGACCGCCGACCAGGTGGACATGTTCGTCTGCCATCAATCCAACGCCCGCATTCTGGAAGCGGCGCGCACGAAATTCGGCATCCCCGAAGAAAAGCTCTACGTCAACATCGACCGCATCGGCAACACCTCCGCCGGCTCGGTGCCGCTGTGCTTTGATGAGCTGATGAAGGCGGGCAAGATCAAGCCTGGAATGAAGGTGCTGTTCCTGGCCTTTGGCGCCGGGGTAACGTGGACCAGCAGTCTCTGGCAGTTGTAAATTGTGCTACGCTCCGTCGCGGTCCGCATAAGCCCGACGGGTATCTTGCCCGCCGAGGCCCGAACACTGCCATCGCGGGCCCAACCCGAGCGTAAAACGTGCGCGAGAATTCAGCCCGGAGCCAGACAAGCTCGCCTCAGCCCTTCGGTCACCGCAATGGTTGCCCCGCCCGCGCTAGCTTGCACTTCACCAGCGTCTCGCGGTACTCCTTGAGATGCGGATGTTCCGCCGGCAGCAGCTTCTCCGCCGTCGCCACGGCTTCTTCGAGCTCGGGCAGGGCCGCGGCGGCATCCCCACCGTTTTTGTTTTCGAGCCGGGCGCTGCCCGATCGCCAGAGCACTCGGGCGAAGCGCGCGGAACCACCAGCGGGCCCCTTCCGGAGAATCGCGATCGCCTCATCAAAGCCTGCTCTCGCCTCCGCGGGCCTTGCGAGGTCCTGATGAACCAGCGCGAGGTTGACGAGCACCGCTACTACACCGGGGTGCCCCTCAGGAAGCGCGCTTCGGACGATGGCCAGTGCTTCCCGACCCACCGGCTCGGCCTCGGCGGGCCTGCGATCCTCACGCAGGAGCGTCGTGAGATTGCTCAAGTCGCGTGCGATATCGGGATGTCCTGCCGGCAGGGCTTTGCGATGGACCTCGACGGCTTCACGCAGGAATGGTTCGGCTTCGGAGAGCTTCCTCTGGCCCTGGAGGCACGCTGCCACGTTAGTAAGCACCCAGGCGATCTCAGGATGGCCCTCGGGAAGGACTTTGCGGTATATCTCCAGCGCCTCGCGGCAAAGCGGCTCGGCGGCCGCGGCCTGCTCCTGGGCCAACAACTGCGCCCCGAGATTGCTGAGCGCATTGGCAATCCTGGGGTGACCCGCGGGCAAGGCTGTGCGATAGACCGCGAGGGCCTGACGCGCCAGTTTTTCCCCATCAACAGCCCGTTCGGAGTTCATTAAGAGAAGCGCGAGGTTGTTCAAACAGTCGGCCGACTCAGCGCGGCCCTCATACCCCGCCTTGCGATAAAGCTCGACCGCTTGACGGAACAATGGCTCGGCCTCTGGGAGTCGTTGCAAGTCGAGCAGCAACAGGGCAAAGTCGTTGCGGTTCCGTGCCAACTCGATTTCTCCAGCAGGTGTTGCCTTTCGGAGAATATCCGCCGCTTCAACGAACAGTGACTCAGCCTCGGCGGGGTTGTTCAACCCCCGAAGAAGCGAGGCGAGTGAGTTCAGACTGCTGGCAATGGCAATCTCTCCGGGGGGCAGGACAGCCCGACGGATCGAAAGTGACCTGCGCAGGTTTAGCTCAGAATCCTTAAAACTCGCCAACTGCCGCAGCGTCTGGCCGATCATCTCGCGGACGCTCGCCTCAACCAGCGGCTGGTCCTTCAGCGAGCCGGAATCGAGTTGATCGACAGCGCCGCGCATGGCCTGGAGCACCGTGACCTTGTCCCCCAGCAGGTGCCCGGGGTCCGCGCTGGCGAGCATATCGGTCTGAAACCTCGCGACCGCTTCGGCGATCGCAGCCTGCCGTTGTGCAGTCTGCCTGGCTTGGTCGGTCTCAATGAATTGCCCGCGGAGTTCCTTCTCGGCGCCCAGTGCGCGGGCAAGGGCCAGTCCCGTCGCCACCCCGCCGATCAGCAAGGTAACCACCACCGCGCTGCCTGCCAAAACCACCAACCTATTGCGGCGAACAAACTTTTTTAGTCGATACGCCTTGCTCGGCGGCGCCGCCAGCACCGCCTCGCCGCTGAGGTACCGCTGGATATCCATCATCAGCCCGTTGGCCGTCTCGTAACGGCGATGGCGGTCCTTCTCCAGCGCCTTCATCACAATCCAGTCCAGCTCGCCGCGCACGATCGTGCCCAACCGCTCGGGATCGGTGTGCCGCTTGGCCGCCACGCTGGCGATCGTGTCGGTATTGGCGCTCAATCGCGTGCTGGGCTTTGGGGGCTCCACCTCGCGGATGATCCGCTGAATCTCGGCGTACGCCGCGGAGCGAAGCTCTTTGCCACTAAACGGCGTGGTACCGGTGAGCAGTTCATACAGCAACACGCCTAGCGAGTACACATCGGTCCGGGTATCAATATCAAGGCTGCCCTCGGCCTGCTCGGGGCTCATGTACTCCGGCGTACCGATGAGGGCCTTATGCTCGGTGAAGAGAGTCTTCTCGGTCAGTTTGCTCGCCGTTGCTTTCGCGATACCGAAGTCGATTACTTTCGTGTGCGGGCGGCCGTCCTGCGTGCTCACCAGAATATTGCTCGGCTTGATGTCCCGGTGGATGATGCCCTTGGTGTGGGCGTGCTGCACCGCGTTGCAGACTTGGGCAAACAGCTCCAACCGCTGCTCGATGGAGAGGTTGTTTTTATCGCAATACTCGGCGATCGGGTCTCCCTTGACAAGCTCCATCACGAAGAACGGCCGCCCCGTCTCCGTTGCCCCGGCATCAAAGACTTTGGCGATGTTGGGGTGTTCCATCATCGCCAGGGCCTGCCGCTCCTGCTCAAAGCGCGCCACCACCTGGCCCGTGTCCATACCCAACTTGATGATCTTCAGCGCTACCTTGCGGGCCACCGGCTTTTCCTGCTCGGCCATAAACACCGAGCCGAAGCCGCCCTCACCGATGAGCTGCAGGAGTTTGTAGTGGCCGATATGCGTGCCGGGGCCTTCTCTCAGCGGCACAACAACCGTGACCCCGGCGGAAGCGGTGTCTGTCGTCGCAGGGGCATCACCGTGCACCTGGGTCGGCTCGGACAGGAAAGCTCCCGCCTCATCAAGCGCCGCGAGCATGTCTTCGATCTGTGCTCGCATTGGAGCATCGATCGTCGCGAGCCCGCTTAAGAACGCAGACCGCTCCCGCCCGGGCAAACGCCGCGCCTGGTCAAAGATTTCCCGCATTCGCTCTCGATTGATACTCATGTTCATCTCCGCGCGCCGCATCTAGGAGCGCGTTGCCCGAAGTTGCCGGAAGAGCCACGCTCTGGCCCATGCCCAGTCACGGTCCACCGTCGCCGGCGACCTGCCAAGGGCCACCGCGGTTTCATCGCCGCTGAGCCCGGCGTAGAACCGTAGTCGAACGACTTGAGCCACGACGGGGTCTTCACCCTCTAAGCGTTGAAACGCCTCATGCAGCCTCACGATTTGTTCAGAGTTCGCATCCGACACCAGATCGGCCACGCTCAGCAGTTCTTGGGCGCAGTCGTCAATGGACCTTGGGACCGGGCCCCGCTTGAGGCGACCTCGTGCCCGCGCATAGTCGATTAAAATGCGACGTATCGACTCCGCCGCCGCCGCGTAGAAGTGGCCTTGGCTTGCCCACGCGACCTCTCGGGGACCAACCAGCTTGAGATAGGCCTCGTGCACCAAGGCCGTGGCGGACAGGGTGTGTCCAACCCGTTCGCCCGCGAGCTGTAAATGAGCCGCGCTTCGCAGTTGTTCGTAGACCAGCAGCAGCAGCCGGTCAGCGGCCGCTTTGTCGCCGTCGGCCGCGGCGTTCATCAGCACGGTTACGTCCTCGGGATGCGGCTGCATAGTCGGCATAGTCTCAACGAATTCGGGATGGCTGCACGCGGTCGTGGCCGCCCATAATAGCGACAACTTGGATGTGCCGATCATTTGCCTTTGCGTCAGCAACGGCTTGCGAGGGCCTCGGCTTACGGTTGAACCTGCCGAGCACGATTCCCGCCCAATCGCAAACCCTCGCCGCTATGAAAAGAGCTCTTTGACGTTTCCGTCGAAGAGCTCTCGAAATATGTGCGTGTGCCCACCCTTCTCAGCAGCGTGGCCGCGCCGTGCTAGCGCCGCCGACGACGGCCCGAAACCATTACTGCACCCAGGCCGAAGGCCGCTGCCGTTCCGGGCGTGGGAACAACTTGCCCGGTGATTTGAATGTCGTCCCAGCGGACGAGGTCGCCGCCCGAGAACACCACATAGCCGAATCCGGAGGAATAGCTTGTTGAATGACCATAATCCCTGGTCTCGTTGGTGACTGTGTTTCTGAAGGTTTCCACGACATAGTTGCCGTAGTCAACGACGGTGACGCGCACAGGATCCAAGTAAAACGCATCCCCGAAGTTCAATTCGAACACGTTGTAATACGGCGCAGCAAGACTGGTGTAGCCGTCATTGAAGTTGTGTATTCGAAGATACAGGCTATTCAGCGGCTCATTGCTGTAATTGGAATCCCTCAAGCCTGAACCACGAGTTCCCAAAAACGCGATGTCTTCTCCGACCTCGGGAAAATCCGGATCGCCGGAAAGGGCGTAGGAGAGCGTGGCCGACACGGTCAGCGGCGAGGCGTTGGAGGTGTAATACTGCCTGACCGTCCGGAGGATGCTGCGGTCCGCGTTCTGTGAGGAATACGCCCCGTCAACGACGGCACCCGCGGGGCCGCTGACGCTGAAGTTGCTGGGGTTCCACGAGCCGTTGTTAAAGTTCTCCCTGATGGTCTCCGCCGAGGCAAGGCCTGCGGACGCTACGACGCTCCACACCGTCAATCCGATGAACAATGAACGCATCACAAGTCTCCTTTTCTCAACACTCCCGACACCATCGCCGAGAGGACCACTTTGCGTTGGCACTGAACGCTTCGTGCCATGTTGTTTTTGCTTCGCGGTTCCGATCGCGGACATGCGTGGTGCCGGGGCGTAACGGCCCCGGTCCAGACACAGCCCGCCAATGTCCAAGCGGCGGATGTCTCAGTCGAGCATCACGAATTCTCAAAAAATATTGCGATGCACGCAGGCAAGCGAAACCGAAAGCGACCCGCACGACTTGGCCAGCTCCCCGCCGCGTTTCTTGGCGATTCTCTTCCGCCCGTGGTCAACGAAAGTGTTTGGCATGGCGATTGCCCCCAAGGCCAGTGCGCGACCGCCAACGCTCACGGCCGCACCCCGCTCACCAAATGGCAAGATCGCTTCCCTCGCAATGCTCAGTCGTCATCGTCCCGAAGACTCTGTTTTGCGGCCTCTCCAAAAGTACCCTTCACGGCCTCACCTCCCGCCTCATTTTCCGCCTCTGCCAATTGCAGCACCGTGCCAAACAGCGGGAGCGTCACGCTCTGCGTGCCCGCGTTGTAATTTCGCAGCAGCCCGACCGACCATGCGCCCATAGCCAGCACGAAGATCGCCGCGGCGATTGGACGCCTCGCGAGAATGCCTTGCGGCGCATCGCCGGTCTTCTTGCCGTCGATCATGCTCAGCGTGATGTTCTCGCGGAGACGCAGCGTGTGGATGAAAACACCAAGCACATGGATGCCCACCACCGCAATCATGGCGTAGGACAGTACTTCATGAACACTCTTGGCCGCCTTGCTGCCGCCGGTGGACATCATGATTCCTGTCGCCGCCAGCCCGAGAAGGATCGCCAGCATCGCATAGATCGCGTAGGCCGAACCCGGATTGTGCCCGGTATACCGCTTCTCGGCCCCGGCAAGAATTCCCTTGAAATAGCAATAAAGCGCGACAGGCCCAAAAGCGAACGAGCCAAAACGGGCGTACCGGGTACCGACTACTCCCCAGATCAGCCGCAGCACCACCATCATGGCCAGCGAGAGGCCGATGAGGGCGTGGTACGCGAAGACGGGGCTGTCATCACTAGCGAGCTGAATAATCGCAAATGCAGCAAGAAAGCCGCCACCGAGCAGCCAATGGAACAGGCGAGTCGGGATATCCCATACAAGAATTCGTTTCATATTGTTTCGCCGGGAGGTCGGCACCTGCCGACGAGGCCCAATTCATGCTGAAATGATCGGCCTTCGCTAATCGTGGCGTCCGGCGTCACTGACGGATCAAGAGAGGGCAACGCAGCAAAGTTGTTCTTCTCTTTACTACGCGGTCGGTTCGATGCCGCCTCCCAATTCCGTGTTTTCGGGGCAAGGTGCGACGGAGTATCAGTCGCACGCAACAAACCACGCTGTGCCGTGTCACTGCCGGAGCGATTTCCACGAACCGCTCTGCACCTCACTGCTGGTGTCCCGAGTCAGCAATCTATGGCTCCACCTGCCCTCGAACGCCGCGGCACCGGCCGCGAACCCAATCCGCGACCGAAGTACCGCAGGAAGGGGTGGTCTTGGGGCTGAGTCCGATGGGGCAGCCGCGACAGTTTTTCCACATTTTCCTCACAACGAGCCCCATTTATTGCCGGTATTTCAAACAAAAGGGTTGGAAAGGACACACCGTTGTCCCCCACCGAATCCAGAATATTTGGGTTATACTTGCCAATTGTTCGGAATGTGATAACCTACCACCGAACGAACAGAACTACTTGACACGTCCAGCCATATGAAGCAGACGCTTTGCCGTTCCGATCTGTTGCCTCTGCCTCTTTCCAATCGTATGCTCTCTAGTCAGAATGACTTACGCACCGTCCGCAAGGACGTGAACGGTGCAACCGGGCCCTGTGGCAGCAGCTCTCTTGCCGGAAGCGTGCCTCTTGCAGCCCTTCGCCGCTCCGCCCCCCCCACTCGCCCCTGAACCCGGCCCTGGACCCATGGCTGGACCTGTCCAAATGAAGTTTGGCAGCCCGGCTCATCCGGCGGATCCGTATCACCGAAGTCCAAATTGGATGAGTCCGTAAACCTGTAGTCCGTAAACCCTCCTGTCATGAAACTCTTGGCCGCTCGGTGCCATGAACCAATTCCAAGTACCAAATCCTAAATTGCCCTTCCGAGTTGCCCTGCCTCATTGCCCTTGACCGCAGCAGGCCCGCACCTCCCGCCCGGAATTGACGTAACAGTCAGAGCCGCTTCCCGACTGACCCCGCAGGACCCGTGTTCTGCCCCAATATGAATACACGACCCTCACATCCCGCTCACGGCAAGCTCGGCCTCATCCCCGGCCACCCGGTCTGCGTTGATGCCACAACTTATCACGGCCACGCCGCGGGCCGTCCGTCATATCGCCCCGCCGGTAACCGGCCGCCGCGGAGCATCCGTCGGCTCGCTCGTCTGGCACGCTGGCACGCGTTGCGGTCAACCGGTTCGATGAATTGGTCTGAAGTAGGCGTTGTCGCGTTCGCTCTGGTGCTCACGGTAACCTCCGCCATCGTCGTCAAAGAGCTGCACGCTCGCTCGGGGCCGTCAAACCGCGTCCGGCCCGCCGCGGCGGTTGAGTCTCGGTCTATCGCCACGTCCATACCGGCCGATCCGATCGATGAGGGTCCGGGGACTATTGACGGTTCAACTTTGGACCTGAGCACTGCCGATGCCGTCGAAGCCGGCCTTGTTGACCCGATGGCGCTGACGATGGCCGCCGATGCGCTCACGCTGGACCCGCTTGCGTTGGAACCGGGCCGGCCGCTGGCCCCGTCTGAGATGCTCCCGGGCTTTGATTCACTGTCGTTTGCTCCCGGTTCTGTCAGCACGGAGCCGTCGCAGCCAGAGTGGCCGATTGATACAAAGTGGTTCAACGGGCGGCCGATCCGGCCCGTCCGCACGATGACAATGGTTGTGACCGCCTATTCACCTGACTCTCGGTCCTGCGGCGACTCGGCCGATGGCATCACCGCGTCGCTGCATGATGTGCAGACCAACGGTGGCAGGCTGGTTGCTGCGGACAAGCGTGTGCTGCCGCTGGGCTCGATGATTTCGGTACCCGGATACGACAATGGACGGATTGTTCCGGTGCTTGATGTTGGCGGCGCGATCAAGGGCAGCCGGCTGGATGTACTCTTCCCGACCCACGAACAGGCACGCAAGTTCGGCAAGCGAACCGTGCAAGTGACGATCTGGGGATATGCAGACGGCGCTGCAAAAACCGATTGGCGTCGCACCCGAGACAGTCGCTAAGTTGATTCATCTCCGGACATCGGCAGCGGACAACACACTCTATCATCGCATATGGTCACGCTCAGCAGGTTAGTGCGATTCGCGGTGAATCCGCCGAGTCCATCACCTCAAGAACTCGCTTCGCCCGGCGCCATTGACATCAACGGCTTCGCAGGAGTGCCCGCGATGCACGGGCTTGGCCGGCATTACGAGCTTGAGATTCTCTGCAGAGGCGAACCTGATCCCGCGACGGGGTATTTTTTAGACATCAAAGTCATCGACCGTGCGGCCCGCGCAACAGTGGTGCCAGCAATCACCGAAGCCTGCTGGAACATGCCACACGCACAGCCGGAGCGAGTGCTAGCCAGCGCGATGAATGCGCTCAATTCCCAGCTCCGCGGCACGCTGTACAGCGCACGATGGATGCTCTCGCCCTATTACAGTGTAGAACTCAGTATGCAAAGTACCGGATTCCCATCAACCACCGCCCTAGTTCGCCAGCGCTTCGAGATCGCGGCGGCACACCGGCTAAACGCCCCCACTCTTACCGCTGAACAAAACCGGACCTATTTCGGCAAGTGCAACAATCCAAGCGGCCATGGCCACAACTACGTGATCGAGCCATGCTTGGCGGTGCCCGTCGGCCCGGACGCTGCACCCGCGGCGTTTACCGTTTCGCACCTCGAACGGCTTGTTGATCAAGCGATCATTCAGCCGTATGACCACAAACACCTGAACGTTGACACTGCTGCGTTTGATCAATCTAAACCGGGCGGCCTGAACCCAAGTGTCGAGAACATCGCAAAGGTCTTCTTTGAAGCGCTTTCGCCGCTGGTATCGACCAATGGCGTCACTCTGCACAGTATTCGTGTTTGGGAGACAGAGAAAACTTCGGCCAGCTATCCCGGATAGTTGGCAGCGGTGTATCTGACGGAGGGTTACTTTCGTCTAGCTAGCATGTCGCTGATCGCATCGGCGATCGCGGTGAGCAACTGGTCGTCATCTTTGAGTGCGTCGGCAACTATCGGCAAGGCTCTGGCAATGTCAAGCAGTTGCATCGCTCGCATGGTGTTCCGCGTCTCGGCCATCATCAACGCCAGCGTAATGGCAACACGGCGATGCCGGGAGGGAACCTGCGAAGCTCTCAAGAGTGCGTTCTTCTCGATGCCCGCGAAGTACTCTGCCACGTCAATGTTCGGATCCACCGCCTTGAGTTTCTTGATCAGCTCTTGGGTGCGTGCCGCGACGGTCTGTAGCTCATCAAAGCCCACTATCGTCAGCCGGCCGATCATCCACTGCGTTCCGGCGAACTTCAGAAGCTCAATGTCTCCACGTTTTTGTGCAGCCGTAACGAGGTTGCTCGCAAGACGTTCAAAAAGAAAATCGGTGGGAAGTGGTAGTTCCATCAATTCCTCGACCGCCACCTTGAGTAGCCGGATCTGCTCTGCGGTATCCCCGGCTTGTTCGTAGGCAGCCGCTGCGGTGCCCTTGGCGGCAGCACGATTGAGGTGACCGCGGGCCCAGATTTTCTCGGATCTTGCCACCAGCTCTGTAGAGAGGACTAGCACCTCCGCACCTTTTTTCTGACTGACTTTCCCGGAAATCACGTTGCCCATCGTTGCGACCACGCCTGCACTGCTCTCGGGCAGTCGGTCCTTGACGGTGTCCAGCGCTTGGATCAATACAGACAACGCCTGCTCGTACTGCCCCTGACTCAGCAAGCTCGCCGCCAGTGAGTTTGAGGCCGTAAGGACGGTACGTGCCGCCGCCACCTCCAAGCCAGCGCCGGGCTGCAACAGAGCATGGCTCAGAATGGCGTGCAGCAGTGTTTGCGCCTCGGCGTGCGCACCCTGCTTCTGCATGCACTCAGCAAGCTCGGCTTTGGCGTCCAGCACGCTGAGCGGCATATGCCCGGATGCCTCAGCTCGGACCACCATTTCGCGGTACAACCGCTCCGCCTGCGTGATGTCTCCCGACACCATTTCCAACGTCGCCTGATTCCGGATACTCGAGTAGTTCAGGCGCGCTGGCAACTCCGGGTGCGCGGCCAGCACCCGCGATGCTTCTTGCGACGCATCGCGAGCCGCCTCATATCGGGCGGCCTCGGTTAATGACTCGGCCAACTGATTCAACGTCAGCACCAAAATATCAGGGTCTGCCGCAAACCGGGTCTTGGCCGCCGAAACCGCATCCTCCAGCACCTCGACAAGCTTGACTTGGTGGCCACGCCTGCTGGGATTAGCTGCGGCGAACGTGTCCCGCACGATAAAGTCGCTTACGGCCTCTGTACGTGCCACCTCACGCTGGGCAAGCTCGCGGGCTTTTCGTTCCAACTCGGTCGCGGTGCGCTCCGCTTGTCCGGCGGCAACCGCCAGGTCCCGCTGATGATCGGCCTGAAAATACAGCACCGACATGCCGACCGCCGCACCCACAACAACCAACGAAATGACGGCACCGGCCCCCACCAATAAGCGGTTGCGTCTGGCGAACATCCGAATCTGGTACGTCGCGCTGGCGGGGCGAGCGGTGATCGGCTCGTGATTCAGGAACCGACGAATATCCGCAGCGAATTCCGCGGCAGATCCGTACCGCATCGCCGCATCGTGGGCCATCGCCTTACTCACGATCGTCTCAACGTCGCCGCGAACCAGCGGATTAATCGCGCTCGGTCGCACGGGCGCGGTCGTCAGGATCGTCCGCGTCGCTTCGTACACTGGCATAGCCGTCACGTTGTGCGGCAGCCGATCGCACAGGAGCTGGTAGAGAATCACCCCTAGCGCGTACACATCACTGCGCGTGTCAACCTGCCCGCCGGTGAGCTGCTCGGGGCTCATATACGCCAACGTGCCTATGACTTGGCCAGTAGCAGTGGCCATCGAGGCATCACTGACAATCGCCTCCCCTTCACGGCGGGTAATGCGCGCCACACCAAAGTCAAGCACCTTTGGCTGCCCGGATGAATCAACTAAAATATTACCTGGCTTCAGATCGCGGTGAACCACGCCGCGCTGATGCGCATGAGCAATCGCATCGGCAACTTGGGCTACTAGTTCAAGTTTTTCTTTCTCATCCCGTCCAACGGCGAACTCATCAAGCGGTTTGCCCGCAATGAACTCCATCGCAAAGTACGGCTGCTCGGCGGTCTGCCCGCTAAGCCCGCACGCGGCAAACCGTCCCGACGCAAATATCTGGGCGATTCCAGGATGTCGCAATTGCGCCAGCGTTTCAGCCTCCAGTTCAAATCGGCGAAGCATCTGGCGGCTGGCCATTCCCGCCCGGATTACCTTCAGGGCCACTTCACGGCGCGGGTGCAACTGCTCGGCTTTGTATACCGTGCCCATACCCCCCTCTCCAAGCAGGCCCAGAATCCGGAAATCACCAAGCTCCGTCGGTGCTGCTTCCATCACAGCCATCCCCTCCCCAAGGGCCGGTTTCACCATAAACGTCGAATCTTCCTCCGCAGCGGCCAGCAGTGATCGCACCTGCGCGAGCAGCTCAGGCTCAGCGCCACAGAGTTCAAGCAACAACGCCTCACGCTCGCCGCTTGTCGCATCGATGATCCGTTCAAAAATTGTCTCGGCACGCGCAAACAGATTTTCACTGGGAGTCATCGGAGTCTCCTTCATCCACCCCTTCACCGGCTGCCCCGCGCGGCGCATCGCCCACTGCGTCCTTGCCTGGTCGCACGCGGGTCTTCAACCACGCTCGGGCAAACCGCCATTCACGCAGCACGGTGCGCTCGCTGATATTCATCGCAAAGCCGATTTGTTCCGGAGTCAAACCTGCGAAATATCGCAGCATCACAATCTGGTGTTTGCGGGCATCCATCGCCTCAAGTTCGCCAAGAACCTCATCAAGCCGCACCATTTCATCAGGGTCAGGCACGAGGCCATCACCCAGCTTCATCGCGGCGTCGTACTCGGCGGAGGCTCCCAGTTCGGCACGTTGAAGCCCACCACCGCGTTTGGCCGTGCTGCGCCGGCGGGAATAATCCACGAGCACATCACGCATCGCCTTGGCGGCGGATCCGAAAAAGTGCGCGCGTCCCTGCCACCCCGGCATCTCCCCCTGCTGGTTCACTAGTTTTAAAAAAGCCTCGTGCACTAACGCTGTTGGCTGGAGCGTGCCCCCCGGCGGGGTCTGCTTCAGCCTCGCCGCGGCCATTTGACGCAACTCGTTGTACACCAGCGGCAAAAGCTCAGCCGCCGCGGCGGAATCACCGTCGGCGGCCTTGTGCAGCAGCAGCGTGACTTGTTCGGCTCTGATCACGGAAGGGTACAACTCGGTGCTTAAGGGCGATGAAGTGTACCCGGCCCCGACCGCCCGGCAGCGAACCGACTGATTCTAAAGAGCCGCCACAGCCGCCCAACCATTCAAGAAAACGGCCCCCGAAGAAAATCTTCGGGGGCCGTAGCTTAATACAACGGGCTGGCAAGCACTTTACGCTGGCGTCGCGGAATTGCCGACGATCACATTGACCTCGCCGGCATCATCCAGCGGCAGATCGTCATCAAGGTCAAAGTCTTCGTCATCATCGTTGCCGCTGCTTGGGGGCTCGCCGCTGGTGACGGCCTTGAGTGTGTGGTACGGCTTGAAGCCGGTACCCGCGGGGATGAGGTGACCGAGCAGGACGTTCTCCTTAAGTCCGACGAGCGTATCGCTGGCGGAACGGAGCGCAGCTTCGGTCAGCACCTTGGTGGTTTCCTGGAAGGATGCACCGGAGAGGAATGACTCGCTCTGCAGCGAGGCCTTGGTGATACCCAGCAGCAGAGTGCGACCTGTCGCCGGACGAGGCTTGCGCGTCTTGGCAACTTCGCGGCCCGCGGCCTCGGCCTTGAGGTTGGCTTCCTTGATCTCGCTCTTGGCCACCAGTGAGCCAACGGGCAAGTCGGTTCCACCGGCATCTTCAACCTTCATCAGGTCAGACAGGTCGTTGTTCTTCCTCTTGAACTCCCACTTGTCAACAACATCGAACGGGAGCAGGTCCGTATCACCCGGGTTCTCAACACGCACCTTGCGGAGCATCTGAGCCAGAATGATCTCGATGTGCTTGTCGTTGATGACCACGCCCTGGGCGCGGTAAACGTTCTGCACTTCATCGAGCATGTATTCCCAAAGCTTCTCCTCACCTTGAATGGAAAGGATTTCCTTGGGATCAAGCGGGCCTTCGGTCAGGGGCTGACCGGCCTCGACGTGGTCACCGGTGTGGACAAGCAGGGTCTTGTCGTTGGACACATGGTGGGCCTTGGCCAATTCCGGCGCGTGCTCGGGGATGACCATGATCGAGATCTTGCCCTTGCGCTTGTCGTTGTGGATCTCGACACGCCCGGTGATGACCGCCATCGCGGCGGGGTCCTTGGGCTTGCGAGCCTCAAAGATCTCCGTTACACGGGGCAGACCACCGACGATGTCCTGCGAACCAGCAGCGCCGCGCGGCTGACGAGCGAGCATCTGGCCGGCCTCGACCTTCTGTCCGTCCTCAATGTCCAGGCGGGCCCGGGCAGGGAGGTAGTGGAAGTCGAGGATGTTGCCCTGCGCATCAAGGATGTTGATGGCCGGGTGCAACTGGCCCTTGTGCTCGATAATGACCTTGGCCTTCTTGCCTTGGCCCGCATCCTCGAGGCGGTAGGTTTCCTTCTCGATCAGGTCGATGAACTGGATCTTGCCGGTCTTCTCGGCCAGGATCGGAGCGCGGTGCGGATCCCACTTAAACAGCAGGTCGCCACGCTTGACGGTGGAGCCGTCCTTGAAGTACAGCCAAGCGCCGTACGGCACCTTCTGCTTCTCAAGCTCGCGGCCCTTGTCATCCAGCACGCCAACTTCAGCGTTGCGCTTCAGCACGATGAAGCAGTCAACATCATGCTCATCCTTTGTCGGGACGGCGTTGCAGTCGCGGTGCTCCAGCTTGCCGGGGTACAGGGCCTTGTACTCGGTGTCGGTCATAGACCGCTGACCGATACCACCGGTGTGGAACGTACGCATCGTTAGCTGGGTACCGGGCTCACCGATGGACTGTGCGGCGATGATGCCGACGGCCATACCCGGCTCGACCATGCGGCCAGTTGAGAGGTCCATGCCGTAATCCAGCATGGAGCAGCCGGTGCGGCTCTCAGAAGTGAGCGATGAACGCACTTCAACTGCATCGATGCCCAGAGCCTCGATAGCCTCTGCGATCTCGGCAGTGATCAGTTCGTTCTCACGGACAACTTCCTTGTCGCGGACGGGGTCCACGATCGTCTGCCGCGAGATACGGCCGATGACTTGGTCCCGCAGGGGCACATCAACGGTCTCACCCTTGTACTTGGCACGCTTGTAGATACCGCGCTTAGAGCCGCAGTCGTGTTCGGTAATGATGACCGACTGAGCCACATCGCAAAGCTTGCGGGTCATGTAACCCGAGTCGGCGGTTTTTAGAGCGGTGTCGGCCAGACCCTTGCGGGCGCCGTGGGTTGAAGAGAAGTACTCGAGGATCTTGAGGCCATCGCGGAAGTTCGAGCGGATCGGGGTTTCGATGATCGTGCCGTCGGGCTTGGCCATCAGACCACGCATACCTGCGAGCTGCATGAGCTGGCTGACGTTACCGCGGGCACCCGAGTCGGACATCAGGTACACGGGGTTCAGGTACAGCGGGTTACTCTTATCGTCCGAGGGCTTCTCGATGCCGTTCTTGTCACGGCGGTCGGTCTTGAGGGTGATCACCAGTTTCTTGGTAATCTCCTCGCGGCAGTGCGACCAGATGTCAAGCAACTGGTTGTATCGCTCGCGCTCGGTGATGATGCCACGCTCGTACATCTTCTCGACACGGTCGGCCTTCTTCTGGCTGTCAGCCAGCAGCTCGGCCTTCTCCTTGGGGATGCGCAGATCGGTGATGCCGAAGGACAAACCGGCGAGCGTGGACTGCTTAAAGCCGCACTCCTTGAGCTTGTCGAGCAGGTCGATCGTGGCGCCACGGCCCATAAGCGAGTAGCAATCGTCGATCACACGGGCGGCGCCCTTCTTGCCAAGGGCGCAGTTATAAAACGGCATGCCAGGGCGGAGGATGTCGGCGAACACCACACGGCCAACGGTGGTCCGAACACGCTTGTTGGCCAGCATGTCCTTGGGCACGGCGGTCTGTGCATCAACCATCTTGCTGAAGCCATCCATGCGCACGAGGATGTGCTCGTGCATGCCGACCTTGCGGTGCTCGAGCGCCAGCAGGGCTTCCTGGCGGCTCTTAAAGATCTTCAGGTCCTTGATCGGACGGTTGCGCTGATCCTCATCATCGCACGTGACGTAATACACGCCCATGACGATGTCCTGGCTGGGCGAGATGATGGGCTTGCCCGAGGCGGGCGAGAAGATGTTGTGCGTGCTCATCATCAGCACGTGGGCCTCGGCCTGAGCCTCGACCGACAGCGGAAGGTGAACGGCCATTTGGTCGCCGTCGAAGTCGGCGTTAAAGCCGGTACACACCAGCGGGTGCAGCCGGATGGCGTTGCCCTCGACCAGCACCGGCTCAAAGGCCTGAATACCCATTCGGTGGAGGGTCGGGGCGCGGTTTAGTAGCACGGGGTGCTGATAAATCACTTCTTCCAGAATGTCCCAGACTTCGGCATCGCGACGCTCGAGCATGCGCTTGGCAGACTTGATCGTGTCGGCGAGGCCGTGCTCCTTGAGCTTGCGGATGATGAACGGCTGGTACAACTCAAGGGCGATTTTCTTGGGAAGGCCGCACTGGTACAGCTTAAGTTCCGGACCGACGACGATGACCGAGCGGGCCGAATAATCGACGCGCTTACCAAGGAGATTCTCACGGAAGCGACCCTGCTTGCCCTTGATCATGTCCGTGATGGACTTTAAGGCGCGGTTTGATGAACCCACGACGGGGCGGCGGCAGCGGCCGTTGTCAAACAACGCATCAACAGCCTGCTGAAGCATGCGCTTCTCGTTGCGAATGATGACCTCGGGGGCGTTTAGGTCAATCAACTTCTTCAGCCGGTTGTTGCGGTTGATGATGCGGCGGTATAGATCGTTCAGGTCGCTGGTGGCAAAGTTGCCGCTCTCCAGCAGAACCAGCGGGCGCAGATCGGGCGGGATCACGGGGATCACATCCATGATCAGCCAGGTCGGATCGTTGCTGCTGCCGCGAATCTGCTCGATAATCTTCAGCCGCTTGGCGTAGTCCTTGATCTTCTGCTTGCTCTTGGTGTCCTTGAGGTTCTGGCGCAGGATGCCGGCCTCGGCCGCCATGTCCATGCCCTTGAGCAGTTCGCGGATCGCATCAGCACCCATTCGCGCTGTAAAGGCGTTGGCGCCGTACTTGTCCTGCGCTTCACGGAAATCGTCCTCGGTCAGAACCTGCTTGTAACGCAGGTCGGTCGTGCCCGCATCCACCACCACGTAATCCTGGTAGTAAATCACCTTTTCGATGTCGCCCGTCTTCATCGCCAGCAGGTTGCCAAGGCGGCTGGGAATAGCCTTGAAGAACCAGATATGCACAATCGGCGCGGCCAAGTTGATGTGGCCAAAGCGCTTGCGACGCACGCGGGAGTGCGTGATTTTGACGCCGCACCGCTCGCAGATGATGCCCTTGTACTTGGTGCCGCGGTACTTGCCGCACGCGCACTCGTAGTCACGCTCTGGGCCGAAGATGCGCTCGCAGAACAGGCCGTCCTTCTCCGGGCGGTAGGTGCGGTAGTTGATGGTCTCGGGCTTTTTGACCTCGCCGTAGGACCAGGAGCGGATGTCGTTGGGGGAGGCCAGCGTGACTTTGACGCTTGCGAAGTCGTTGACGCGGTCGTAGATGATCTCGGCCATGGGTCTTCACCTTTCAGCGGTGAGGCGATGTTCTGAACCCGACGGCTTGCGGTCGCCGGATTCTGAAACAAACGCCAAGCGGGTAAAAATCTGCAAACGAGGACTAATTACTGTCGTGCCGCGGCTGACCGAATTGCGCCAGCCACGGGCGTGATGTCAAGCTTTCGAGTTCCGGGCGCTGCCGCCCGGAACCCGTCCTGACCTTTCCGGGTCCGGATGCTTTTTACAGCACCGCGGCGGATTCGGAACGTTTCTTGTCAAGCATGATGTTCAGGCCAAGGCCCTTAAGCTCGGAGCACAGCACATCGAAGGCGACCGGCATGCCGGCCTCCAGCGTGTTCTGGCCCTTGACCATGGACTCATAAATCTTGGTGCGACCTTCAACATCGTCGGACTTGACTGTGAGAAGTTCCTGGAGGATGTAGGCGGCGCCGTACGCCTCAAGTGCCCACACTTCCATCTCACCGAAGCGCTGGCCACCGGTACGGGCCTTGCCACCCAGCGGCTGCTGCGTGATGAGGCTGTACGGGCCAGTAGCGCGGGCGTGAATCTTGTCATCGACAAGGTGGTGCAGCTTCAGCAGGTACATGATGCCAACGGTGGTGCGCTGCCCGAAGGCCTCGCCCGTCCGACCATCATGCAGCTGAATCTTGCCGCCGCGCGGCATCTGCACCATCAGTTCACGGTCGCTGGGCCATTTGCCCTCGGCGGCGTGCCGCTTGATCTTCTCGGCCACGAAGTTGTTGGCCTCGAGGGTGGCATCGTGCACTTCTTGCTCGTTGGCACCATCAAACACGGGCGTCACGGCTTGGCAACCCAAGATGTTCATGGCCCAGCCAAGGTGCGTCTCAAGAATCTGACCAACGTTCATGCGGCTGGGCACGCCCAGCGGATTGAGCATGAAGTCAACCGGTGTGCCGTCTTCCATGAAGGGCATGTCCGCCTCGGGCACGATACGGGCGATGACACCCTTGTTGCCGTGGCGGCCGGCCATCTTGTCACCAACGGACAGCGTCCGCTTGGTGGCCAGATACACCTTGACCATCTCCAGCACACCGTTAGAAAGCTCATCGCCACGCTTCATGTGGTCGGTCTTGCGCTTCTTCTCGTTGCGGATTGCAACGATGCGGGGCCAGAACTGGCGGTACTTCTCTTCGGCCTTTTCTTTGGCTTCTTTAGAGCCCTTCATCCAGCCCGGAGCGAAGTTGTCGATCTGCTCGAGCACAACCTCGGCCAAGTCAGAAGCGCCGACACGCTGACGGGTCGTCGGGTCAACCATCGGCGTGCCGAGGATCTCGTTGACCTGCTCGACCATCTGCTTGAAGATGCTGATGGCCTTGTCGTCCATCAGTTTCTCGTACCGCTCGATATCCGCCTTGAGCTGTTTCTTCTGCTCCTCGGTCATGTGCAGCCGGCGGCTGAACCGCTTGGCACCGATGACGATGCCCTCGCAGCCCGCGGGCACTTCCAGCGAGTCGTTCTTGACGTCCTCACCGGCGCGACCGAAGATGGCATGCAGCAGTTTCTCTTCCGGTGTCAGCTCGGTCTTGCTCTTTGGGCTGACCTTGCCGACGAGAATATCGCCCGGACGGACATACGCGCCGATGCGGATCACGCCATTCTCATCCAGATTGCGGAGCATCTTCTCCGAAACGTTGGGGATGTCACGGGTGAACTCTTCACGGCCGAGCTTGGTCTCGCGGACCTCGACCTCAAACGCATCAATATGGATGCTGGTGAAATGGTCATCCTTGACGACGCGCTCGTTGATGACGATGGCGTCCTCGAAGTTGTACCCGTCAAAGGTCATGAACGCTACCAGAGCGTTCTTGCCGATGGCAAGCTCGCCCTGCTTGGTGCTCGCCCCATCGGCGATGATTTCACCCTTTTTCACCTTCTGACCAGGCTTCACGATCGGCTTCTGGTTCAAGCAGGTGCGCTCATTGAGGCCCACGAACTTGCGGAGTTCGTACTCATCGGAGTTGTCGATGATGATCCGCTCGGCATCAACAAAGGTGATGATGCCGGCGTTCTTGGCCTTGATGCACATACCTGAGTTCTTGCCGATCTCCTTCTCAAGACCGGTGGCCACGATCGGCGGGCCGACCCTGACCAGCGGCACGGCCTGACGCTGCATGTTCGAACCCATGAGTGCCCGGTTGGCGTCGTCGTGCTCAAGGAAGGGAATCAGCGCTGCCGAGATACCCACGATCTGACGCGGGGCGATGTCTAGATATTGCACATCGCTGGAAGCGACCTCTTTGAGTTCGCCCTGCACACGGGCCAGGATCATGCCGTCCTCGAGCTTGCCGTCCTCGGCAACCTCATCACACGGCGCGAGAATGGCCTTCATTTCCTCATCGGCGCGAAGGTGAACGATTTTGTCGGTCACCTTGCGGTCCTTCACCACGCGGTAAGGCGTGCGCAGGAAGCCGTATTCATCGATGTTGCTGTAGATACCCAGCGAGGCGATAAGACCGATGTTCGTGCCCTCGGGCGTCTCGATCGGGCAGATGCGGCCGTAGTGCGAGATGTGGACGTCGCGCACCTCAAAGCCCGCACGCTTGCGGTTCAAGCCGCCCGGCCCGAGGGCCGAAAGCCGACGCTCGTGAACAAGACTCGACAACGGATTGGTCTGGTCAACGACCTGCGACAGTTCACTACGACCAAAGAAGAAGTCAATCGCAGAACTGACCGACTTGCTGTTGACCAGATCGGCGATCTTCATGATCTCCGATGGGTCCTTCATGCTCATGCGCTCCTGCACGGTGCGCTTGAGCTTCAGGAAACCCTTGCGGGCCTCATCAACGGCCAGCTCATCAAGCGTGCGAAGACGACGGTTGCCCAAGTGGTCAATATCGTCAACCTGAGCGGCGGGATAGCCGCTCTTGGGATCGATGCGGTTTGACCGCAGGTCAAGGATGTACACGATCACCTTGAGGAAGTCCTCAGGGCGGATGAACATCATGTCCTCGGGAACGTTCAGATCAAACTTGCGGTTGATGCGGAAACGGCCGACCTTGCCCAGCCGGTAGCGGCTGGGATCAAAGAATTTTTCAACAAACAAGCTCTTTGCCTTCTCCAGCTGCAGCGGGTTGCCCGGACGCAGACGGTTGTACAGCTTCAGCAGGGCCTTGTCGTAATCGGAGTACTCGATGCCGTCCTCTGCGGCCTTCTCGTACATCCCGTGGTCGCGGGCAAACTTCTCTAGATCTTCAGCCGCGATGGTGTTCAGCAGCAGCGGGTCCGAAGGATTCTGGATCACACGCACCGTCTTGAGCGATGAGGTGTTGATCTTCTCGGCCAGGTCGGCCGTCAGGCGCTCGCCGGTACGGACCAGCTCCTCCCCAGTCTCCGTATCAACAATGCTCGCGGCGGCCCAGTGGCCTTCCTTGACTTCCGAAGCCTTGAGCTCTGAAACCTCGTAGAACATTTCCAGCAGACGGTCGGTCGTGCTGACCTCCTCATCAAGACACCGCAGGAACGTGGTCGCGGCGATCTTGGTCGACTGGTCAATTCGCATGACCAAAACATCTTTTTTGTTGACCTCAAGCTCAATCCAACTGCCACGCTCGGGGATGATGCGGGCAGAGTGAAGCGGGCGGTCGCCCTCCTCGGTATTCTTAGAGAAGTCAACGCCGGGTGAGCGGTGCAACTGGGAGACAATGACGCGCTCAGCACCGTTGACGATGAACTCACCGCCACCCATCATGACCGGGAATTCACCCAAGTACACATCTTCCTCGGTCTGCTCGCTGTGGCCTTCACGGGTCAGCTTGACGCGAACCTTGAACGGCCGGGCATAGGTCAGCCGCAGCTCGCGGCACTCGTCCGGCGTGTAGCGGGCCTCTTCCAGCGTGTAGTTGATGAACTCGAGCTTCATATTCTCGTCATAGCTGACGATCGGGAAGATCTCGCGCATCAGGGCCTCGAGGCCCAATGACGGATCGCGGTCATCAGATCCTTTATTGATCTGAAGAAACCGCTCGTATGCGTCGGTCTGGATTTTGGTCAGGTCCGGCACCGGAGTGCCATCGCCACGCTTGGAAAAGTTCCGCATTTTCAGTTCGGCCATCGAATTAAACCTCGCGATGGAAACACCGATAGCCTGCCGCGTGAACAACTTCACGCTGAAGGTATCCGTGTAGGGTTAGTTCAAATTGTTTGGGATGCGCTCGTGCCGCATTGATGATGAGACTGTAGGCACCAACTTCCCCCATAGCAAGGGGGATGCCAAAGCCACCGCTTGACTGCCAAATGACTGTCAAGTTCGTCATGCTCCTGGGTTACCTAACCGGAACGAACGGACGTTCCGGCAAAAAAACGGACCCTTGCTTCCGCAAAGGCCCGTTTCAATTTTAGTGGATATGCAACATACTTATTCAACCGACACGATACTTCAAATCCTGCCGATGGACAATGTACGCCGCACCATCGGGATTAGTTCATCTCGACGACTGCGCCAACGGCCTCGAGCTTCTTCTTGAGAGCCTCGGCGTCGGCCTTGGGGAGGCCTTCCTTGACCTTCTTGGGGGCGCCATCGACCAGGTCCTTGGCTTCCTTCAGACCCAGGCCGGTCACTTCACGGACGACCTTGATGACGTCAATCTTCTTCTCGCCGGCTGACTTCAAGGTGATGTCAAACGAGCTCTTCTCCTCGACAGGAGCAGCGGCGGCGGCGGGGGCCGCGGCCATCATCATGCCACCGCCAGCGGCGGCTTCGATGCCGTAGGTGTCTTTCATGTACTTGCCGAGCTCAACGGCGTCTTTGAGGGAAAGGGCTGCGAGCTTGTCACCGAGTTCATTGATTGCGGACATAGTAAAAAACCTTTGTAAAACACGCCTTTGCCTCACGGCTCGGGCTATTCATCACTTCATAGGGGCCGGACCATCCGACTCTTTAACCCGCCGTCACCGCCGGGAATGGCGGATCGTGGCATGGGCCAGTGAAGTGCTCTGAAGCAGGGGAAAATGAAACGAACCTAAAAACTGAGAGCGATCAGGCAACCTTGGAGATAGCCTCGCCCTTTTCGAGCTTGGCCTCGATGGCGCTGATAAGGCCGGCGATGTTCGAGCCGGGGCCCTTGATCTGCGCGACCAGCTTCTTGCCGGGAGACACAATAAGTGTGACGGCCTGAGAGATGGCTTCCTTCTTGGTGGGGTACTTGCTCAGCTCCTTGACGCCCGCATCACCCTTGAACAGGTTGCCATCGAGGATGGCACCCTTTAGCTCAAGGCCGGGGAACTCAGGAAGAAGCTTAACGATTGCCCGGGCGGCTTCAACCACCGAGCCGCCACCGTACACCAGGGCCGAGGGGCCCGAGAGAACTTCGGCTAATCCTTCAAGGCTTCCGCCCTTGAGATTGCGACGAACCAGAGAGTTGCGAACGACCGTCACCTTGACCTTGTCCTTGGCAAGCTTGCCGCGGAGTTTGGTGGTGGCGATGCCCTTCAGGCCACGGATACTGATCACCATTGCATCGGAGAAGGACTCCATGCGAGTGGTGTAGTCCCGGGCGATCATGCTTTTGACTGCTTTGGACATGTGCTTACCTTCGTGAAAACTTGGGAAAAACCGGGCCGGAACATCCGAGCGGCTTTGACGCCGTCCGGGAGCACTCGGCCCTTACAGACAACCCGTTTTTAGCTCTTAACCTCTTCAGCCGCGGCGTACTTCATCTGCACGCTGGGAGTCATGGCGCCCGAGATGACAACCCGGCGAATAAACGCTCCCTTGGTTGCCGGCGGACGGAGCTTCTCGATGTGCGCGACGAACGCCTCAAGATTGGTAACCAAATCAGCATCCTTGAAGCTGAGCTTGCCCAGAACGGCGTGGATGTTGCCACCCTTATCGTTGCGGTACTCAACCTTACCGGCCTTGAACTCCTTGACCGCTTCCACGATCTTGGGGGTCACGGCGCCGGTCTTGGGTGAAGGCATCAGGCCCTTGGGGCCCAGCACCTTACCAAGCTTGGAGACCACACGCATCATGTCGGGCGTGGCGACGGCGACGTCGAAGTCCATCCAACCACCTTCGATCTTGGCGACAAGATCGTCGGCACCGGCCTCGATGGCTCCGGCGTCCTTACAGGCCTTGACTAAATCCTCGCGGCAGAACGCCACGACCTTCTTGCTGACGCCGATACCGGCAGGCAGCGAGACGGAGCCACGGATTCCCTGCTCGGTCTGAGCGGGGTCCATGTTCAGGAACAGGGCGACGTTGACCGTCTGGTCGAACTTCGGAGCCTTAAACTTGCGGATTGCCGCGATCGCGGCCGGGGCTTCGAGAGCCTCAACCGGGCGGTTTTTGATGTTATCACGTGTACGCTTGCCGATGAACGTTGCCATAGGTATTAGCCCTCCACCACAACGCCCATGGAGCGGCATTGACCAGCGATGATCCGTACAGCAGCGTCCATGGAGCTGGTGTTGAGATCAGCCATCTTTTCCTTGGCGATGGCTTCCAAATCCGCGCGATTGACCTTGCCGACCTTTGTTTTGTTCGGAACGCCCGACCCCTTGGCGGCCTTGGCCTTCTCCTTAATCAGCACTGATGCTGGAGAAGACTTAACCTCAAAGGTGAACGTCTTGTCGGTGAACACGGTTACAACGCAACCGACGATCTTGCCCTTGAGGGCGGCCGTCTTGGCGTTGAACTGGGTGATGAACTGACCTGGGTTGACACCGTTGGCACCGAGAACGGGACCAAGCGGTGGGGCCGGCGTAGCCGACCCACCTGGGGCCATGATCTTGAAGGACGCTTTGATTTCTTTCTTGGCCATGATGTACTCCACCTCCCACCGTGCGGGCACCGGAACATCCGGGCTCCTTTCTCATACCGGCCTGGCATGAGCGATCACAGTGGTCGTGACGGTGTTGAGCTAATACCCGCTCAACGGGAAAAGTTGGGTCGAGAGTATACCGCCCCCACTGCCCTACGTCAAATCTTTCAGCCGACTGCAAAATACCATTCCCGACACAACAGCGGCTCCGGGCCCACAAACAGTCGCGCCCGGAGAAATGGATATACCACCGAGACAGATAAAACAAGACCCCGCCATTTCGGCGAGGTCTTGCAAAGGTCGTTCAAAAAACTACTGTCTGAGGCCGAACACGTCGGCCTCACACGATTAGTTGGACTTGGTCGCGGCCGACTTGTCCGTGCATGAGGACTTCTCGCTGCAGGAAGCAGCCTTGTCCGAGCAGGTGCCAGTGTTGGACTTCGCCATCGCGGCCTTCTCAGCGCTGCAACAAGCCGAGGCCTTACCCTCGGAGCAGCTTGCGCCGGCAACCTTGACTTCGGTAGCCTCAGCTGATGCACGATCAGCTGAGTTGCAACCGGCGAACGTGGCGGCCATGGCGGACAGAGCGATCAGACCAATGAGCTTCTTCATAGAAATTCCTTCGTGTAAGCGGTGAAATACCAGTGGCTGCCTCGGCGAACGCCGCGGCAGATGCCACCAAAGATACGTGTGGTACGCCCCGATTTCCTTGCAGGTTCTAAACAGACCTGCAAGATTTCTGGGAAACACGCGTAATAACTGTCAAACTAATAATTCAAACAATCGACTTACTTCTTATCAGCCGAGCCATCAGCCTTGGCGGCTTTGTTTAGCTTGGCAGCGAAAGCCGTACGTCGGTCTGCAATCCGGCGACGAGTCGAGACATTGCCACCGATCTCGGGGCCCTCTTCAGCGCCGACGAACTGCAACACGACTTGCTCGCCACCATCACCAATGCGGTGGCGGCCAAGCTTGATGATGCGGGTGTAGCCGCCCGCACGGTCGCGGAAGCGGGGAACCACGTTGTCAAAGATGTGCTTGACGAGCTTGGGGGCCTTGCGCAGGTCACCGTACCGGTCACGCTCAACTTCGCCGCTCTTGGGGATGTCAAAGTACTTCTTGGCCCGATCAGCGATTTCATTGACGTGCGCAACTTCAGATTCGTCGGCATTCTTGGGCAAATAGAGCCACTCGAAGCCGTGGCGATCCCAGCCCAGCTTGGCGATAACCTGGCGGCGGCAGTGCAGGCCGCCCTTCTTTGCCGAGGTGATCAGCTTCTCAACAAAGGGCTGAACAGCCTTAGCGCGAGGCAAGGTTGTGACGATTTGGCCGTGCTCCAGAAGAGAGGCGGCGAGGTTACGAAGGGTTGCGGTCCGGTGGGCGGTAGTACGACCCAATTTGGACCCGGCTTTGCCGTGACGCATGAGGTGATCTCCGATAAGGCTCGGGAAGCCAAGTGATAAATTATCCCAAGTGCACTCCGGGCACGCCCCGGAACGCTCCGGG
>JBBRKQ010000030.1:0-41993 GCA_038231815.1 Phycisphaerales bacterium
CGGGAAAACCCTTGGTCCGAAAACTTAGCAGCCTGCGCCGAAGGCGTTGATGAACGCGACGAAGTCGTTGCCATCAACGATGCCATCGGGGCCGCCGTTTGGGCCACCGGCGACATCGGCCAGAGGGTCGCTGGCGCCGAAGGCGTTTATGAAGGCGACGAAGTCGTTGCCATCGACGATGCCGTCAGGGCCACCGTTTGGGCCGCCGGCGAGATCTGCCAGGCAGGCGGCGGGAGCGCAGGTGGGCCGCGCGGCGACGGCGGTGAAGGTAAGGGCACGGTTGCCGGTGGCAAGGCTTGCACCGGCGACGCTGACGGCGGCGGTGCCGGCTTGATTTTCAATACCGATGGTGTAGTCACCGGTGGCGTTTTCGATGTCGATGGTGCCGTAGCGGAATTGTACGTTTCCGTTCTCGAACAGGACGATTTGGAAGGTGTTGCTGCCGACGGTGATGAACTGGGGGACGTTGGTCCACTGGGCGATGAAGCGGGCATCGACACCGGGGGTGCCGAGCGTTTGGTAGGTGATAGAGCCTTGGGTGCGGGCATCAAGATCATCCCACAGGCCGTAGATCGCGGCGTTGGGTGTTGCAAGCGAGGGGATTGCGCTGTTTAGGTTCGCGGTGGAGCCCGCATCGAAGGAAAGGAAGCCGTTGGTGCTGATGAAGGCAGTGGTGTAGGGGGCGCCATAGACGCTGGTGGTGAAGCCGAGTGGGACTGACTGGAAGCCGTCATCAAGGTTGCCGGTGGTGGGCACGAGGGTGGTGCCGGTGGCGGCGATATCTTCAAACGCATCACCGGTGGTGGTGAGCGTGTAGGTGGCGGGAATGGTGCAGGTGGTGCCTGCACCGGCGAACACGCCGCCCTGGGTGTTGCAGGCGATGGCGGAGATGACTGCGCATTCGGTACCGTTTGACAGGCAGCAGCCACCGATGGCATCTGTCACTGCGAAGGCGATGATGCCGTTGCCGGTGCGAGTTTGAGCATCCAGAATATTGAATGCGAGCGGGTATGAAGCGGCGGGGCGGAGTGCGGGCACCGACATTGTGCCGGTGAAGATGTTGTCATTGGCGGTGAGATCGGGGGCGACGCCATCATCACTGAGGTTGATTGTGCCAAGGCCGAGCGCGCCGGTGGCAACGCTGACGACGGTGCCGGTTGATTGGGGCACCTGGCCCGGGGTTACGGTGACGCGGAGGGTCACGTCTTGAGCGGAGCCGTTGTTGATGGATGCGGCTGTAGCGGTGCCAACGCCGGTGGGGCTGGTTGGCGTGGGGGCCACGATGTTGAGCGTGTAGCCGCCGCCGGTTGGGGCTGAGCCGAACGAGGACAGCATGACCTTGACGTTTTGACCGTCGGTGAGGTTTGCGCTCAGGGAGGAGAGGTTGCCGGTGCCTGAGTCGTCGTCGCAGGCGAGGAGGGCGCCGCCGCAGGAGTCGTAGAGGGCGAGGATGGTGTCGGACTGTGCGCTGCCCTCGGTGTTGAACAGGTAGCTGCCGGCCAAGCCTGCGGTGAAGCTGAACCAGACACCCTTGTTGGAGTTGGTCTGGCAGGCGGGGGTCTCTCCGGGGCCGGTGGTTGCCAGGGAGTTGTTGCCGGTGGCGGCGGGGGAACCTGCGGAGACGGTAGTGGCGGATGCACAATTATCGTTGGCGGGCGGGGGCACGATTACGGTCACCGAGAAGCTGCCTGAGCTTGGGCCGGTGATGGAATCTGTGATGGTAAAGGGGATGTTTTTGACGCCAACGGGCAGGGCGCCGGGCAGGGAGATGGATGAACTGAGCCAATTTGCCGTGACACCATCGCGGAGCAGAATGACGTTGTCTGGCGCGAGGTTGCCGGTGAGAGATGAGACATCAGCGGTGACTTGGGTGATGTTGGCCAAGCTGCTGGTGGGAGCCGGGGTGACGGCGATGGACAGCACTGTGCTGGCACCTTGGCCGACGGGGTTTGGCGTTGCCGAGCCGATGCCGGTTGCGCCGGAGGCTGCGATGACGGTGAATTGGGCGAACTGAACATCACCGATGGTGTTGGCGGCGAAGGTGAGCGGGATGGTGACGACGGGGTTTACGCCGTCGTTGATGAGGACGTTGCAGGTGCCGGTGCCGGTTGCGCCGCTGGGGTTGACGACGTTGTCAACGATGGCGTTTGGGAAGTCGAGCACGAAACCGTTGCGGAAATCATCATCGATTGCGGCGGGCTGGTTGTTGGCGAACTGCCACTGACCAACGGCCAGCGTGTAGGTGCCGGGGGGAAGGTTGCGGATCATTTTACCGGTGGCGCTGCTTGAGTTGAACTCATCATCATTGCCAGCGGTGGGGACTGCGTTGTAGTTCGCATCGTACAGCCAGAAGTCTGTATCTACACCTGCGAAGGTGCCGACGCCGGCGGTGCGGATATCGATATTGCCGGTTTGCACGGGGATTCCGCTGATGGCCGGGATTACGGGGATGTCGAGCAGCGTTGCGGTGTATGCGGCTGAGGTTGAACCCGAACCGGTGGCGCGGTAGAAAATTTCTTCCTGCTTGCCGAAGCCGTACCAGACGACAGCGCGGCCGGGATTTGTGATTGATGAGCCGGTTTGTACGGTTGTGTCTGCGGTGCCGATGGTGCCGGCGCTTTGAGACAAGCCGCGGAGGGTGACCGTGTGGCCACTGGTGGTGCTGGCCAAGGCGAGTCGGTGGCGGTAAATGCCGAGGGGGGCGGCGGCGGTTTTGATTCGGAAATAATCTGCGGAGGTGGCAACGACGGTGGTGGTGCTGGTGCTGGTGGAGGTGCCGGTGGTGGTGCCGTTTATAGTGTCACCGCTGGCCATGCCGACGACAGGGGTGGCGGTGGTTTTGGAGTCGTTTGGCTCGACCTCATCGAACGGGGCGGCTAGCGCGGTGCCGGCGCAAGCGATAAGGCCAAGAACGATCATGGTGCTGCGAGTCATAGTTTGCATCCCTTTCATCCAACATCGACCGCGACGACCTGGCCGCGGCCCACAAGGGCGTGCGGCACGCGACGCGTAGCAGCATATTAGAAACGGGGGTCGCACCGGGTCCATGGGAAATGTAACGCTTTACATTGATGGGCTTTATAACTTTGAGGAGGACGTGCTGTCGCTGGGGAGCTGGGATTTTCAGTCGGTTTTTTGTACGTATTTATGCTGATGCTTCGTTTTGGTTTGCCGAAAACATCGCAGTTGGAGTGAGCGATGGGGCAGCCCTGGGTTTGGATTCTTGGCGTGGAGGTGCATGGCCCATTTTCGCGGGCGGAGTATTTGGGCAGGGTGGACGCAGGGCAACGCGGGTGGGGATTAAAGGACCAAATACAGGTCATGGGAGCTTTGTTTAGAAGCGGTACGCGTTGTGGGGCGCGTTTGTGTGGAGGCGCTGACGAGATGACGGGGAGGGCGGTGGTGGTGCGGCGGAAGTGCTGACGCGTGGTGGTGGTGGCTTGCCGCACGCGGGGGTGGTTGAGGCTGGAGCAATCGCGGCGTGTTTGAAAGTGTTCGCTGGCACGATATTGCGGTGGTCTCCCGTGATGGCGGCGCACTGGCTAGCATCGCCGCGTTTTTGTTTGTACCCATCGTGCCGCATTCGCGGCGACGAACGAAGATGTAGACGGTTTTTCTCTACCGGAGCTAGCAGCGTCATGTACAACGACTTTGATCGGCGCCCTCATACCAGCGGCAATGCCGGGGGCGGATATTCCGGGGGCGGAAGCGGTGGAGGTTTAGGAGGCGGGGCTGGCGGTTCAAACGGTGGCGGCGGGGGCCGCAATCGCGGTGATCGATCTGACCGTGGGGAGCGTGGCGAGCGGCGCGGGGTGCCGCTGAGCGAGCTGGATCCGAGCCTGACGGCGATTAGCCATCGGGTGATTGGCTGTGCGCGGGATGTGCATATGTCACTGGGGCCTGGCTACGAGCCGGCGGTGTATCGCGAGGCGCTGAAGCACGAGATGAGCGCGCAGGGCATTGCGTTTGCTGAGAACCACGCGTTCCGGGTGCAGTACAAAGGGGTGACGGTGGGCAGCATCGCGGCGGATTTGTTTATTGCCGATCGATTTGTGGTTACGGTTGCGGCCGTTGCCGGGGAGATTGGTTCGACCGAGCGTCACCAGCTTCGTTCGGTGCTTCGCTCGGGAGATTTGGAACTTGGGTTAATTATTAACTTTGCCGGCCGGCTGCTGAAGGATGGGCTTGTGCGGGTACTCAACCCGGACAAGATTGCCTATCTCAAAAACCAGCAGACCGATGGCCCGGTCGAGAACATCGAGGCCATCAGCAGCGCCACTGATGAGGTCTACGACCCCGATGCCGCAGGTCGATGAGCACGCCGCCCTACCGTCAAACCATCCCGAATTTTCGCGCACCCCGCTGCGATGCTCAGCGGGGTGCGTTGTTTCCATGATGGCGGCGCGATATGAAAAGGTCGTGAGGCATCACGCGAACGCTCACGGCAACGGGGATGTGACGGTGTAGGTGATGCGCACAGCGACGATCTGATGCAGTTCCGGTCCGAAGCTCTGCAGATTCGCGCGGAGCCAGTACACGTTTGAGTTATTACCGATGCCGAATCCAGCCAGATCCACACCGGCGACGCGGATAGCAGCGCTCTGGCCGGTCGTGCTGACACTAGCGATCGTCGAGACAACGCCGGTCGTCGTCGATGTACGCCCAAACGCGAGCGTGAAGTCTACCGGACGACTGTCGCTGTATGTCAGATCGATGCGCTGTACTTGGCATCCGTCGGGTAGTTCCACCGGCGCGATGAAGCTCGCGGTGCTGGCCCCGTAACCGCGCACACCCAGTTCGTCGTAATATCCGAAGCTTCCGGAATCCCTGCTAACGGTATCGGGAAGGAAGCTCGCACCGTGGATCGACTTCACGCGGAACGTTGGGCTTAAACCGATCTGGCCGTTGACGAACAGTTTGCGGGAAGCATCGGGCGCGGCACCGATTCCGACGTTGCCGTTGCCGTTGTTGATGGTCAGGTTGGTTCCTGCTACCGAGTTAAAGGAGGTGCTTCCCGCCGCCACACCCTCATTAAAGATACCGAAGAAGCCGTCGGTGCCGCCGTTGACGCGGAGATCACCGTTTGGGTTGTCGATCCGAAAGTACGAACCGCCGCCGGAGGCGATATCAAGCTTGCCGCCGGGGAGGCTCGTTCCGATGCCCACATTGCCGGCATTGGTGACGTTGACAACACCCGTGCCTGTGCCGTCAGGACGGACAAGCGCAGTCGCCACCGTTGCCGATGCCGCGGTCATCGCGGTAATAGCCGATATGGCCCGCGGCGCGCTGGTAATCTGGAGTTGCGGCGCAAGCACGGTGAAGCCCGCAAGGTTGTCGCAGCCAAGCCCGGTATCACGACGAACCTCAAGTTCGAGAAGACGGCTCTGGCTACCGGCGAACTGAGATCCGAAGTCCAGCGTGGCTGTGAACTTGCCATCAGTGATGTTTACGTTGTCACGGCACACGGTGGGCCCGAGCTGCGTGGCACTCCCCGCAGCGTCGTACAGCCGGAACCGGATGTCATGCAGACCGCTGGCCGGTGCGCCGGCGGAAAGAAGTTCCCCCTGGTATGTAAACGACGTTGGAGTGGTCGACGGTGTCTGAGCGGACGCCTGCGCGACGACACCGAGCAAAAAGATCGCAGCAAAAACTCTCATGTAAACTCCTTGTAAGTACCGCTCCGGTGGCATGATAGGCGTATACGGCCTCTGGCGCGAGTGCCTTTTAGCCGAGATCCAGTCAACCAAGCTATCTTTGCCCATGCCCAGAACCAACCGCGAGCAACGAATCGTCATTACCGGCATGGGCTGGGTGAACCCGCTGGCCCACAGCGTGGAGGCAACTTGGGCCGCACTGCTCGCCGGCATGTCGGGCATGGGGCCAATTACACGGTTTGATGCGCGGACGTTTAAGTCTAACTTTGCTGCGGAGGTGAAGAACTTTACGCTCTCGCAGCATCTGGCCAGTGCGGAGGCGCACAAGGATGCGGGGCTGAATGCGCAGTTTGCGTTGGCGGCAGCGCAGCAGGCGTTTATGCACGCGGGGCTTGATAGGGCCAAGCTGAACCCGCGGCGGTTTGGGCTGTACATGGGCTCGGGCGAGGGCACGCTTGATTTTCCTAACTATGCGGGCACCCATGTGGCTGCGTGGGATGAGACTGCCCGCAAGGTTGATGGGGCCAAGTGGACGACGGAGGCGTACAAGCGGATGGTGCCGGTGCGTGAGACTGAGCAGGAGGCCAACATGACTATTAGCCATGTGGCGTGGGAGTTTGGCTGCCGCGGACCTGCGAATAACTGCTTGACTGCGTGCGCTGCATCGATTCAGGCGATTGGGGAGGCGTTTGAGATTTTACGGCGCGGGGATGCGGACATTATGTTTGCGGGCGGGGCGCACACGATGATTCATCCGCTGGGTGTGACGGGGTTTATTCGACTGACGGCGATGAGCACCCGCAACGATGACCCGACGCACGCGGCGCGACCGTTTGACCAGACGCGGGACGGGTTTGTGATGGGTGAGGGCGCGGGGATGCTGGTGATGGAAACCGCCGAGCATGCGGCGGCCCGCGGGGCGCGGGTGCTGGCGGAGATTACGGGGTACGGCTCATCTGCCGATGCGTACCGGATTACGGATATTCAGCCTGAGGGCCGCGGGCCGGCGGCGGCGATGCACGGGGCGCTGCGGCAGGCGGGGATTAACCCTGCTGAGATGCTTGCTGGGGGCCGCCCACCGGTGCAGTACATCGCGGCGCACGGGACTGGGACGAAGGAGAATGACAAGATTGAGACGGCGGCGATAAAGCAGGTATTTGGCGAGCTTGCGCACAAGATACCACTGTCGAGCATTAAGAGCATGATGGGTCACCTGATTGCGGCGGCGGGTGTGAGCAACGTGATTACGGCGATTAAGGTGATGGAGACGGGGAAGATACCGCCGACGATGAACTACACGACGCCGGATGCGAATCTTGATTTGGATTATGTGCCGAATGTTTATCGCGATGCGAGCGGCACGGGTGGGGTGCAGGCGTGTTTGTGTAATAGTTATGGGTTTGGTGGGCAGAATGATGCGGTGCTGATTAGCGGCCCGGCAAAATAATGGACTGGACTGTGCCTCCCCCGTGGCATCGCCATCTTGGGCGATGGTTTTGCCGTTTTGCCGACGCACTGGCTGCGGCGCAGTCGATGATTCCGCGTGGACCACTACCTGAGCCATGCCGGGACCCCGCACACACAAGCTGAGCCATCACCCCAAAAAAACGGTATCAATGATCAGTCCGCTCTAGATCGGCGACAACGGAACTTTATGGGCCTGTGGGCCTGCGGACGCTCCGCGAACGGCGCTGCTGCTCATTGCAGTTGCGAGTGTTCTAAAATCGGCCCGGGACCAAACCATCCGTGTCTCGCAACTTGCTAACCCGAGATACAACGGGCCGGAAACCCCGCAACTGCTCACCCACTGCGCCGCTTTGTTTCGGTTTCTTGCTGCAGCATTTTCTTTTCTTTGCTGCTGAGGCTTCCCATTCCTGTCGCTTTGATTTTGGCGAGGATGCGATCGATTTCGGTTTGGCGCTCGGCACGCTCGGCGGCGGCTTGTTCGGCTTCGCGGCGGCGCTTTTCGGCGGCTTTTTCAGCGGCACGGTTGGCGGCGCGTTCTGCTTCGGCGGCTTCCATGTCATCGGCGGGGTCGTTACCGCTGCGCCATGCGGGGGTTGCCCAGGGCTCGGCTGCTTCAGCGGTGCTGGCGTTGCCCATCATCATGCGCAGGCGCTGGCGCTCGGCATAGCAGGTGAGGCCGCCGAAGATTGCGATGCCGACGAGCATGTTGTTTTGCGTGTACAAGCCGGCCATGCCGAGGGCTACTGCGCTGACAAAGCCAACGTTTACGGTCACGGCCATGGATCGCCGGTAGCCCATGCGGTTCCAGAGCACTGCCTGCCAGAGACGGCCACCATCCATAGGGAACATTGGCACGAGGACGTTGAAGGCGAGCAGCACTAGGTTGGTGTAGTACAGCCACCACAGGCCACGCTGGGCCCAGGACATGGTAAAGTCAATTTGTGCGGCCAGCGGCGAAAGCGGGTTGAATTGGTAGAGCACGCTTCCCGGCACACCGGTTGCCAGCAGGCCGAGCGCCAGGATTGGTGTCAGGGCCACGTTGACCAAGGGGCCGCCGGCGGTGGTCCAAAAATGAGCCCGCCAGGAAAATGGCGGATTGCAGGATGCGAGCCCGCCGAGGGGCCAGAGCAGGACATCATCCGCCTCGCCACCGACGGCCCGGCAGGCGAAGCAGTGCCCAAACTCGTGCAGCAACACCAGCACCAGCAGACTTGCCATGGCCAGCGCTACGTGGATGATTGACCCGGCAAACCCGGCTCGAACCAACTCGACCGCGGCGAAGGCCACGTACAACAAGCTCAGACGGACTGAAATGCCGGATGTTCGAAAGAGCGGAATGGCCCAATTGAGCGGATTATCTCCCTGCTGCCACAAGCCGGACCACCAGTTGCCTAATCGTCCGGAGACGGTGCCACGGCCGCCACCGGGCTGCTGGTCATCACCATCGGATTTGGTCAGTCTTAACTTCGCCATGAGAGGGGTGTCACACTTCGGAAGGCGTAAGGCTTGGAGCCGGGTTTCAACTAGAGTTTCAACTAAAGTCTCAACTGGGGTTTCAACTCGCTTGCGGGCAAAGCAGGCCAATCCTGCGCACATCAGTTATACCAGCCAAATGTCGCCGGGATTCACCAGAGTTCGTCCATTCTCGGCCCTCGATTCAGCAGTGCCGGCGAAGGTGAGCCAGCGGTGTCGAAATCATGCCGCGGCGATGGGGACGGTCTGTGGAAAGCGCTGGATCCGCGCACGGACCGCTGAGGATTTAGCCCGGTCAGATCAGCCCTTTGGCACGGGCCCAAAGCAGGCCGAGCATGCTCTTGGCATCGATCATTTGACCGTCGGTGGCCATTGCTAGGGCTTGGGCGGTGGGCACGATCTCGACTTTGATGTTTTCATCCTCTTCTAAGTGCTGACCCACGAACGTTAGGTTGGAGGCGACATATGCGTGCATGAGCTCATCGCTGAGACCGGGTGATGTGAAAAACTCGCCAAGCTTTGTTAATGTGCCGGCTTTGTAGCCGGTTTCCTCGATCAGCTCGCGGTGGGCGGTGGCATCGGGCGAATCACCATGCTCGATGGTTCCGGCGCAGCACTCTAAAAGTTCGCGGTCAACGGTTGGGCGGTGGTTTCGGATGAGGACGGTTTGGCCATCACCCAGATTTGCGATGACCAGTACTGCGCCGGGGTGGCGGACCACTTCGCGGGTGAGCGATTTGCCTTTGGCGTTGGTGAACGTGAACTGCTCAAAATCAAACTTGCGGCCCTTGAGCACGGTTGTGCGGGCGGTGATTTGGATTGGTGATGGGCTTGGCTGGCTGGACATGACGGACCGTAGCCGCACTGCGAGCGGGTGCGAGGCCGCAGCGGTTTAGCCCGGCAGTTGGGCACCAATGGCTAGGCCGCCCAACGCTCGCCACATTCCGGGCATTGTTTTTTGCCATCGGACACGGGTGTGCGACGGAGGTCGTAGCCACACTTGCCGCAGTTTTTACCCAATCTGCCGCGGGCTAGGCCCAGCAGCGTGAAGTGGCACCACATGCCGAGCACGATCATCGGAAACGTTGCCATCCAGATCGGGAGCACCATGATTTCAGAATCTGCCATGAACGGGCGCCACTCAAGGCGAATTGGCAGGAACGATTGCTCAGTGCTGATTGCCACGGGACCCACATCAACGGATGCCGCATCGGTTGATACATAGCTGCCGATTGCGCCGACGGTCAGCTCTCCTTGGTGCAGGGTGAAGCCGTACTCATCGACTGTGACCTTCCAACTGCGATGGTGTCCGGCGATCATGGTGGCCAAGCCCACGGCCCCCGCGACGCTTGCGATCAGACGCCAGCGCCGAATTGCGGACAGCGGCCAGTTGTGCGGCCACACACGCCATCCTGCGGTTTGCTCATCTGCCAGATCTGGTTTATGGGCGGGCGTGCGGAATTTGGCGAGCAAGACAGCCGCACCTAATGCTGCGGCGAAACAGGCGATCGCTGCTAGAGGGAGACCGGCGGCGGAGGTATCAAACTTGGCATATGCCATGCCGCTGGCCAGTGCCCCGGCAGCGCCGCCGAGGCCAATTCCGACGGAACAGATTGTGGCCCAGATGGGGCCAAGGTGGGCGAGGCCGTACCGCTCTGCGGCGGCTTGGTGGGACACGATGAGCGCGCCTGAGAGCGCGAACCCTAAGAGTGCGCACGAGACGAGCATTTGCCAGATTTCATCCGCAGCGTAGAGGTTGGCCAGGCCCATTGCCATGAACAGCGGGCAGAGCACGAGGGACGCTCTGGCACCGAGGCGGCGGGCGGGGGCGAGTGCGCTCCACAGTGGTGCGGCGAGGGCGAGGCAGGCGCCAAGCACACCGATGGCGATGCCACCCGGGGTGGGAAAGAACGCGGGCGATTCTGAGGGATGGCGACTATTCACTTGTGCCGCGAGCCATGTGAGCGGAATGGCGGCGGCGAACATCGCCAGCAGCAGCAGCGAAGCTAGGACCCAGATTTTGCCGGTGCGCAGCGCGAGTGCCAGCGGCACGGAGCCGGCCTTCGCTGGTTCGGATTGAGCTGCGACTGGTAAGACTTGAGGTTGGGTACGGATTGAGAATGCAGCGCATAACAGGAGGAGCATGCTGAGCCCGCCTGAGACACAAAACGCGATGCGAAAATCAGTGGCTGCGATGACGGCGCTGAGCAGAGGGCCTGCAATTGCAAGGCCAGCTCCGACACCGGCGATTGCCAGCACCGGGCTGTTGGACGCGGCGAACTGACGATTTCCGACTGCGGAGGTGTGCCCGACTGCGAAGTTGTGGCTGACTGCGGCTTTGGCAAGCCCGGCGTGCACGCAGGCGAGGCCGATGCCGAGCAACAGCCCATATCCGGCGAGCAATGCGAGCAGCCCATCGGCGGCGGCACAGGCGAACTGCGAAGAGCCAACGAGCACTGCAGAAGTGATCAGGAGCCATCGCGGGCTCCAGGCGTGTGCCCACTGCGAGGCCACTGGGAGAGCGGCGCTGAAGGACAGCATGAGCAGCGCTGCACACAGGCCCACCGCCAGCGGACCTTGACCATCAGCCCAGTTAAACACGCTGAGCATGGAGTGGATGGAGACCGACCAGGCCAGCGAGAAACCACAGGCCGCCGCGGCAAGGAAGCGAAGCATGATTGAGAGCCAGTGAGAGCGTGCACGGTTGACGGACAGACCCGACGACGGCGCGAGGGTACGGAGATTGAACCTTGGCGTGGGGTGGGCGGAGCGGAATCTGGAGGGTCGTTTTCGGTCCTCCGCCGCGGGGGATGGTCGCAATAACGCAGTTTTTGTGACCGGTTTGGCCGAGAACAGGGGTGCGGTGGCTGCCCAGCTTGCCCGCCTATCGCGGGTGACGGGTGCGGGCGGGTAAAGCGATGAGGACGGCTGGCGGCGGCGGGGCTTGAAATGCAAACTGATGGGAGTCCCCCGCCAGGTCGCCCGGCCCTCGGGCAGCGGGGATTTCGGAACTGTTTTGGTTTGGTTCACAGCAAGGAACATATGAACAAAATTGCAACACTTTCAACGGCGTCGGTGCTTCTGGCTGTTTCCGGCGCGGCCCATGCCCAGCTCATCGGCAACTATTATGTTCTGCCGAATCAGATGGCGGGGCAGAGCCGGCATATTGACACCCTGGGCGGTGTTGATAGTGCGGTGGTGACGGGGCTGGTTCGGTCGACCCTTGGGCCGAGCGGCTTGCCGGTGGCTACCACGACGGCGATGACGCGAGTCACGGGCTCGGGTGCGATTCGCGATGTGAATGCGAACAATGAGATTTTATGGTGGACACCGGGACGGAGCGGCAACAAAGCGGTGCTGTTTGAGCAGACGCGTGTTGATGGTACCAACTTGAACTTCGCATCAAACTTCTTTCCGCAGGGCAGCACGAACGATACGGGGGGATTTCGGGCGGTTCACTGGAAGGGCAGCTTCTCATTAGGTGCTGGCCAGACCGGCGGTGTGAACATGAGCGTGCGGGCTGATGATGATGCTTGGGTGTTTATCAACGGTCGGCTCGTACTTGACAACGGTGGGGTGAAGTCCATCGACAGCTTTGGTACGCGAAACTCAACTGCCGTCAATGGCATTACCGGCCTTAATGTGGGCATCAACACCATCGATATCTTCTTTGCCGATCGACACCAAGTGCAGTCGGGCATCATCTTCTCGAGCAACGTGAATATTGTCAGCGTCGTTCCATCACCCAGCGCTGCAGCGGTGCTTGGCGCAGCGGGTTTGCTGCTGACGCGTCGCCGACGGACGAAGTAAACCATCTCATTTCTTGTGTGCAAGAGACTGTGAGTCGGGCTGGCATACGGGCGACGAAGACAGATCGGGCAAGTGACCTCAACTACAAACAGACCCCGGCGAAAAACGCCGGGGTCTGTGTTTGTGCTTCACATGTAGAGAGCCGACTGGAATCACACCTTAAACTGGGTCATCAGTCGTTTGAGTGTCTCGGCCTGCTGCGAAAGGTTGCCTGCGGCCTGGGCGGCCTGGTTGGCGGCGCTGGCGGATTCTGAGTTTGATGCGGTCATCTGCTCGATTGTGCGGCTGATTTCATCGGTCGCGGATGCCTGCTCCTGGGTGGCGGCTGCGATTGATGCGACCATTTGCTCGGCAGCTTGCTGTGAACGGACGATGAGCTTGACGGCTTCGCCGGTTTGACCGCCCATTTCACGGCCTTGGGCCACGGTGTCGCGGCCGGTTTTCATTGCGGCGGCAGCCTTGACCGTGCCGTCACGCATTCCGCCGATGGTCTTGGAAACTTCACCGGTTGCCTGGGTGGTGCGTTCGGCGAGTTTACGGACTTCATCGGCCACCACTGCGAATCCGCGGCCGTGCTCGCCGGCCCGAGCGGCCTCGATGGCGGCGTTTAGGGCGAGGAGGTTTGTCTGGTCGGCGATGTCTTGGATGACTTGGACGACGCGGCCGACCTCTTCACCCTGCTTTTCGAGCGTGCCGACGACATCGGCAACCTCATTGAACCGCTGGTCGATGGCGCTGAGCTGCTCGACGGTTTGGCGGACAAGTTCGCCGCCGCGGTCGGCCTCTGCCATGGACTGCACGGCACTTTTCTTGGCCTCGGAACTTTTGGTAGCTACCTCTGAAACACTGGCGGCCAGTTCTGTGACGGCGGAAGAGACCTGTGTTGCAGCCTGCTCCTGGGTTTGGACGGTGCGGGCGAGCTCTTCTGAGCTTGCCGCGACTTGCGTGGATGCGGCGGCGACATGGTTGGTGGTGGCGACGGTTTGGCGGAGGACTTCGCGGATTTTTGCGACGAACTTATTGAACGAACCTGCGATTGCGCCCAGTTCATCGCCGGAGGAGTCATCAAGCTTGATGGTCAGATCGCCCTGACCCTCGGCGATGTCTTTGAGGCGAGCTTGCAGCTTGCCGAGCGGGTTCATGATGCTCCGAGAAACGAGAATGGAGATAAACAAACCAAGTACACCACCGGCCACAGCGCCGCCCAGCGCGACGGTGATTGCGGTGTTGCGGCTGGAATCAACTTCGGCAAGATTGCCTTGCATTAGTTCGCTCTGGGTCTTGACGAGTTCATCGACGTATTTCTCGACGCCGCCGCTCATCTCGGCGGCTTTGCCCCGCATCAGGGTGATGGCTTCATCCATTTTACCAGCATCGGCGGTTGCCATGATCGCCTCCTGGGCTGTCTGGAGCGGGCGGAAATCGCTGAGAATGGCGTTTAGCTTTTCTTTGTTCGCCGCAACAACCCAGTGTTCGGATAGCTTTTTCAGCCGATCGGCGTGGTCGGCGATTTCTTTCCAACTGTCACGGAAGGCGGATGCTGCTTTGGCGCGGGCTGCCTCATCAGGATGAAAGAGCAGGTAGCTGCGCACGTAAATCCGTGATGCGCGCAGATCTGAGCGCAGCTCCATAGCGGTTTCGGAGGTTGGGAAGCGGATGCTGGTTACAAACTCAACCCGCTCTCCCATGTGGCTGACGCGGTTCCACACGAAGATGCCGCAGGCGATGGACAGTGCGGTGAGCGCGCCGAAACCGCAGTACAATCTGGCTTTGACGGACATGGACATGGGATGTCTCCGGTTAAAGTGCAGGTCTTAGAAGGAAAAACAGAAACCGCTCGGAGAACGAATGGATTCGGCCCAAGGCTGAACCGCGGCTGTACGGGGATTCGGCTATTTCGATCATCAACTTTTTAGCGACCGCCCGAATTGCGGCATCAGCTTCTAAGTTATCGGTCGGCTGGTCCGCGTAACTGTGCCAATCAGGTTAGAACATCGGCCTGATGGTGGTGTTTTTACGGACATCCGGCTCGAATATTGAGCGTTGCGGGTTTGAGGCGGCAGGGGCAGAATGCCGCTGATCAGCCGTCAGAGGACCGGCGCACGAGCGTGCACGCGCTGCGGAAGCCTCGGGCAATTTGCTTTGACTTGCTGGGCAGCTTTCTTTGAAGAGAGTTTTTCTGGGGACAGCTTTTTCTAGCCGTGGGCCTTGATTCGACCGACCATACCGCCAGCGCGTACTTGGACGCCCTTGATCATTGCATCGAGCGCATCACGATTGGGGGCGTATTCCATGGCCACGCGGATTGTGACCATGTCGCGCTTTACCAAATCCGCCAGCGACTGTGTGAATGAGCACATTCCATCGGCGGTGTTGCCCATGATGATCGCGGGGATATCACTCTCGCCTCCGGCTTCGCGGATTCGGTCACGCACCATCGGGTTACTGAGCAGAATTTCGACGGCCGGAACTATTCGCACGGGGTTGCCGTCGGCATCAGCGCGACCTTCATCGGCGGGGAGCAATCTTTGCGCACAAATTGCCTTTAGTGAAAGTGAGAGCGCACCGCGGATGAAGGCGTGCTGGCTGATGGGGAAGAACTCCAAGATACGCGAGAAGGCATTTTGGGCATCGGCCGAGTGCATGGAAGCGAAGACGAGGTGGCCGGTCTCAGCGGCCTGGATCGCGGCGAGAATTGTTTCCTGGTCGCGGAGTTCGCCGATGAACACGATGTCCGGATCTTGGCGGACGACGGCGCGAAGGGCGGTTGGGAAGTCCGGCACATCAATACCGATTTCGCGCTGTGAGATGAAACTTTTTCCTAGGCTGAAGCGATACTCGACTGGGTCCTCAACAGTGATGATGTTCTCGCTCTTGGTGAGGTTGATGTGCTGGAGCATCGCCGCGGCGGTGGAGGATTTGCCAGAACCGGTGACGCCGACGATGAGGACAAGGCCCTCGCTGGTTTCTTCGGCGAGTTTGCGGTAGATTGGCGGGAGGTTTAGCTGGGTGAAGTCCGGGATCTCTGCACGGACCCGGCGGATGGCCGCGTGGCTGTGGCCGCCGGCGTGGAAGACGTTGACACGGAAGCGGTCGCCGTGATCATTAAAGACAGCGAAGTCGAGCGAGCCGTCATGCTCGAGCTTGGTGGCGAGGCGTTCTGGGATGATCGGTGCGAGGAGGTGATCGGCTTCATCGGCGGTGAGCGGCTCCATATCAAGGGCCCGGAGCAGGCCACCGATGCGGTAGCACGGCGCTTTGCCCGGCTTGACGTGCAAGTCGCTGGCGGAGGTTTTTTTCATGCCGGCCATGAGACGCTGAATGGAAAGCGTTGCGGGGAGCATGCAGGGAGGGTAGAGGCAACGATTGGTCGGGCGGAAGCCCCGGATGGCCGATTGATGGAGATACCAAATGAAGGCAGGGTCGCTGGGGAAGCGATTGGTTTCTATTTGGCGTAGTCGTCAGTTGTGCCGGGCACCTACCTTCAGCGGTATGAATTCGCCCCTGACTTCCAAGTTTATCAGCCGCCTCAAAGACCGTGACGAGACGGCGTGGTTTGAGTTGTGGGAGACCTTTGGGCCGGTGCTGCGTGGGCAGTTGACACGGTGGGGTAAGGGGCGGGTGGGTCCGGAGACGGTTCGGGATTTGTCGCAGGAGACATTGGCGGCACTTTCGGATTCGATCGACCGGTATGACCCGAGCAAGGGGGCGCGATTTTCAACCTGGCTGCTGGCGATTGCCAGGCATGTGCTGGGAGATGAGATTGACCGGAGGGCGGCCCAGAAACGTGGAGGCTCGGGCTTGACCGTTGAGCAGGGCGAGAGCGTGAAACTTGGCAAGTCGCTGGAGTTTGACGAGACGTGGATGGGCAGCAATGGCGGTGGGCGAGGGGCGCGGGGAGGCTCGACATCATCAAAGGCGGGGATGGCGGCTGATGCCCAGTACGAGGCGGCGGTGTTTCGCGCGAAGGTGCACGCGGCGCTGAGGCTGTCGGAGAAGGATACGGACTTTGCGGATTTTGAAGTTTTTAGGATGCGGGTACTTGAGGGCAAGCCGGGCAAGGAGGTTGCCGATGAGCTTGGGCTGTCTGAGCCAACGGTGTCGCGCCGGTTGGCGCGGGTGCGGGTGCGGGTGCGGGCCCGGCTGACGGAGGTGATGGAGACTTATTCGTTTACCGCTGAGGAGATGGAGGAGATGAAGAGTGCCGGGCTGAAGCCGGAGGATGGACCGCAGGCCGACGCCGCCTTTGATGATGCGGTGGGGGAGATTTATCGATTGGCGCTGGCGGAGCGGGACTGAGGTGGTGTTGCCCGAGGCGGTGGTGCAGCGCCGATGGGGAGCCGGGGGGCTGGCAATAGCAACAGACGGTACCGGGACATCGCGAGCGTTTGATCCGGGATCTGATCGAGTTGGGCTGGCTGCTGTTTTTGGGTCGGGATGCGCACTTTCACCCACGGCGGGCTACCGCCCGCCGCTCTTAATTAGACGTTGACTTCTTCCCAGCGGCCTTCCATGTGGCGCATGATGGTGCCGGTGGCGACGTACAGGACTTGCTCGCAGATGTTGGTGCAGTGGTCGGTGATGGCCACGGCGAAGGTAGCGACATCGTGCAGAGCGCTGGCCAGCGGAAGGTTGGTGAGCTTGCCGCTTTGGAGCTGCTGGTGTAGGTCGCGCATCAGGGCCTGCTTGAACATATTGGCGGTGGCTTGGCTCATCAGCGCGCTTTTGGCGAGTTTGGGGCTGGTGGCTTCTAGGGCGCTTACGGAATCGTGCAGGATGGCGACTGTGCTGTTGGTGAGCACGCGGAAGGTTTGAGGGAAGTTTTCGGCGGGTTGGAGGTGCTTGACCTGCTCGGCGATTGCGGTGGCGACATCGGCGATGCGTTCGAGCTCGTTGTTGATTTTGACGATGGTCAGGACCGTGCGGACCTGAAGGGGGGACATCGCCCCGCCGTCCGTGCAGGCCAGCGTGAGAATATCGACCGCACCTTTTTCGATGGCGACATCGATACGGTCAATCTCGACATCGGCATCAATGGCTTGCTTGGCCTTGGCTTGGTCTTTGGCGAAGCAAGCCTCGAAGGCAAGCTCCGTCATAGCTTGGACGCGACGGCCTTGGCCGACGAGTTCGGCTTTGAGCGATTCGATCTTCTCAGCGATAACCTCGGGGGTGCCCGGCATGGGCAAGTCTACCAGCCCGGAGGGGCTGGTGTGAGACTGGTTCAATAGACAAATTCAGGTGGGACGAATGGCCACGGGGGAGGTGCTGGTTTGCCGAATGGTGGTTTGCGGGCGCGGGCGGAGGAGAAAAACGCCCGGAAAGACGATGCGATGGGCAGGGAGGCGGGTGTTTGACACGGCGGCGGGAATGATGGGGATGCGGTTGCTACCCTCGCGGCTTACTTGTACCCCTTCTAATACCCTCCTTTTTGGAGCTGCACGAATGTCCAACTTCCGCATTGCCCACACCGTCGGCCGCCAGGTTCTTGATTCACGCGGCAACCCCACTGTTGAGGTGGATGTTATTCTGGAATCCGGGCACCTTGGGCGTGCGGCGGTGCCGTCGGGTGCCTCGACCGGTGAGAACGAGGCGTGTGAGCTGCGCGATGGGGACAAGAAAACGTACATGGGCAAGGGAGTGCTGTCGGCGGTGAAGTACGTGAACGATGCCATCGCCCCGATGGTGCGCGGGCGTGACAGCCGGGAGCAGGAGAAGCTTGACGGGATGATGATCGAGGCGGATGGCACGCCGAACAAGGCGAAACTGGGCGCGAATGCGATTCTTGGCGTGTCGATGGCGGCGGCTAAGGCTGCCGCGGCGGCGAGCGGGCTGCCGCTGTACCGGTACCTGGGTGGCTCGGGTGCGCACACGCTGCCGGTGCCGATGTTTAATGTGCTTAACGGCGGTAAGCACGCCGACAGCAACGTGGATTTTCAGGAATACATGATTCAGCCGTGGGGCTTTGACAATTTTCATGAGGCCCTGCGGGCGTGCGTGGAGATTTACCATAATTTAAAGAAGGTGCTGCACGAGAAGCACCTTTCAACGGCGGTGGGCGATGAGGGTGGCTTTGCGCCGAGCGTGAAGAATGCTGAGGAGCCGCTGCAGCTGATTGAAGAGGCTACCAAGAAGGCCGGTTACAAGTGGGGCGAGCAGATTTTTGTGGCGCTTGACCCTGCCACCAGCGAGCTGTGGAACGAGGCGAAGGAAAAGGGCAAGCAGGGGTACTGCTTCTTTAAGAGCGACCCGAACCGTATTGCCACCAGCGAGGAGATGATTGATCTGTGGGCTGGCTGGTGCGCTAAGTACCCGATCCGGTCCATCGAGGATGGATTGGCCGAGAATGACTGGGCTGGCTGGGCGAAGTTGACGGAGCGGCTGGGAAAGAAGGTGCAGATTGTGGGCGATGACTTGTTTGTGACCAACCCGAAGTTCTTGGCGCGGGGGATCAAAGAGCATTGCGGCAACGCGATTCTGGTGAAGGTAAACCAGATTGGCACGCTGACCGAGACGTTTAGTGCGATCAATTTGGCGCTGCGGAACAACTACGGCGCGATTCTGTCTCACCGCTCGGGCGAGACTGAGGATGCGACAATCGCGGACATTGCGGTGGCGACTAACTGTGGGCAGATTAAGACGGGCGCACCGTGCCGCAGCGACCGGAACGCCAAGTACAACCAGTTGCTGCGGATTGCCGAGCACCTGGGTGATGCGGCGGTTTACGGCGCAACGGCCTGGAACCGCTGATTTTTTGGGATTGATGTGATGTTTTTTCGATTTGGCTGATTTGAAGTTGTTTGTTTGGAGCCCCCCACTGTCCCGTATTGATCGCATTTTGATTCCCCGAGACGCCATCGCGGAGAAAGTGCGCCTTATGGGACAGCGGCTGACGGCGGACTTACTGGCTGAGGAGATTGACCTGCGAGCCAAAGGTGTGGTTCCCGGACCGATTGTGATGGTGCCGGTGTTGACGGGGGCGATTTTGTTTGTGGCGGACCTGGTGCGGGCGATGCCGGTGACGATGTCGATACGGCCGGTAACAGTCAGCAGCTATCCGGGTGCGGCGACATCGTCGCACGGGGCGAGTATTCAGCACGGGATCCCGACGGATCTGGCGGGCAAGCGGATTATTCTGGTCGACGACATTTTGGACTCGGGGCAGACCTTAGGTTTGCTGCGGCGGATGTTGTCGGCACAGCAGTTACAGTCCATCCGGATTGTGGTGCTGCTGACGAAGCGAGATGTGAAGCGGATTGAAGAGGTGCCGGTGGAGTACTCGTGCTTTGACATCGGCAACGAGTTTGTGATTGGTTATGGGCTGGACTATGACGGGAACTATCGAAACGTTCCCGACATCGCGGTACTGAGGCCGGGGGCGGATTGAGCGGCGGTGGGAATGCGGCTTTGCTGAAAACACAACGGCCCCGGATGACGAATCATCCGGGGCCGCTGGCGTCAAGTAAGGGATGGACCGCTCACGATTAGCGGAGGAGCTGGAGGGCGGCCTGCGGCGCACTGTTGGCCAGAGACAGGGAGTTCTGAGCGGCCTGCGAGAGGATCTGCGAACGGGTGAGGCTCGCGGTTTCAGTCGCGAAGTCGGCATCGCGGATGACTGATTCAGCAGCGGCGGAGTTCTCGAGCGAGACACCGAGGCTGCGGATGGTGGTGGCGACGGTGTTCTTCTGGAAGGCACCGATGCGACCACGGAGGGCGGAGACTTGGCGGATGGACTCATCGACGATCTTGCCGCCGGCTTCGGTGTTGCCGTCAACAACGTTGCTGGTACGACCGCTGGCCAGCGAGTTCAGGAATCCCAGCGTGCTGTTGCCGAGCTTGCGTGCGGCGACGTTCTGGATACCGATGGAGACCTTACCGGCATCATCAACCTTGCTGGAAAGCTGGAACGATGCACCACCGCCGGTGATACTGAAGGCGGAAACGTTGCCGCGAGCCTGGGCGGTGGCGGTGTTGAAAGAGACTTCAACATCGAGGAAGTCGGTGTTGATACGGGCGGTCTTGCCCTTGGTGGTGGCGGCGATACCGTTGATGTTGGCGACAAGGTTCTGACCAACATCGCGGACACCGTTGGTGGCTGTGGTTGACGTGAAAGCAGCGGCCAGAGTGGTAGATGGCTTGTTGCCGTCGGTGGTGGTGGTGTTGTAGACACCACCGTTAGTGCCCTGGATGTTGCCGGCGTTGACCACCTTGACCGAGACGAACTCATCGCTGCCAAAGTCTGCTGACTTGAGCAAGATGCCGCTGCTGCCGGTGCCGGAGGTAAAGGAGCTGGCCGAAACTCCGGTCACCGATGAGTAGGTGTTGACGGCGGAGATGATCTGGGCTTTGGTGGTGCCTGAAGCGAACGAGAGTTCGCGGGAACCGAGGCGGCCACCGATTTCGACTGTGAACAGGCCGCTGCTGCCGCCACCAAGATCAATTGAGGCACCGGTGGAGAGGTACAGGGCACCCTGCTGGGCAGAGGTTGTAACTAGGGCGGCGACGCTGATGCTGCCGCCGCGGGGCACCTTGGCCGAGTTGACCTTGTAATCGGTCACGCCTCCGGAGACGTTGGTGGTGGTGAAGTCAAGGTTACCGTTGAGCAGCTTGACACCCTGGAAGTTGGTGTCGGCGGCAAGACGGTCAACGGTCTGGAGGATCGAGTCGATCTGCAGCTGGTTGGCCTGCTTCTCTTCGACCGACAGACCGGCGGAGTTAGATGAGGTGGTGACGAGACCTTTGAGGTCCGTCAGCAGGTTTGAGAGTTCCTGGAGACCACCTTCGGCGATGTTGGCGATCTGGTCTGTACGCTCGGCGTTGCTGATGGCGGAGGTCAGACCGGACTTCTCGGCGCGAAGGTTCTCGCTGGCGATGAGACCGGCGGGGTCATCTTTGCCGCGGTTGATGCGAAGACCTGTACTTAGGCGCTCGAGCGTGGTGTTCAACACCTTGCCGTTCTGGGCCAAGTTTCGTTGTGCGATGAGGGACGCCGGGTTGGTATTGATACGACTCATGGACATTGCCTCCAAAGCGAGGGCCGCGAACTGCGGACCTGCGTGGCGCAACGGCATTGACCAGCCGCGATGCGCCTCACGTGCAAACCAGGTCGGCATCCGTACCAGACCGGGGCGTGCTTTGCCCTGCGAGAAGCGGGGCACGCGTGCATGTCTTCGGAAGCAATGATGGGTGCTGTGCAGTCAAGGGGGTGTGTAAATTCCTCTCGGACGCGCACAAGCGGCGCTGCTTACCTGCGCGGCGCGGCGGGTGACCGGTAACCGGTGCGCGGAGGCGTGCGGACGGTCCGGAAATGACAACGGAACCCGACGGGTTCGTATTGAAAGGCGATAAGGAATTCGAGAGCGGCCAACGGCCGCCATAAGCCGGGTGCGACTGCTCGCGCCAAGATGCGGCTGCTGCGGAGAGGGGTTGCGGGTGGGTCGTCCGTGAATATCGAGGAATCACCGCTGCGGCGTGGTTGCGGGGCAATGTGTGCGCCGTACCGGACCATGCATGACCGGCCGAGGAGCCCGAGGAGGGGGCCCGGGCAGGGAATGGCTTGACCGCCACGGTTACTGGCGGAGCAATGAGAGCACGTTCTGGGACTGCTGGTTGGCGAGCTGCAGGACGCTGGTGCCGGCGTTGGAGAGAATCTGAGCGCGGGAGAGTGCGGCGGTTTCCGCGGCGAAGTCGGCATCGCGGATGACGGATTGGCTGGCCGAGAGATTCTCAATGGCTGACTGCAGCGACTTGGCGTTGGTCTCGAGGGTGTTCTTCTCGAGTGCGCCCAGGCGGCCACGCATCACGGCGATTTCATCAATCGCGGTGGCGACGATGTCCGAAGCGCCAACAAAGTTCTTGGAGTTCAGATCGTTGTTGCCTCCGGAGCGGATGGAGGAGAGGAACTGCATCTGACTGTTGACGATGGTGCCGCCGAGGCGAGAGGCCGCGGTGGATTGCAGCGACATGAAGACCTGCTGACTGCTGTTGATCTCACCACCGAGCTGGTAGAGCGCACCGCCGCCGGTGATGTAGAAGCTTGTTGAGGAACCATCGCGTGTGGCGAACTCGGTGTTTAAGATGAGATCAAGGTTGAGCTGGGTAGCGTTTGGCAGTGAGATCTTGGTGCCCTGACCGAAGCCCAGAACACCGTTGACGACAGCGAACACGTCACGGCCTGCATCGCGGTTGGCGACGACGAGGTCACCGGAGGTGAGCATGGCGGGAATATCAATGTTCGCCGGGAGCTTGCCGGTATTGCTCATTGCGTAGGCTTTGAAGAAGCCGCCGGTGAGAGGCTCACCGATGCGCTTGACCGAAACGAACTTGTTAGAGCCGAAATCAATCGACGACATGACCATGCCCGAGTTGGGGTTGCCGTTGATGAGCGAGGCGGAGACTCCGGTTGTTTCGCGGAAGGAGTTGACGGACTGGACGACCTCGGACAGTGAGCGGCCGGAGAGGACAGTCATGGTCTGCACGCCGCGGGAACCGGCGATTTCAAGCGTGACTGACGACTGGAACACACCGACGCCCAGGCCGCCGGTGTAATCACCGCGGATAAAGAGGCGGCCGGTTTGTGCGGAGGAGATGGTCTGAACGTTGACCTGGATGTTCTTCTGGCTGCCGAAGTTGGCGCTGTTGATCTGGGCCTTGCTGACGGCGGAGGTGGCAAGGCCTGAGAGGATGTAGTCCAGCGAGCCGTTGAGCAGTTTGAGACCGCCGAAGCTGGCGGAGTTGCTGATACGGGTGATGGACTCGATGGCCGAGTCGATCTGGAGCTGGTTTGCGCGGCGTTCATCGTCTGACAGGGCGCCGGTGTTGGCGGCCTCGACGAGCAGGCCCTTAACTGAGAGGAGCAGGTCGCTGACTTCGCTGAGGGAACCCTCGGCGGTGGCGATGACCGATCCTGCGCGTTCACTGTTCTTGACGGCTTGCTGCAAGCCGCTGATCTCCGAACCGAGCCGGTTGGAGATGATTAGCCCGGCGGGGTCATCAGAACCTTTGTTGATCCGCAGGCCGGTTGAGAGGCGCTGCAGACGCATGTTAAGGTCAAGGTTTGACTTCGCTAAGTTGGAACGTGCGATCTGACTTGAGATATTTGAATTGATGCGAGCCATTGTAATCCTCCGTGATTACAGGTTGAGAAAAAGCGACCGGCAGTACACGCGTCAGAAACTGAACTTGGAAATGCAGCCTGACGGAGCTGCCTGAAAGAGAGCTTGCGAGAACAACTTCAAGAGAACCACCGCACATGGCGTGCCAAACAACATCGGGGACCGGGGCGGAACGGGAATTTGGCGGGTCCGGGGTGATCGCCCCGGGCAGGCTTACCAATCCCGCGGGCAGAGATCTTTTCAGCGTTGGTTGGTATTTGCTGAGAGCTCCGAGATCGATGGTCCTACCCCGTCGGTTCCGGTGGCCCGGGGCGACTGTGGCGGGGCGGCGCGAATGGGCCCGGGGATTCCGGGCCGGATGGGGGGACTGGTTAGGGCGTTGATGCGCCCGGCCGTTTGCTTGCCATCCCTGGAGCCGTCGGTCCTGCCGCGAGCGGCGGGACGGATGGTGGGGAGCATGTCCTTTCCCAACTGGCTGCTTGTGGCGGCGGCCTTTTGGTTTTCCAGCTTGATAGCTTCGTATACCTCTTTGCGGTGGACGGCGATTCGTGTGGGGGCTGAGATCCCCAGACGCACCTTGTCACCGCGGATATCAACGATGGTGATTTCGATATCATCACCGATCATGATTGTTTCGTCTACCTGTCGAGACAGCACCAGCATGCTCGATTCCTTCCATGGTCCGAGTCAGTGCGGCTGAGTGTGCCGCACATGAGAGTTGTTTTGGTCCAATTATCCACCGTGCGCGAGACGACTCCTCGGCAGCGCGGCGGCCCACCTTACCCGATCCCCCGTATTCCGTAATGGCTGAATTGTCGCTGATGGTCATCCTGCGGGCGTGTGACAACTTGGGCGTGCGCACGAAATGCGCTGCCGGGGTGCACTGGGCCGCGGGGAGAATCAGGCGGACAGAGCGCTTCGGGGCGCGGGGAGCGCGACCAGCTTTTCTCGGGTGGTCCAGCGCTTCTCGGCCAGGACCATCTGCTCGGCAACGCGGCCGAGCGTGTTGATGATCAGCGGCCCCTGGAGGTTGCCGGTCAAGGAGCCCTCGACCTTGTTTACGATCACGAAGACCTGGGCATCTTCGAGGGCGGAGAGCTTGAGCTCGACCATCTGTTCTTCACGGATGGGAACGGTGTAATCGGCGATGAAGGCGTTTGGGTCGGTGACGACGAAGGCCAGGGAAGGCTCATCAACGCTCTGGAGCCAGAAGAACAGCGCATCATCGGCCGGTTGGAGCAGGCAGAAACGGCGCTGGCTGGGGAAGCCGAGGATCCCTTTGGGGAAGGTGATGATCCGTTCGTCGCTGATTGTGAGGGTACCGAATCGAGAGGTCTGAACTTCCATCATAATGCTCCGCATTTGCCTAGTGGGCCCTGTTTCGGCCTCCCGCGTACGCCGCGGGGGGACATCCTGTCCGAGGTGAAATGAGCTTGCATGTCCGGCAGACGGCCCTTTGTCTGACCCGGATGACCGCCACCGTGGCGATCGCGAGTGTGATGAATCTGGCTTAGAGGTTGAGGAAATCGAACAGCGACCTGCCGTTGGCTTGACTGGTCACACGCATTGAGGCTTCAAGCTGTGTCTGGAGAAGAGAAAATCGGCTTGCCGCCTCGGTAAAGTCGGTGTCTTGGAGTGTGGATTTGAAGGCGGTGTCTTGCAAGGTTTTCTCGTCAAGCTGGGTCTTTGCTTCCTCGACACGCTGTCCGTAAGAAGCGACGGCGCCCGCGGCAGCGTTGATGCGCTGAGCGGTCACTGTCATGCGTTCACCAGCAACGGAGATGCCAGACGTATCGTCCCTGAGCAGCGCATCGCGAAGATCGATGAGATCGCTAAAGAGGTTGTTTACGCGCACCGTGGAACGGTCCTGCGCCAGGAGGGTTGATGTTGCGCTGTCGTAGGTGCTGTCGAGCAGGCCAAGGTCCTCCGCTGCCGCGGAGTTGTTCTGCTTTACCACGGTGATGTCGCCCGGTCCGACGGACTGGGTGAAGGCGATTCCGTTGGCGTTGTCGGTCAGGACTGCGGCAAAGTCTGTGGCGGTAAGGGCCGGGGCGGCTGAGTTGAGCGGTGTTTGCCCTACGGCGGTTGCGAACTGAGAATTGATGCGGGCGAGCAGCGTCTGGACGCTCACCGTGTCCTGGGGGCGCAGATCCACATCGAAACTCTGGCCGGTTCCGACGGTGATGCGGAAATCAACATCACGGGCGGGGTCGGGCAGGCCGGTGGCCGGATCGGTGCCGCCGGTGGCAATTCGCACGCCGCGGCCACCGTTGAAGCTGGAGAGCGGGGTTGCGGTGTCCATGGTTCGGATGCCGAGCTCGCTGGCGGTGTTTGCACCACCGGCGACTTCCTCGATACTCATGTTCATGCCGGCGACTTCGCTGAGCACGTTGATTCCGGTGTTCTGGTCATTGATCTGGACGCGGACGCCGAGGCCTGAACGCTCGATGGTGGCGCGAACGTCATCCATAGTTTGGGCGGCAGAAAGATCTATCACGCGCTGCGTAACAGCACCGCCCTGACTCATTTTAATGCGGATAGAGCCGAGGGGAAGCGTGACGCCGGAGAGCGAGGAGACTGGAGTGGAGAACGTGAGCTTGGTATTGAGCGCTGCGGTAATAGATGATGCGGAGCTGAGGGCGGACTGGGTAAGCCCGAGATCCGCAGCGATTGTGCCACCACCGACTTCGGTGATTGTCAGCGGGGTGGCGCTTGTGAGGTTCAGATCAAGCGATGATCCGCTGATGGAAATACCACCGGGATTCATGATGGAGACTGAATTGTCCGTCTCATATTTGCGGATGCCGATGGTGAGGCGATTGATGACATCCTGCACGGTGCCGGCGCCGGTCATGTCGATTGTGGCAGTAGGGCCGCCACCAAAGGAGATACCGACGCTGCCTGCACCGAGCGCTCGGCCGGCGGCACCGGTGAGGTCGGAGAGGCGGGTGGATGCTGTGATTGCCGGGTCAAGGTCGCGGGTTGATTGGCGGGTGGCTGATGTTTCGCCCACGGCGTTGTTGCCCCCGAGGGTGATGGGGACGGTGTCGCCGGTGCCGAGATCGGTGACGAGCCCGGCGCCGCGACCGAGGTAGCGGTAGCCACCGTTTAGACGTTCGATCGGCCGCTGCGTGGCGTTGGAGCCGCCGAAGAGGTAAACGCCGGAACTGTCGGCGTTGACGCTGTTCATCAGCGACTGAAGGAGGGAGTCCACGGTTCCGGCCAGACGCTGACGCTCGACTGTTGAACTGGTGATGCCGATCTGGCCCGAAGCGGTGGATTGCGCTTCGCGAACGGTAGAGGTGATGCCTGCCAACTGAGAATCAAGTGCATCCAGCGCGTTTCCTGCGCGATCAAGGTTTAGACTGCGCTGCGCACCGGCAGCGAGACGCTGATCGAGCACGGAGATAGCTGAGGCACGGACAGGGTCATCACTGGCCCGACTGATTGAGCGCCGCGTGGAGATTTGCTCGGACACCCGGAAAATGTCTTGGTTGGTACGCTGGAGCCGGGCGACGGCGGTCTGGAGGCGCTGGAGGTTTGAGGTTCGCGAGATGTTTGAAGGGCCGATGCTCATAGGTACTGTCCTTTCGCTGCTTTGGACGTTTGTTATTTCCCTTGCACAAAGGGCGTGCCAGGCACAGTGGGGTGCGAGGAACCACTACCTGATGAGACCTAGAAGCGTTTGCGTGAGATCATCAACGACACTGATGTAGCGTGCGGACGCCTGATATTGGCGCTGGTATTGCAGAAGATTAATGGCTTCTTCATCCATTGAAACCCCGGCAACGGCGGATCGCTGAGCGTCAAGGGATTCGCGAACGATGGTGGCGGAGTCGGCGGCGGTGTTTGCCGCGGCTGACCGCACGGCGATGCCCTGGACGGTTTCATTCCAGCTTGCGCCGATGGTGTTGTTGCCGAGCGCATCGATAGGTTTAGAGCGGATACCTGAGATGAGCAGCGCGACACCGTTGTCGCTGCGATCGCCCTCGAAGGCATACACCTCGCCGGGCAGGGATCCGGGGGTGTTGCGGGCGACGTAGCTGCCGGTGGCCAGCCGGGATGGAGTCGCGACGAGGTCGGCCCGGACGGCGATGTCGGAGGCGTCGGTGCCGGTGAAGTACGTGTTGACGCCGAGCGTGGCGAGTGTGCCGGAGGTGTCATCCGCGAAGCTGACGCTAAACCCTGCGGCGGCGTCAATCTTCAGTTGCCCACTCGGGGTCACAGTGGCGGACATGTTGGGGATTGCGGAAATCTGGTTTGCGATGTCCTGCAGCGATGTGTCGGTGCTGGTGCCCGGCGTTGGATTGGCACCGGCGACCAGACCGTCAAGATCAATACGAATTGTGGCGGTGCGCATGTCGCCGGTGATCTCGTCACGGATTCGCACGGAAAATGAGCCACTTTGCGGTTTAATTGCCAGACCTGCGGTTGTTGTGTTCAGCGGATCGTTCAAGGCGAGGGCAACATCGCCCGGAGCGAAGCTGAGGTCACCGGTGAGGCTGGTGTAGGGCTGGCCACCGACTCCTTGGCTATGGGCCCTGTTGACCTGATAAATGAGCTGGCCGGTGATTTTGTCGAGACTTTCCAGTGTGCTGTCAACCAAGGTGCCGCGCTGCTGGAGGAGCGAGCCGATTCTTCCATTTCGGATGGTGAGTTGCTCGGCATTGTCGCGGGTGGAGACTTTGACGATGGTTTTGTCACCGGCGGCCTCCGTGCTGAATTGCAGGCCGCGGCTGGTGCCGGCCAGTACAACCGGAGAAGAGCCGACGAGCACATCAATCGAGCCGCTTGGCTGCTCGACAGTGGTCACATCGACGTACTGGGCAAGTTCGGTGATGAGGGCATCTCGCCTGTCGCGGAGGCCGTTGGCCTGGCCACTGCCGCCCTCGGCCAAGACGATGGACTGGTTTGCGCCAGCGATTTCGCCTAGGAGAGAATCGACCCGGGTGGTCATGGACTGCAAATCACGGTCGATCGCGGTGCGCTGGGTTTCAAGGTCGCTGCGAACTGTGCGCACAAAGCCGGCCAGCGTGCGACCCTGCTGGACGACGAGCATGCGCGAGGCCGGATCTCCGGGGGTGTTGGCCAGAGCTGACCAGGAGTTAAAAAACGCCCCGAGCTGGCTGGAGAGGCCTCGATTGTCGAGTTCGTTTAAGGTGGCCTCGACGGAGGCTAGCTGCTGGAGATCACTGCTGGTTGACGCTTCTGCCGACACGCCGCCCAGAAGGCGCTGCTGAAGTGCCGCATCGACCTGGCGGCGGATGGTTTGCACCTCTACACCTCGCCCGATGAAGTTGCCGCCGGTGCGCGAGTCTGAAATCGACCGCATGGCAACATCCTGGCGGCTGTAGCCAGGGGTAGCGGCGTTTGCGACATTGTTACCGGCGACCTGAATAGCAAGCTGACTTGCTGAGAGGGCGGAGCGGCCGATCTGGAGTGCATTGCTCAGAGACATGACATGGCACACTCAAATGGTGTGCCAGAGCGGCTTAGCCTTTGACATCCATTGCGATTGCCGCCAAAGCCGGTGCGAATGCCCCATCGCCACCGTAGCCGCGGCCGGCGGAATAAACACCGGTTTGTGTGAGTGCACGCTTGATGTGGGACATGAGGGAGGTGATGTGGGTGACCAGCGCACGACTGGCACCTTCGATACCTTTGATGAGGGTGGCGTTTGCGCGGACGAGCTTTGCGGTTTCATCGAGGAGTTGTTCGAGGCGTGACCGCCTGGATTCTGGGCAGCGCGCCACGTAGGCGCGGAGGCCGATGGGCTGGCCGCCGGCACCGACGCCGGCGCGTGCGCGGAGCGGCACGCCGAGACTGACGAGCAGGCGATCACGGCGTTCTTCAAGGCCGAGCAGCTCACGGGCGATGATTTCTTGGGCGGCAACGGCCTTGGAAACAGCCAGTAAATCTGCATTTGCGATGGCTTTACGGTGGGCCGCACTGACCTGGGTTGCGGTGCGCTGCACGGTGAGCACGTGATTCAGGAACACTTCAATGTCCTGCGCTTGCGCGAGGGTGAGCTCTGTGGTGTGCGAGGCGACGGGTACTGCAGGAATTGCGCGGAAGAGTGACGGTTGAGTCATGGGTGGGCCGGGGGTGAGGTGGGATGAGCAGGGATGGGTTGGTGGGGGGCGAGGGAACGGAGAGAGAACAGGCAACAGATGAACGAGAAGGAAGCGAGGTAGGAGAGGGCCATGCAGAGCTTGAAACAGCGCGTGTTTGATTCATCCGGCGCTGTTGCTTGAGTGAAGCGACCGGTTCACTGGTTAGGAACGGTGCGATCGCGCGATGGATGACGGCTGGGGCGGGGCCGCGGCAGGGGATGAGCGATCACCCATCCATCGCTGCACGGCATTGACCAGAGGAAAGTTATTGCTGCGAACGAGGGAGCGGGACCACTGCGCATCAACAAAGCCGCCGAACTGCTTTTCAGCAGGGCCAGGACCAAACGGTGCGGCGGCGTGGTTGCCATCACGCAGGCCTTTGAGAATGGGCTGGACCAAAGCGATGGCGACCATGTCCTGGGCAGCTTCCTTTTGCCGGGCAGACTTTTGACGTTCGGCTACTTTCCCCACCTCGGTAGAGCTTGCCCGCCCGAGGAGGTTGGCAAACTCGCGCTGACGGTCTGCGGGCGTGCTGAAGGGTGTGGTGGTTGGGGCGGAGACGAGTTTGGCAGGGCGGGCGTCGCGAGCCGGGCCGAGGGCACCGACGAGCGAGCGGGGCGAGGCTTGGGTTGTGTCAGTCATGTTTCGATCCCTTTTGGGAGTTCAGGCAAAACGAAGTGGTCTTGCGGGAGGGGTTCGGGCAATTGAAAACGGCCGGACCGCGTGATGCGGGCCGGCCGGATGCAGGATCACTCAAAGACCAGCTCGGCGTGGAGACGGCCGGTGTTGTACAGCTCGGTGATGATGGAGATCTGTGAATCTACTGGAACATCAAGCTGTTTGAACGCTGCCAGCAGGTCCTGCAGTTTGGCCCGCTCGCTTGCCTTGCCGGCGGTAGCCAGACCGGTCCACTTGGTGGAGGTGACCTTGGGATACTGCTGTGAGGGGACCGGATCAGGAAGGATGGTGACGATTTGCAGGTCACGGTGGGCAATGGCGGTGGGAGAAATCTCAACACTTGCGGTGGCAATGATGGTGCCGGAGCGCTGGTTGATGCGGACCATAGCCGGCGGCTGGAGTAGCTCGGGCGAGAATGTTGCCGAGAGTACCCGGGCGATGAATCGGGCGGGTTCACCCTGCTCGCTTACGGGGATGGTGATTCGCACGCTGGCGTGATCGATGGGTACCGCAACAGCACCGCGCGAGTGTTCTAGTTCGAAGATGTCTCCGGATGCCACGCTGTTGATGACCGAGGCCACGGCCTGCGCGCTGGCGTAGCGGCGATATGCCGGTTGGAGCACGAGGTTGAACGCCGTGGAGGGCGTGGGCATTCGGATGTCCTCGATCATTCGGGCACCTTTGCGGATGACCCCGGAGGTCGGGAATTGGGCATCTTCTAGAATGATGGCGCCCGAGGCAATGGCAAAGACCCCTTGGCCGGGCAGCGGGCCGGAGAGTGGGGCGATGAAGAGGCGGCCGCCGGCGAGGCTGGTTGCGGTGTGAGAGACCGTCACGTATACCGGAAATTCATCATCTTTTTGCGCACCCTGTGGTGGAATGACCACCTCGAGGAAAACGATTGCTGAAGACTTGGACTTTGCCAGGGCTTTGAGATCGGGCAGTGGGTTTTCACTGTTTTTATAGATTTGGGCCAGGGGGCGGGCGAGAACTTCCTCATTACCCGAGTCGCCCGTGCCACGAAGGCCGGTGACGATACCGATGCCGCGCAGAATGGAGGTGCCGTGACCTTCCATCCGCGCAATATCCTGCACCTGAATTTGGTGGGTGGTCAGCGGGCGCTCCTCAACTGGTTGGCGAGTACCGGCGGCGGCATTGCCAGGGGCGGCCCCGAGGCTGACCTGGCCGGATGCAACCGCCGCCAAGCCCGTTGCGACGCACAAGGTGGCTGCTAGCAGGGCGAATGCTCGAACGCCCGTGGGGGCGGATGAGGGGCGGGGAAGGCGGCTGACGGTGGCCAAGTGGGTTAGAGCGGATTGTGCGCCCTTTACGGTGCTAGGTGTGGTCATGGCCAAGCACACTCAAACGATGTGCCATGGGGCAATAGCGTGTTGGGCGTGTTGGGCGTGTTGGGCGGGGTGGGCGGGGTGAGCGGGGTGAGCGTGCAATCGATGCGCTGACGGGGTGATTTCCCCGGGGCCGTTTACGGGGCATGCGCACAGGTGGCGCGTTTGTGCGGAAGCTTGCGCGGTTGCGGGAAGATGGGACCGCCAAGGGTGGTGCACAGGCTTTTCCGCAGGGTGGCTGGCGATGGGCAATCGCCAACAGGAGCGGGCGGCTAAAAGTTAAACAGCGTCTCAAAGAAGCGCGGAATCAGGCCCTTGGTTGCGGAGTCTTTGATTTGGCCGGAGTGCTCGATTTTAATCGTGAGATTGGCGAGCTGGCTGCTTTGCACGGTGTTGGCGTTGGTAATGTCTTTGGGATCACACAAGCCGCTGATGACCATGGTCTTGGTTTCTTCATCCTGCTCGATGGATTCGCGTGCCTCAATCAGGAGCATGCCGTTGGGCTTGACGTCGCTGACTAGGCCGCTGACGCGGGCGGTCATGCGGTCGGTGCGTTCGTACTTGCCATCGCCCTTGAACTTGTCATCGCTGTTTACGGCAACCTTGGGCGGAACCGCTCCGATGCCGTTGCGGAGTTCCAGATCTTCCAGCAGTTTGGCGAGCGAGGGAAACTGTGATAATTGAGCTGTAAAATTAAACTTCTTGTTGGCGTCAAGCTTCTGCTGGCTGGTTGAAAGGCTGCTTACATTGACGATAAGCTCGATCTTGTCGTGCTTTTTGTGCAGTCTGGGCTCGGGCGGGATTACGGCCATGAGGCTGACCATTCGGACGGACATTGGACCACCGTACTGGACCTGCTGAGTCGCGGGCATGATGACGTTGCTGGTGGTGCCGGAGCCGGGCTGCCCGGCTTGCGTTGGCTGAGCAGAGGGGGCGGCTGCATCCGGAGAGCCGCCCTGCTGCGGGGGCACGGGTTGACCCGGTGAAAGAGCGGGCCCGCCGGCGGGATCGGAAGGTTTGCCATCGGAAGGTGAGCCGGGCTGGCCTTGAGGCCGCACGACAGTTGGCGAGGGCTCGGCCCCGGCGGGCAAGTATTGCGCAGGGGCGGGGTTGGATGATGGTGCCGGGTAATGACGTTGGAACAAGCTTTGTGCGCACGCGGGGCTGGCGATAACCAGGTGGGAGGCGATGACCGCACCGCAGCATACTAAAATGCCGCGGGTGGTGGCCTCGCGCGACAGGCTGTGGCGGCTGGCCGAGGGGAAGCTGATCGAGACGGAGCGGGATGAACTTGCGATGACGTGAGGTGACATGTGGGTCTCGGGCCGAAGGGGGCTAGGAAAGAAGAACCGGCGAGTCTGGCGGGAGGCAAACGATGCAATATTCTGGCAGTTCGCTGGCGTTTACTTGGCTCCGGCACCGGCCTCCGGGCGGTCTTGCTGGCTGCTGGAACCGATATCGGCGATGGCAAGGCGACCTTCCATCTTGGCGATGAAGGTTTTTTTACTGCCCTCCGACTGGAGGGTGACGCTTTCACCATCGCGGGCTGTGGAGAGGGCTTTGGCTCTCATTTCCATCTGAATTGTGCCGGAGATGATCCGCACTTTGACGGTCTCGCCCCGCTGCACGACGATGGGAGGCTGAACATCACCACGGGTGACTAGGCGGCCGGTATCGATCCGGCGTTTGGCCGAGGCACCGATGATCCGGTCGCGACTGAGCGGCGCATCGGCGGCGGGTGAAATCCATCGCGTTTCAACACGGATGAGATCTTCGGTGATGAGCTCGCCACGGTCGATCGGAGCACTGACAACGGCGACGGTGCGTTTGAGCTCGACCCTCGCGGCCAGGGTGCGGTAGTCAATAATCCCATCGCGGCGGCGGAGTTCGATGCGCAAGGGGATACGGGTGGTGCCGGTGGATGCCTGAGGAAGTACGGTTACTTCAGCGACTTCACCGATGGGCAAGTCCAAGTATTTCACGGCGGGGGTATTGTCATACTCAGCGCGAAGATCATCGACGGCGACCTCGTACATCGCGGCGAGGCGCTGGCCGACAATTTCACGGAGCGTGGGGCCGTTACCCGTGTCGTACAGGGATTGGGGAACACCGGAGGGGGTGAGCGAGACTGCACCGTTGACGGTGCCGGCAACTGGCCCGCCAAGCGGCCCGGCGGAGCGGCCATCGAGCGAAGGCGCAGAACCTGCCGGTGCGGCATGCCCATCGGTGGCGGGCCTGGCATCATCAGAGACCAAAAGCCGCGTACGTGAGCCGTGGAGGGTAACTTTGGCCCAATTCACACCTGCGGAGTCAAGGGCGGTGCGCACTTGCTGCACATCAATTTCTCCACCAACTGATTGCCCATCGGATGCGGGTCGAGGAAGAATGACAGTCTTCGAGAGCTTTTCCGCATCATCACCGGTGATGACGGCCAGATCAGACAGCAGCACGGCAGCGCCTGGCCTGGGCTCTGCCGAGCGCTTCATGGTAATGAGGGTCTCGGCCTGTGCGGTGCGCACCGTGGTGCCGCCGGAGGCGACCAGAAACAAGGCTGTAAGGTACGTTGAAAGACGGATAATCTGCTTCATCGCAAGCTCCCGCGATTGACACTTTGGTGTACAGGTTTAGTATGCAGCGAAGTCTCCGACTTGCTGCGACGAAAAGGCGACTTACTCCCCCACTGCTTTCTGATTGGCCGCCGCGTGCTGCTGGGGCCGGTGGGTTCTTGGCGTTTACCCCACGGCATCAGCGCTTGAGGTTGGCGACGGTTTTGAGGTTCTCATCGGCAGCGCGGATGGTCTGGCTGTTCATCTCGAAGGCACGCTGGGTTTTGATGAGGTTGATGAGCTCCTCGGTCGGATCAACGTTGCTGTTTTCCAGCACACCTTGCTTGAGCTGTCCGCGCTGGTCGGAGGCGGGGTTGCCGGAGACGGCATTTCCGCTGGCGCTGGTCTCGACGTAGAGGTTCTCACCGACGGCGCTCAGTCCGGCGGGGTTGATGAAGGTCGCCAGCTCGATCTGGCCAACCTCCTGAGGCTCAACATTGCCGGGGATTTGAGCCAGCACCTTACCGGTGGCATCGACGGTGACGGCTGTAGCGTTTTCCGGGATGGTCACGGGTGGTTCAAGGCGGCGGCCCTGGTCATTGGCCATGACGAGTTGGCCTTGGCTATTGACTGCGAATGTGCCCGCACGCGTGTACGCGGTGCCATTGCCAAGGGTGGGCTGGACGGACACTTTAAAGAAGCCATTGCCCTCAATAGCCACATCAAGCTCGCGGTTGGTGTTGATGAGCGCGCCTTGCGCGAAGCTGAGTTGGGTGCCCGAAACACGGACGCCCAGACCGACCTGGAGGCCGGTGGGCCGCTGGTCACCGTTGGCGTTCTCGACACCGGGCTGAACACGGTTGGCGTACAGCAGATCCTGAAAGTTTGCCCGAGAGGACTTGAAGCCCGGCGTGTTGACGTTGGCCAAGTTGTTGGCGATAACGTCCATGGATGTGTTGAGGGCGGAGAGACCGCTTGCGGCGGAGTGAAGTGCAATGGTGGCCATGACGGTGCCAACGCAATTGGCGTGCCGCAGAAAGCAGAGTTTGGTGGTGCATGCCGAGGTGTGGGGCGATGGCCCTAGCCAAACGCATAGAGCGAGTGAAGTTAGAGTGGAACCAAGGAGAGACTCTTGGCGTGGTGTGGTCTCTGGGCCTGGAAGAGAGGCGTGGGACGTGGTTCGCGCCGAGTATTTCTCAGCCCGGCGTCTGTGGCACACCGCTTGCGAAGGTGGGGCATGCAACCCTCTCGTCTGTTTCGAATTGATGATCTGCTCGAAGACAACGCCCCGGCGAATGATGATGCAGCGCCCGACCGTCCATCGCTGATGCATGTGCCGACTGCAGCGGAGCTGTCGCGGCAGATTCTGCGCCTCGCCGCGATGGCGACCGTGGAGCACCAGCGGATCACGCGGAATGTGGATGCTTGTGCGGCCGAGAATGCGCCCGGCAGTTCAGCGAAGCGTGCAGCATAGTTTGTGACATCACCACCCCACCATTGCCAGTAGGAGGATCCTCATGCAATATGGAATGTATCTTGCCGCTTCAGGAATGCTCACCGGGATGCACCGTATGGATGTGCATGCAAATAACCTGGCGAACGTTGAAACCACGGGCTTTAAGCTTGACACGCCACTGCCCCGGCAGCGACTGCCCGAACGTGAAGAGTCCGGGCGTGCGGGGCTGCCCTCAAACAAATTGCTGGAGCGGCTGGGCGGTGGCGTGCTGATGAGTCGGCCGCGGGTGTCGCTGGCACAGGGCACGTTACAGCCCACGGCCAATGCTTTGGATGTTGCGGTGCAGGGGGATGGCTTTCTTGTTGTCCGCGACGGGGTTGGCAACGGGCCCGGGGCGACTGCGTTTACGCGCGACGGCAGGCTGACGCTGGACTCAAGCGGAAAGCTGGTACAGGCATCGAGCGGGAGACCGATTTTGGATACGGAGGATCGCCCAATTACGCTGGCTGATGGCCCGCCGATCGCGATTGATAAATCAGGAACCATCCGGCAGGGTGGTGAGATTGTGGGGCAGATTCAATTGGCAACGATTGAGAACCCGAGCCTGCTGCGAAAGCGTGGTGAGAACATGCTGGCCGCGGACCAGGCCACGATGGGCCGCAAACGGGCCGCGACAAAGGCAACCCTTGAGCAGAACTCCATCGAGCGATCAACGGTTGATGCGGTCAAGGCGATGATGGCCTTTGGCTCAGCGGAGCGTGCAATGACTGGCAATGCGAAGATGATTCAAAATTATGACGAGATGATGAACCGTACGATTAATACATTCGGCAAGCTGGCATAATCGCGGCGATCGCCCTTGCCCATTCGAGCGAGCAGCGACCGCTGGCAGCGGCTAACAGTGTGCGGGGGAGGCCGCTGGCGGCTGTTTGCCCGAACTTCGGCACGGGGCTGGCAGCGCCACTATCCTTACAGTCGTGGCAAAGAAGAATAAAACCGAGGATAAAACGATCGAGAACCGCCGGGCGCGGTTTGAGTTTGCTATTGGCGAAACCATCGAGTGTGGCATCAAGCTGTACGGGCCGGAGGTGAAAAGCGTGCGGGAGGGCAAGGTAAGCCTGCAGGAGGGCTGGGTACGGGCAGAATTGACGCCACCAAGTTTGTGGCTGCACCAGGTGAATATCGCCGAGTACGGCCCCGCTGGAAACATGCAGGATGCCCCAACGCGGACACGCAAGTTATTAGCGCACAAAAAGGAAATCGTGCGTTTGTTCCGGGCGGCGGATGTGAAGGGTGGCACCCTGGTGCCTCTGAAGATTTATTTTAAGAACGGCTATGCCAAGCTGCTGGTGGGCGTGGGCTCCGGGCGCGATCAGGCGGATAAGCGGCAGGTGATTGCCAAGCGGGAATCGGACCGAGATATTCGCCGGGCGATGAGCAAGAGAGTGCAGCACTAAATAAAGAGGCCAGTTGGCTTGCACGCCAACTGGCGTTCTTTTGAGGGGGCTTTGTCGCCGGCCGTGCCCATTGGCTCTTACCGGACCTGCTTACCGCACGGCGGACGCCGACGATGCGTGACGCCAAGAATCTTTGAGATTTGCGCTCGCCTGTTCCGCGGCGTTGTGATTGACGATCTTTGCTTTGTCCGCCGCTAGATCGGCAACGACGGCGTCGGGGACAAGCTCACTAATGGCCATAATCAGAGGCGGATAATCCATCATGTGCTGGCGGGTGAGTTCGGCAACGGCCGCATCATCGAGCGCCAGAGCGGTGGTGTGCAGCATGGCGGTGCAGATGCTGACGAAGCTGAGCGCGGTGTAATCATCGCGCAGCAGACGCGAGGCACCCTCGGCGCGGGCCTTGCCGTACAGGCCCGCCAGAGCGCCAGCCACGGTGGTGAGCACGTCTTTCAGGCCGCCACCGACGGTGGCGCCGCCGACGCTTTTGAGATGAGCCTCCAGCGCTGTTCGCTGACGAAGCAGCACGTCGGTTGTGTTGGAAATGACGTGGTTTGCCCGCTCGATTCGCATGAGCCCTTCGTCCTTTGCCTGGCCGCTGACAGCGGTGGAGACGTGGTTTAACACTGCGATGAGGTCACCGAGATATTCTCTGATGGTTTCCTGGTTGCTGGTCATTGAACAAATCCTTAAGGGCGGGTTGTGTGGCGAAATCCGACGCATCTATCTTCGCGTTGCCGAGCGGAGTCCGCGGTCGGGATTGTTCCCTGATCAACCCCGCTGCCTGAATTGCAGCATGCCTTTGCAAGCCGGCATTTCACGGCGGGATCGACCTTTGCGAAAGTGCCCGGAAGGGGGCGTTTGGCAACGGGGCGGCCGGCGTTGCTACCCTGCTTTCTATGTCCTCAGCCCACCTGAAGTGTGACCCATCCGGCGGCGTCCTTGTTGCCGCGGTTTTGTGTGAAAAAATCAGTGAATACGAGGCAAACGTGCTCGAGCCGGAGCTGAAAACGCTGGCTGCGGCACACCAGAACCGGTTGGTGCTGGACATGAAGGATGTCCAAATGGTCGCCTCGGTGGGGCTGGGCATGCTTGTTCAGCTCAATCGCACTCTCAAGGCGGGGGGTGGTAAGTTCGTACTGGCAAACCTCAGCGACAACATCAAAAAGGTGATGAAGCTGACCCGGCTGGATTCGGGCCTCACCATCGTGGCGACGGTTCAGGACGGTATTGCCAAGGCGAAGTGACTTCTAACCATGCCCGCCAACATTTGTATTTTGCTCTCGGGTGGTGGCCGCACGATGGTAAACCTGCAGCGACAAATCGCCGCGGGATTGCTGGATGCGCGAATCGTGCGCGTGATTGCGAGCACCAACTGCCCTGGGTGCGAACGGGCCCGGGAACTGGGTGTTGAGCCGATCGTGCTCGGCGGCACCATTCCACGGGAAAGGCTCGGGGCACTCATGGCCGAGGTTCAAGCGGACTTGGTCGTTTTGGCGGGTTACCTTAAGAAAGTTGAGGTTCCGGTGGGATTCACCAATCGGGTGGTGAACATTCACCCGGCTTTGCTGCCGGCGTTTGGCGGCAAGGGAATGTTTGGACATCACGTCCATGAGGCGGTTATTGCCCATGGGTGTAAGGTCTCAGGGTGCACGGTTCACCTTTGTGATGACCAGTACGACAGCGGCCCAATATTGGTCCAGCGGACCTGCCCGGTGCTTGAAACTGACACGCCTGCGATTCTGGCCGCTCGGGTTTTTGAGCAAGAATGCGTGGCCTACCCGGAAGCGATCGCAGCACTGTTGGAAAATCGGGTACATGTTCGGGGTGGGCGTGCGACAGTCGCGCCTGCGGAGCCCCACGAGCGACTTGGAGCCCCATCGCCCGCCCGTGGACAGTCGTAAATTGGTCCATCGAGGGCGATTGCTTACCAGTTTACGGATTCGGCTGCATCCTGAGGGCTACCGTTCGCGAACCGGTTCGTTGTACAGCTGCGTAGGAGATTGGTGTTTACCGGTTGGCTTCCCCCACACCCGCCGCGGCCACCTAGAGAGTGACGCTTCCACATAACACAGTACTACGGCACGGAGTTGCCTCAGCGTACCTGACGCACGGTCGGACTTTGGCCAGACAGGAGTGAGGCTGGGCAGCGCTTACCGGATGATTTAAAACAAACCGAAACACCAGTTTGAACGAATAGAAGTGGCCCTGATGAAATGGTTCCTCCGTGGGGGCCTTTGCACCGATAACCTCGACCGCTTCTCCGATCACCAGCAACGTGTTTTCCACCCGTGTTTGGGAGTCTGAATCGCCCCTGCCTCGCATATTCGACCTCGGTGATTGTGCACCGAGGTATTGACGTTCGCACCAAGTTTTACGGTCTCACCATTTTTACGGTCTCGCCATTTTTACGGTCTCGCCATTTTTACGGTTTCACCATTTTTACGGTCTCGCCACGTCCTCTGAATTTCAACCGCCGCACCATTAGGCCTTGGCCTAGCCCCCCCCGCGGCACGAAACGGAATCATCCATGCGTCGAATTCTTTCCGCTCTCTCTGCATTTTCGGTCCCCGCAGTCCCGGCCCGAGCCAAATCTGGCCGTGGGACGGAGAAGGCAACGGCGGGTTTGGTGAGCAGGACAGCCGGGCAGGCTGTGAGCACGGGTGGGGCGGCCGGGCTTGATGCACTGGAGACACTTGAGGCGCTCGAAGGCCGGCAGATGATGACCGTGAACATTTTAAACCCGATCCCTGATCGGACGGTTGGGATCAGCTCTGCCAACGTGGTGATTGATCTGAACAACCGGTATGACAATCCGCTGATCACGGGCACGGTGCTGCGGTTCAACACCAACCAGCCGGGAACGGCGAACTCTTTTAATATAGAGTTGTTTGATGCCGCCAAGGCATCTGGCGATACCACCCAGCCGTTTCGCACACGCACAACCCCGCTGACGGTGGCCAACTTCCTGAACTACCGCAACGCGGGAAGGTACACGAACTCGATCATTCACCGTTCGGTGCCGAACTTTGTGATTCAAGGCGGCGGGTTTACCGGCCCCACTTCACCGAGTAACGCGTCTGGTCCGGAGGCTGATCCGAGGGAGATTACGACCTTCCCTAGAGTCAACAACGAGCCGGGCAACAGCAATGCCCGCGGCACCATTTCGATGGCGCGGGTGGGTGGAGAGATCAATTCGGCGACGAGCCAGTGGTTCTTTAATACCGTGAACAACAACACGTCGGCCAACGGAGCGACCAACCTTGACAACGTGGACGAAGGGTTCACCGCCTTTGGCCGCGTGCTGGGCGCTGGCATGACCGTTGTGGACGCGATGGCCGCGGTGCCGAATTTCAACGCAAACGCCTTTTATGGACTGAACTCACAAAACGGTCCCCTCGGGCAGTTGCCGCTGCGTGATTTGGCAAACAACACCACAGTTATCCAGCCCAACCAGTTTGTCACCATCACAAACATTGTGGTTGTCAATGAAATCACGTACACCGCGCTCACCAACAACGGCGCTTTGGTAAGCCCGAGCTTTAACTCGAGTGGCAATCTGGTGCTGGGCTTTAACCCTGGCCAAAGCGGCGCGGCGGTGATTACGGTGCGTGCTACATCGGCGGATGGTTCGTTTGTCGATGATTCGTTTACGGTGGGCGTGACGCCGGTAACAATCGGACCGGTGGTATCGAACGTGCTGAGCGTGGCGTACGCGGGGCTGCCGATCAGCCTGAGCGCGGCATCACCGGCATCAATTGGTGCGGGGATTGCCAGGGTTGACTTCTTCCGGGATGTCAACGGCAACGGTCTGGTGGATACGGGCACTGATGTGCTCTTGGGATCAGACTTCACCGATGCTGAGGGCTGGACGCTCAACAATGTGAGCACGCTGGATTTCCCTGCGGGCAACGTGACCATTCTTGCCGTCGCGGTTGATGACTCACCCAGCGCGTTCCGCTCGGCACCGTCTGCCACGACTGTGGCGGTGCAGGCTTCCACCCCTGTATCAGTCGCAGCGGTGGGCACGAACGCGAACAACAACATCATCGCATACACCGGTGTGCCGCTGACCCTGACGGTGACGAACCCGACAACGATTGCCGATTCAGCGACGATCACGCGTGTTGAAACCTTCCGCGATGTGAACAACAACGGCGTGTACGATGCAGGCACGGACGTGAGCCTTGGCTTTGACACCGATGGCAGCAACGGCTGGGCCATCGTGGCGGATACCACACTGCTGGGGCAAGGGACAAACTCTCTGCTGACCATCGCCACCGACAGCACGGGCCGAACCAGTGTGCCTCGGGTCACAACTCTGACCGTGACGGCACTGTCTCCGGTGAGCGTGGGAATCTTCTCAGTGAACCCCGGTGTGCTGACGCGTCTGACCGATCCGCTCACGCTTCGACTGAGTTCTGCGGCGACGCAGATTGCCGCGGCGACGATTATCGACGTGAAGTTCTACCGCGACAGCAATGGCAACGGCACGTTTGATGTGTCTGATGTGCTGCTGGGCACGGTAACAACTCCGACGGCGGGTGGGGCCTATGAGCTGGTGATCAGCGATCCCTCAGCGGTGGGCTTTGTGCGAAACACCAACAATGTCTTTGCGATTGCCACCGACAGCACCAGCCGAACCAGTGTTGAGGTGCGCCAGACCGTGACGGGGGCACCACCGGTCACGGCCAGCCCGGCGGATGTTTTGCGTGGCAACAGCACGATTCTCTCGGTCGCGCCCATCAGCGGGACGGCCGCACCAACACGCAGCGTGGCGTTTTACGTAGATCGAAACGGCGACGGCATCATCTCCGCTGGCGACACGCTGCTTGGCAGCGGCACGGTGGCTGGCGGGATCTACCGCATCACCGTCACGGCA